>CALVPS010000051.1 GCA_944354035.1 uncultured Clostridia bacterium | reverse complement strand
GGCGGCGACTTTTTGCGCGCCGTGCTCACCCGGATCGCCGCCGCGCAAAACGTAGGCGGCGAGACACTGCTGCAAACATACGCTTCCTCCTTTGCCGTATCGCTGGACAACGCGCATTCACTGCACCCCAACCGCCCCGAAAAGTGCGACCCCACCAACCGCGCGGTGATGGGCGGCGGCGTGGCGATAAAGGGGCATGCGGGCGGCGCCTACACGACGGACGCGCTTACCGCGGCCGTCATGCGCACGATCTTCGAGCGCGCAAACGTACCGTGGCAGACCTTTTACAACCGCTCGGATATGCGCAGCGGCAGCACGCTGGGAGCCGTCAGCCTGGGGCAGGTGTGCGTCGCCTCCGTCGACCTTGGGCTGGCGCAGCTGGCCATGCACTCCGCCGTCGAAACGATATGTGCGGACGACTGCGACGCATTGGAACGCGGCCTTTCGGCCTTTTACCGTACCCGCATCGTCTTTGACGCAGACGGCGTACGCGCCGATTGAAAGGGATGCAAACATATCAAGCGAACGGGGCGCGCCGCACATGCGGCGCGCCCCCTATTTTTCTTTTTACCGCAGTTCCCAAAGCGCTTCTGCCAGCGCGGCAGGCAGCCCCAAGGCAAAAAGCCGGTTTTTTTGGCGGGGCGGATCCTGCGTTACGGCGCGGTACCATGCGGCGATCTGTCCGTTATCGCCGTTCAGACGCGTAAACAGCTGCTCCGTACGACGCTCCGCCGCCCTGCGCCGCGTGACGGGAACGAGGTTTTTCAGCCGCACGCACACGACCGCGGCGGGATCGTATGCGGGCACGAACACCTCCGTCCGCTCGCCCCCCGTAAGCCGTACGGACAGCTTCTTCCCCTCCTGTTCCGCGACGACGTCCGCCGACGCGATCCCCTCGAACGTCAGCCGCAGATTGCGTGCTGCGGGCAGCAGTTCGGGGTGCTCGCCGGGGAGAATGTACAGCACCGTTTCCTCCCCCTCGCGGCGAAGAGTAAACTGCGTAATGTTATACACCCCCTGCTCAAACGCGCGCGTCTCGCCGTCGTCCTCGTAGAGGGAAAACGTCCCCTCCTCGCCGAACGCCGTCATCGCAAGCCCCTGCCCGTCCCCCGCAACGAACAGACTGCCCCTGCGCATGAATACGGGCGTCTCCTCCAGGTAGCGCCACAGCGTTACGGTGCGCCCGCCGCGATAAATAAGGCGTGTTGAAAGATCCAGCCACTCGCCCTCCGGCAGCCATACCCGCTTTTTTGCCAGTCCCGTCTGCGCGTCCGTACGCTGCGTCACGGGCGCCACCATCAGCTCGCCGAACCAATACTGTCCGCGCGCGCGGTAGGCCTGCGGCGACGCGGGATACTCGTAATACATGGGTTCCGCCATGGCACGCCCCAAAAAATGCGCCCGCGCCGCCAACGTGTACAGGTAAGGAACGAGCGCCTCGCGGCGGCGCAGCAGCGACTCCGCGATCGCCGCGGTGCCCGGCGAAAACTTCCAGGGCTCCTTGCCCGTGAGCGCCATATTGGAAGAGTGCAGCCGCAGCACGGGATTGTACACGGCAAACTGCAGCCAGCGAACGTACAACTCGTCGTCCTTTATGCCGAAATGGTGTCCGCCGATATCGTGGCTCCAGAAAAAGTACCCCGCGTTGGCTGCCGTCGCCGTAAAATACGGCATAAATTCCAAAAGCTCCCACGTGACCACGGTATCGCCCGAAAAGCCGAGCGGATAACGGTGCGAGCCAATTCCCGCATAGCGCGAAAGCGTCATCCCGCGCTTCCCGCCGCGGGCGGAATACAGGTAGTGATAGTGGTTGAGCGTCCAAAGCGGATCGAAGTCGCCGTTTTTGCCCCGGCGCACCTTTTCCTGCTGCCAGTCGATCCACCAAAAGTCTACCCCGTCCTCCTGCAGGCCCTGCAGCAGCACTCCGAAATAGGCGTTGATAAAGGCGGGATCGGAGAGGTCGAACGCAACGGGCGCGCGTGACTGCGGATCGACGCCCGTGGCCGCGCACATCGGCCGATAGGCATCCTCGAACCACCGCACGCCGTCGGCGGGGTGCAGATTGAGCGTAACGCGCAGGCCGCGCGCATGCAGTTCACGTAAAAACGCGCGGTGATCGGGAAACAGATGCCTGTTCCAGCTGAAACCCGTCCAGCCGCTTACACGGTTCCCGTACGAGCGCGCGGGAACTTCGGCCTCCTTTCCGAACTCCGCGCCGATATCCACATAGTGCCAATCCATATCGACGGTGGCGACGCTCAGCGGTACCCGTTCGCGTTCAAAGCGATCCGTCAGCTGCAGGTACTCGCGGTCGGTATAGGCATGATAGCGGCTCCACCAGTTGCCGAAGGCATAGCGCGGCAGCATGGGCGCGGGCCCGCACAGCGCAAACAACGCGCGCACGGCGGCGCGGTGATCGTGTCCGTAAGCAAAAATATATCGGTCGATCCCTACCGCGCCGCGCGGGTGCGTCAGCCCGTCCGCGCCCAGCAGCGGCGTGGAGGAATCGTCCAGCACCGCCACACCCGTCTGCGAAACGACGCCCGCCTCCAATAACGCCGGATCGGAAAAGTGCACGCGTTTTCCGTTGACCAACACCTTCCCCTTTCGGTTCATATCCAGCGTGCGCGTCGTGCCGAGCAGGTTCCCGGCGTTGTCAAGCGCCCGTTCGCAGCCGTCCAGCAGCACCGTACAATCCTGCGGCGACGGCCTTACGCACAGCGTGCAGGCCGCCGTGACGATGTGCAGCGCCTCCCCCTCCCGCGAGACGGAAAAGCCGACGGGCGGCAGATCGCGGAACCAAACCGCCTGCGTCGCTTCGTCGGTAAACGATGCGCTCCCGTACTCCATGCGGAACAGCCGGTCGGTCAGCACGGTAATGCGGTATTCGCCGTATGTTACAATGTTTTTTTCCGCCGCCCGCGGCGCGATATCCGCAAACAGCGCGTCGATCAACTTCATATCGGGCACGTTCCTCCCTTTTTAACGCTTTTTTGTATTATAAGATCGTATGCTTGACAAAGCAAGTTAAAAGTTATACAATTATGGACAAAAATTAAGGAGTTGTTATGATCGCCGCCTACGAACCGCAGCGCGCCGACCGCCCGGACTACCTGTTTTTCCGTCGGCAGACCAACCAGCGCACCCCCCTGCATTTTCATGCCTGTTACGAATATTTATGCTGTACGCAGGGCATGCTGCGCATTCAGATCGACGGAAAGGCATACGATTTAAAGGCAGGCGAAGCGGCGGTCATTTTTCCATACCAGATCCATTCCGTCGTAACGCTCGGCAGCAGCAAGAACGTCGTATGCGTATTTTCGTCCAGCTTTATCGCAGGATTTTTTGAAACGCATAAGCACCGCGTTGCACACATGCCCGTGTTCGACTTTTCGAAGTATGCGGCGGCGGTCAACGACTGCCTGGAGCGCGAAGGCAACCGTTACCGCAAAAAGGCATGCTTTTACTGGATCCTCAGCGAACTTGCCGACCGTACCAAATTTGAAACGCGGCACGCCGACAGCCGCGAACTTTTGGCAAAGGTACTGGAATACGTAAATGACAATTTGGCATACGACCTTTCGCTGAAACAGATCGCCGCCGAACTGCACGTAAGCTACAACTACCTCTCCTCGCTGTTCAACCGCACCTTTAACATGCGCTTTTCGGCCTTTTTGAACGAGCTGCGCATCTCTATGGCGCAGCGATTTATGTGCAACCCCTCCGAAGATAAAAACGTATCGGAGATCGCCGCCGCCTGCGGCTACGCCTCAATCCGCAGCTTCAACCGCAATTTTCTGGCCGTGGCGGGTCAAACGCCCTCTGCCTTCCGCCGCCAACGGCAGGAGGAAAAACACTGAAGCGTTTACCATCTCCCTCATAAAAACGTCGAAGTCAAAACCACCAGTGAACTGGTGGTTTGCACAGACCCTAAAAGGGTATAATACCGGCGCACCCGTCAACGGGTA
>CALVPS010000050.1 GCA_944354035.1 uncultured Clostridia bacterium | reverse complement strand
GTCGTCGAATATCTGACGCATACCATCAAGCAGCAACCGAAACTGCTGATAAAGAACCTGATACAGAAAATCGTGCTTTACGACGACCGCTTTGAGATCTACTACAACTATCTGAATTATATGCCGCCGGCAGAGGATGATCCCGATAAAACCATTCGGGAATTATCTTTAAGCGGGTGTTCGGACACGTCACCTTTGTGTCCACCATCAAACGGACAGGCTTATTGCCTGTCTTTTTTATGTTTTTTTGGGAAAAGCGTTAAACCCGGATACGGGAACGAACCGGCGCAACGACACCCAGATATGCAAGCCCCCTATCATTCCAAAGTCTGATTTTTATGCTACGGTATAGTTGAAAAAAGCTTTTATTCATGATATCATATGTTTACATAAACGGCGATAAGGATCAAGATAAGAGGTTAAAAAAATGCAAGATTTAAAGAAGGAAGATTACGATCTGATCGAAGCGGCGCAAAAAGCGATCCGTCTAAACTACGACGCAAAACACGATAATCATACCGTAGGCGCCGCCGTACGTTGCAAAAACGGGAAAATTTATGTTGGTGTAAACCTGTATTCTTTGCACGGAGCCTGCGCAGAACAAGTGGCAATCGGTACAGCGATCACAAACGGAGAAAGAGATTTTGACGTTATTGTTGCAGTCAGAGGAGCAGACGGCAAAGAAATTATATCGCCTTGCGGAAATTGCCGCCAGATATTGCACGACTATATGCCGGAGTGCAAGGTCATTGTGTCGGCGCTTGGGGAATTAAAGAAAATCAATGCAAAAGATCTTCTTCCCTTTCCCTATTCGGTCGAATAAACTTTGATCGATCCCGTAAAATTCGTTTTTATGCCTCCTTATCCCCACCGCAAGTTTTGTCCAAAAAACTCACAGAGTGTTGCACTTAGTTTGACAATTCATCATCTCTCTTCGCCCAACGGTACCAATCGGCGCACCGTCGACCGTCTCTGCAATTTTTGCGTGCATATTTCTCAAACCATTGACAAACGGCGACAAACGGCGTATAATTTTTTTAATTGAACGGATAAGGAATGTAGCCATGCTTACCATTGAACGCGTGATCCATGCGCAGAAAGTGTTGGAAGACGCCATCTATAAAACCGACGTTGTGCGCACAAGCGCCCTTACCGATACGTGCGAGCTGTTTTTAAAAGCAGAAAATTTGCAAAAAACAGGCTCGTTTAAGATTCGGGGGGCTTACTATAAAATTTCACAGCTCTCTCCCGAAGAAAAGCAGCGCGGTGTAATTGCCTGCTCTGCAGGCAACCATGCGCAGGGCGTGGCGCTGGCAGCGCAAAAAAACAAGATCCCCGCATTGATCTGTCTGCCGGACGGCGCCCCCATCTCTAAGGTAGAGGCCACGCGCAGCTACGGCGCGGAGTTATGCCTTGTCCCGGGCGTATACGACGACGCCTATACCCGTGCACTGCAATTAAAAGAGGAGCGCGGCCTTACCTTTATCCACCCCTTCGACGATGAGGACGTGATCGCGGGCCAGGGCACCATCGGGCTGGAAATTTTATCACAGGTAAAGAATTTGGATGCGATCGTCGTCCCCGTCGGCGGCGGCGGACTCATTTCCGGCGTGGCGTTCGCCGTAAAGTCCATCGCCCCGAATATTAAAGTTTACGGCGTACAGGCGGCCGGCGCGCCGAGCATGCTGACCTCGCTGACGGACGGCCATATCGAAAGCCTTGCCTCCGTTTCGACCATTGCCGACGGCATTGCGGTAAAACAGCCCGGCGAGCATACGTTTGAATACTGCCGCAAATATGTAGACGGCATGGCAACCGTCACCGACGAAGAAATTTCCGCCGCCATTCTTGCGCTGATCGAAAAACAAAAGATGATCGCCGAAGGCGCCGGGGCGACGCCCGTCGCCGCCGTTATGGCGGGAAAATTCCCCGAACTTACGGGAAAGCGCGTGTGTTGCCTGGTTTCGGGCGGCAATATCGACGTCACCATTTTAAGCCGCGTGATCACGCGCGGCCTGGTGATGAGCGGAAGACAGTTTACACTGAACATTGAGCTGTTAGATAAGCCCGGGCAGCTGGTGGCCGTATCGCGCATCATTGCCGAATGCGGCGCAAACGTGGTGGCCGTTCACCACGAACACGCCAACGCCGGCAGCGCCGTGATCGGCTGCTACCTGCGCATCGATATGGAAACGCGCAACTTTGAACATATTGCGCAAATAAAGCGCGCGCTTGCGGATGCCGGATTTAAAATTTGCGATTGAGCAAAATTTTTGCGATCGGACGCGATCGGTCGCCGCAATACGGCATAGTATAAGGAGAACAACCATGAAAATCGTACAAACATCCTCCGCCCCGGCGGCCATCGGCCCCTATTCGCAGGCGCTGACCGCCGGCGGACTGGTGTTCACTTCGGGACAAATCGCCTTGGATCCCGCCACGGGAGCCATGACGGAGGGCGGCATTCGTGAACAGACCGAGCGCGTCTGCCGGAACTTGAAGGCAGTGTTGGAGGCGGCGGGCTCCTCGTTGGAACAGACGATAAAAACCACCTGCTTTTTGATCCACATGGACGATTTTGCCGCATTCAACGAAATATACGGCCGCTACTTTACGGGCCGCCCCGCTAGGAGCTGTGTCTCCGTACGAGCCCTTCCCAAGGGCGCGCTGGTTGAAGTGGAAGCCGTTGCGCTTATAAAAACGTAAAAAAATAAGTTTAAATAAGGAACAGACTATGGCCCCCATTCGTAAAGCACTGCGCAAAAGCCTACTTGTAGCACTGATCTTGACCATGATGTTTCCGCTGGGCGGTATACTGCTTGGCGTAGGCCTGGGGATCGGGCAGCCGGGCATGTGGGGCGTCGGCATCGCCTGTCTGGCAACCGGATTTTACGGCTGCACCTTCGGCTGGGTAGAATACGGCAACAAGCGCGTGCTGTACCGCCTGGTGAGCGCGATCGTAGAGGAACACCTATACAGCGTACAGGAACTTGCCGTGCAGCTTTCGATGAGCGAAAAGGACGTACGCAACCATTTGACGGTGTGCTTCCAAAAGCGCTATCTGATCGGATTCAAACGCGAGGGCGATCTTTTGACGCTCAACGAAAATCAGGCGCTGAACGAGCGGGAAAATGTTATGGAATGCCCCTATTGCGGTGCAAAATTTACATATAAAGGTACAAATATCCGCTGCCCCTACTGCGATTCTCCCATCTCCCGCGAGTAAAAAACTCTGTTTTTCGGCAGCCGCACGACCCTGCGGCTGCCGATTTTTTATTCGATCTCCCCGATCCCCCGTCCCCTTGACCCCGTAAAACCCTCGGCGCTAAGGAGGCACGGGCTAATAGAACAGGCACCCTTGCCGCACGGATAAGTAACAAAGGTCCGGCAGCGAGCGCCCCTGCCGTAATGCGATCGCGGCATTTCCTTATGCAAAAAGCGGCCCTCGGACAAATGTCCGAGGGCCGCCGTCAATTACTGCGGATCGTCCTCTTGCAATTCTTCACCCATATGGCGCTGCTGCTCGCGTGCGGCGCGCTCGGCATCGGTGATGCGGCGCCACTTGGCATACAGGATAAGGTTTTGTTTGGGCATTGCCGTGATCATGGCCGGATTATTGAATGCCTCGTCATAATACCAGCCGTCGAACACTTCGTCCTCGCGGACGGGGATCGGCATTTCGACCAGGGCGCTCTCCTTTAATTTAAGGGGCGCAACGCCGCCGTTGACATAGGTGAGCTCGTAGCGGCGATTGGCCCTGATCAGCAGCACCGCGATCAGCACAAGCACCGCACAGCCCGCCACGGCCACCAAGATCCACCACCAGGGAAATCCGCCGGCCACGGGCACGATATCGACCACCGCATACATACTGAAGTGCCATGCATGGAAGTACAGTTTTCCATCCTGCAGCGTGGCGGCAAGCTCCTCCACTCCTTCGCCGTCGAAGTCGTCGGGAATATAGACGATCCCGTAGCTGCCCTCCGCTTCGCCAAGACCGTCCAGCGAAATGCATACGGTAATGGGCCCTTCGATCGCGATCGGATCGCCGTTTGCGTCGACTATGGAAATATCGTACAGTTTTCCGATCGTCATATTGTCGGCAAGGCTTGCCTGCGCGCTCTTCAGCGGATCGTCGTCGGTCACTTCGCTGAAGCAAAGTCGAGTCCCTTCGTCAAAGCCGGTATTCGACTGCACCACGATGGTCGCGCCGCCCTCAAGCGTGGCGCTGATCGATGCAAGCCGCCAGCCGGCATACAACGCAAGATCGTCCGTTACGGCATCCGCAAAATCGTACTCCTGCGTACGGGCCTCGTCGGTATACCACGCCACAAACAGGTAGCCCTCCCTTTCGGGACGTACGAATGCCGCCGTACCACCCGAAACGACCGACTGTGTCTTCGGCTCCTCACCGTCGACCCCTGCATAGAATGTTACGGTAAAGACCTGCGTCTCCCAGCGCGCATACAGCGTAAGATCGCCCGTCTTGCCGTTGCCGAGCCCGACCACCCTGTCGCCGCCCGTTTCCGACGTAAACCAGCCCTTAAACGCGTATCCGTCGCGCACGGGATCCTGCAGCACAAGGTTGCTTTCCACGGTGTACGTCGCAGGGTTACCCGCGACATTTTTGCCGCCGTTCAAAACATAGGTAACGGAATACTCCACGATCTCCCACCGCGCGTACAACGTGTGAACGGAGGCCGTCTGCACCGTCGTGCCATCCGTGACGAGCGTGCCGTTTTCCGCATCCGTATACCAGCCCGCAAACGTA
>CALVPS010000049.1 GCA_944354035.1 uncultured Clostridia bacterium | reverse complement strand
ATACAAGTCTCCTCCGGTGTAAATTTTGTTTCGCAACTCTATTTTACCACAGATTTGTATGAACTCCTTTTTTTCTCAACTGTTGCACTTAATAGTATAATTCACCGATGCAAAAGACGCGCGGCGGCACATGTGTGCCGCCGCGCGTCCGTTTTGCCGCATCGTTTCCGCTTTTGCATGCCGACGCATATGTCCCGCGGCCGTTTTGTGCGTCTGCGTGAAAGAACGGTGGACGTCTTATCGGGAAATTTTCACTCTGTGAACACGTTACCCATTGCAATTTAAGGGCGGATATGGTATACTGTAAAGGGGAAAATGCGGACTACGCCTTTTTTTCGCGGCAATGCGGCCGTCTCGGGTAAGGACTCCGGCAAGGATAAGCGCCCCGGATCCCGCCTTTGACCGGGTTCGCGTTACGCCCTTATCGTATCATGCGGGCGCAAAGGCATTGATTTTAAGGAGCGATATGGATAAAAAAGTGATGTATTCGGCCGTGCAGCCGAGCGGGAACCTGACGATCGGGAACTATTTGGGCGCCATCCGCAACTGGGTGGCCATGCAGGATCGGTTTACCTGCTATTACGCGATCGCCGATATGCACGCCATTACGGTGCGGCAGGAGCCGGCCGACCTGCGCCGCCGCACGCTGGAGCTTGCGGCGCTGTATCTTGCCTGCGGGCTCGATCCGCAGAAGTGCGCGCTGTACGTGCAGTCCAACGTGCCGGCCCATGCGGAACTGGCGTGGGTATTAAACACGTTCACCTATGTGGGCGAAATGGAGCGTATGACGCAATTTAAAGATAAGAGCGCCAGGCATCCCGAAAACATCAACATGGGCCTTATGGATTACCCCGTGCTGATGGCGGCGGATATTTTGCTGTATCAGGCCGATTACGTGCCCGTGGGCGTCGATCAGCGCCAGCATGTGGAGATCACGCGCGATATCGCCATACGATTCAACCATCGCTGCGGCGAGACGTTCCGCGTGCCCGAGGCATATATTTTAAAAGAGGGCGCCAAGATCATGTCGCTGCAGGATCCGCTGCACAAGATGAGCAAGTCCGACGAAAATCCCAATGCGTCCGTCTATCTTTCGGACGATCGCGATACGATACTGCGCAAATTCCGCCGCGCCGTCACCGACAGTTTCAACCGCGTCGCCGTCTCCGAGGAGCAGCCCGGCGTGACCAATCTGTTAAATATCTATGCGGCGTTCCGCGGCTGCACGGCGGCCGAAGCGGCGTGCGCGTTTGAGGGCCGCGGCTACGGCGATCTCAAGTCGGCCGTGGGCGAAACGGTGGCCGACGCCCTTGCACCCGTGCAGGCCGAGCAGCGGCGTCTGCTTGCCGACAAGGCGTATCTTTCCGGCGTTTTGAAAGAGGGCGCGGAGCGGGCCGCGTATACGGCGCGAAAGACGCTTTCGAAGGTGTACCGCAAGATCGGGTTCTATCGGGGAGAGTAAAGGTGTTTGGATACGTTCGCTACGATCTGCCAAACTTATTTGTAAAGGACTATTTGCTGTACCAGGCGCTTTACTGCGGGCTGTGCAGGTCTATCGGCGCCGCGTGCGGACAGCGCGCGCGCTTCGGCCTCACGTACGACGTCACCTTTCTTTCGGCGCTGCTGCACAATATGACGGGCACGGATATCCGCATCGAACGCCGCCATTGTGCCGAACACTGTATCCGCAAACGTCCCATTGCGGCGGTGGACGAGCTCACCAAAGAGTTGGGCGCGCTGAACACCGCGCTCGCCTATCAGAAGTATTCCGACGACATCCGTGACGGCGGAAGAGGGCGCGCGGCGCGCGCCTGGTTCAAAAAAGGATATCGCCGCGCCAAACAGCAGTATCCCGCAATGGTCGCCTTGGTGGAGGAGTACGTCGCGGCGCAGGAGGCTGCGGAACGCGCCCGCGTCGCCTCGCTCGACGCCGCGGCCGAGCCCACGGCCGAGCTGATGCGCAAGCTCTCCGTCCACTTTTTAAAGGAGCGCTCGTCCGCCGCCTCGCAGGAGCTGTTTTACGCCATCGGCAAGTGGGTGTACCTGATCGACGCGCTTGACGACTACGACAAGGACCGCAAAAAAGGCCGCTATAACCCTTTTTTTCTGGTGTACGGCAGCGAGAGCCGCGAGCGCCTTGTCGCAGACAACGGCGAGGAAGTAGAATTTTTATTCGACACGCTGTTTTATTCGATGCGCGAAGGGCTTCGGGACATTTCGTTTTCTTTCAACCGCGATCTGACGGACAACGTGATCCTGCGCGGGATCCCGTTGGAGACGCAGCGCATTATAAAGGGGCTTCCGCCGCAGAATTTGGAGCGCACGGTGCGCGTCGTCCGCTGAATGCGGGGCTGCGGCACATAACGCATATAAAAGCATATAAAAACGTATAAGGATAGAGGTATGAACAGAGAAAACTACGAACTCTTACAGGTAGACGAATCCGCAACGGACGAAGAGATCCGCGAGAGCTACGAGCGATTGAAGGCAAAATATAACGAGGACAAGTGGCTGGACGGGGAGGCGGGCAACCAGGCCGCCCGCATGCTCGGCCGGCTGGACGCCGCCTACCGCGAGATCATGGAAGAGCGGCGCGAGCATCGCAAAAACACCGAGGGAGCCTCGTCCTTCGAAGAGGTGGGCAATTGTATCCGCAGCGGCGATCTGGCCCGCGCGCAGCTGCTTTTGGACGCCTTTAACGAGCGCGGCGCCGAGTGGCACTATCTGCAGTCGGTGGTCTTTTACAAAAAGAACTGGATGAACGAGAGCAAAAAGCAGCTTGAGATCGCCATGCAGATGGACGGCGAAAACGAAAAGTATCGCACTGCGTACGAAAAACTGAAGCAGCGCGCGGATTACCGTAAACAGACGGGCGGCGCCCCGCACACCAACCCCGATCCCGGCACGGGCGGCGAACAGATGGGGGGGAACTGGTGCTCGAACTGCATGACGCTCTGCTACACCTACCTGTGCGTCAATTGCCTGTTCAACCTCTGCTGCGGCTGCCATTACTGACGCCGCGCCATGAAAAAGCCGTCGCGTTCGTACGAGATCGCGCTCTCCGCGATCGCCTGCGCCTTTGCCGTTATGGCGCTTACGCTGGGTTCGTATGTGCAGGTGCTGCTTGCGGGGAGCTACGTTTTGGCCGCCGTTGCCTTTATGCTGCCGCTGTACAAAGACTTTGTGTGGGGATACGTGCTCGGGTTTGTGGCTACCGTGCTCCTCTCGTTCTTGTTTACGGGGTTTGTGGTGGGGCTGTGGCGGCTGCTTCCCTACGTCATGTTTTTCGGGCTGCATCCGCTGGCCAACTATCTGCAAAAAAAATATGTGCACAGGCCGTGGCTGCACGCCATCGTATATTTCGTCAAGGCGGCCTGGTTTGTGCTTACCCTGTGGTTCACGCTGGTGTACGTGCTGATCCCGTTTTTCGGGGTGGACCGGCTTGCATGGTATCGGGCGATCGAGCCCTATTTGTATTGGGTCCTGTTCTTGGGGGGAGCCGTCGTATTTATCGGATACGACTGTCTGATCGTGCTGTGTCAGCGGTCGGTCAATGCCGTTATGCGGCGGATCGGGAGGTAGCGATATGGAAAAGAACGATAGTTTTACCGCCGTATGCGGGGGGCTTGGCACGCAGGGCGAGGGCGTTGTGCGCGTTGGGGAAGTAACGTACTTCGTGCCCTATCTGCTCCCGGGCGAGCGCGCCCGGTTAAAGGTGCTTAAACAGAAGGGGACGGTCGGTTACGCCAAAATCGAGGAGCTGCTTACGCCCGCCGAAGAGCGTATGCGGCCCCGCTGTCCCGTGTTCTTTCGCTGCGGCGGCTGCCAGCTGCAGCACATGCGTTACCGCTCGCAGCTGAAATTAAAGACGGAACTCGTGCGTGATGCGCTGAAAAAGATCGGCGGCATTTCGGCCGAGGTGCTGCCCTGCGAGCGCAGCGAAAAGGAGTACGGCTACCGCAACAAGCTGCAGCTGCCCGTCGGCCGCCGCAGCGGTGAAAACGCGGTTGGCTTTTTTGCCGAACGCTCGCATCGCATCGTGCCCACGCAGAGCTGTCCGATCCATCCCGAATGGTCCGAAAAACTCATCGCCGCGCTCTTGAAATTTATGGATAAATGCGGGCTGGACGGCTACGACGAGGAGACGGGCGAAGGTCAGGTCCGCCACATCGTCGTGCGCGAACTGCGCGCAAAGTATATCGTGACGCTGGTGGTCACCGTGGAGGAGATCAAGGGGATCGATTACTTTTTGTACCTTTTGGACGAAATTTTCCCCGTCTATAGCTTTTATTTGAATCTCAACAACGCCAAAACCAACGTCGTGTTCGGCGAGCGCTTCCGTCTGCTCAAGGGCAAGGGGCGCTACGAGTGCGTCGACTCCGGCATTGTGTACGAGGCGGGCCCCAACACCTTTTTGCAGGTCAACGAAAACGTGCGCGGCAAGCTGTACGACCGCGCCCTGGCCTGCGTGAATGCCGACGATACGGTGATCGATTGTTATGCGGGCGGCGGTCTGCTCACCGCCATGTTCGCCCGCAAGTGCGCGCACGCTTACGGGATAGAGGTGGTGGCCGAAGCGCACAGCTGCGCACAGAGCCTGCGCGAGCGCAACGGCCTGGCCGATAAAATGACCAACTTGTGCGGACGGGTAGAGGACTGTCTTCCCGACCTGTTTCGGGCGCATCCGCAGGCTGCCGTCGTGCTCGACCCGCCGCGCGCGGGGGCGGCGCGCAGCGTACTGCAGGCCGTTCTGTCGGCCGGCGTCCGAAAGATCGTCATGATCTCGTGCGATCCCGCAACGCTGGCGCGTGATGCGGGCATTCTTACGGGTTCGCTTGCCGAAAACGAGCGGGGCGAACTTGTAAAACGCGATGCGGCGGGGCCGTACCGGATCGCCTTTGCGCAGCCCTTCGACATGTTCCCGCAAACCAAGCACGTTGAGACTATGGTAGTGCTACGTCGAAATTAGAGCAAAAATACGCCGAAATAGCTACTTTTGAGCTGTTTTATCCCCATTTTATCTTCAGTGTGGACGAGCACGGCTATCGCGAAAAAGTGACAAAGCAATTCCGCACGGTGAGGATAGTAATTGAACTCGACTGTGGGAACACATAAATTAACTCAATAATATTGCCTATGTTTGAAGCGGGCGGCGGACTTTTACAATAAGTCCGCCGCCCGTTGCCATCTTTTATAAAATAATCAGGGTATGTAAATAAAAGA
>CALVPS010000048.1 GCA_944354035.1 uncultured Clostridia bacterium | reverse complement strand
AGTTTTGCATTTCCGAACACCGCTAGATTTGTTCCAAGAAAATCTCAAAAAGTGTTGCACTTAGTTTGACAATTCATTGGTCAGTTGACGACCTTGGGATCGAAGTTCAGCGTGTATTGGCTGGCGCCGCGGTCCTCGGGGAACAGCGTTGCGCCGGGCACAACGGGCAGCGTAAGCGGATTTACCAGCGCGTCCGCCGTCAGGTTGGTGATGGCCGCGCGCAGGTAGGGGAACATGGTCTCTGTGGCGTTGATCGCAAAGATGCGGCGGTCCTCGTCCGTCTCCATGTTGTTCACTTCGAATACGCCCACAAAGCGCGCCGTCAGATTAAACGGCTTGGGCGATTCCTCCGTGCTCTCGATCTTGCACTCCAGCACGACGATGTTGATCTTGGGGTTTTCGTTGGGGTGGCGGATCTGGCGCGAAAAAAAGGGCTTTATCTCGAATTTCGTATCGGGGGTCGCCTTAATGGGGTTGACTTTAAACATAAGCTCGTCTGCCGTAAGCGCTTTTAAAGAATAGTCGATCATTTTCTACCTCTTTTTTGTCGGAAATCTCCCTTATTGTAGCACGCCGCCGTCAAAAAGTCAATCCCGTGCGGGCGCGAATTTTCGCGGGAAAGCGCAAAAACGCGTCCGCTGTAAAAAATGCCGGAATTTTTTCCGCTTTTTACCGAGAAAGATCCTCGCTTTTTTATACGGCGATGCTATAACACATTGCCGGGGCAAGCGGGGCGAGGCAGGGGAAGGCATGCGACCGGTTTACGGGCGGCAAGGAACGATTGCGTGACTTTCGGGTCGTCCCGGGCGCGGCTTGCGCGCGGCCGGTAATATGGGGGCTTGCGGCCCGCCCCGCCTATGGCGGTACGAGCCGCAGGCGAAGGAAAATGAAACACGCCGGCGATGCCGGCGGATGATGATTGCGCACCGCGGGTCTTGCCGCCGTCAGGCGCGGAACACGCATTCTCCGTCTCGGTATACGGCCGCCGCGCGCAGCGACGCAAGGGCTTCGGGCGGGCAGGCAAAGGGGTCGTCGTCCAGCACGATAAAGTCGGCGCGGTATCCGGGCCGGATCGCGCCCCGATCCGCAAAGCCGTATTGGGCGGCGACGTTCCGCGTGACGGCTTCCAGCGCCTCGCGCACGTCGATCGCCTGGCATGCAAACCGCCGCCCGCTCTGCGTGCGCCGCGCAACGGCGCAGGATACGGCTTCCAGCGGGGAAGGCGGGCAAACGGGGGTGTCCTGGTGCAGAGTAAAGGGAATGCCGCGCAGCAGGGCGCTCTTTGCCGGCGAAATGCGCGCGGCGCGCGCTCTGCCCAAATTGGATATGTGCGTCTCCCCCCAATATTTTATATGCGCCGGGAAAAAGGAGGGAACGGCTCCCAGCCGTGCGGCGCGGTCCAGCTGGTCGTCGCCCATCAGCTGGGCGTGGATCACAACGGGGCGGATCGCGCGGCGTTCGGCTGCGGAAAGGCCCTCCAGTGCGTTCAAAAAGCGCTCTATGGCGCCGTCGCCGTTGCAGTGCGCCAGCAGCTGCGCGCCGCGGGCGGCGGCAAAGCGGCACGCTTCGGCCGTCTCCCGTTCCGTCATGGTCGCCTCGCCTTGCCCGCCTGTGCGGTAAGGGCGGCGCAAAAAGGCCGTCTTCAGCTGCGGCGAGCCGTCCAAAAAAATTTTTATCCCGCCTACCGAAAGGCCGTGCGCCGCAAGGGGGGCAAACCGTCTGCGCGCCTCGTCGTAGTCGTCGGCGGCGCAGTAGGCGACGACGGGCAGGGCGGACGGCGTTTGCAGCAGCGTTTCGCAGAGGGGGAACAATTCGCGCGAAAGGTAGCCCTCCTGCGCCAGCACCGTCCCGCGGGACAGGTAGTCGGTCCGCGCTCGGGCAAAGGCGCGCGCCGCCGCTTCGGGAGCGGGCATGGGGACGCGCCTTGTCGCCGCAAGGTATTGCGCCTCGCGAAAGATCCCGCTCCGCGGCAATCCCAGCAGGCGCGCCGCGGCGGCGTTGAACGCGCCGGCATGGCCGGAGGGGTGCTGTATGTGCAGGGGGCGCGGACAGTCGTCCAGCGCGTCGCCTTCGGGCAGCGCGTCGACGTTTTTTACGGTGACCAGCGCGTGCGGGGACAGCTCCTCTTCCCGTGCAAACCGTTCGGCGGCGGCAATCAGGTCGTTCGCTGCCGTGCAGCGCGCGCCGTCCGCCTGCAGCAGCGAAAGCGCATAGGCCAGCAGGTGGGAATGGGCGTCCAAAAAAGCGGGCAGCACGAACGCGCCCTGCAGATCGGTGACGTCGCCGCAGCGGGGGCGGGGCGTCGAAAAGCGGCCGTTTTCCACGGCAAAGGCCGTTTGTCCCGAAAGGGGCAGGCGGCAGTTGGTATACAGGCGTTGCATACGGCAGGTATTGCCGTCCGGCGCAAAGGGTAAACGTGCGGACGCTTTTTTTGCCGTGGGGCGCGGCGGCGGTCGGAGATATTTGGAAAATTTTTTCGTGAAAAGCTTGAAATTTATCTGCAAATGTTGTACAATAATAGACGGTAATGATGAAAAAATCAGGAGGAAATCATTTCATGGCTAAAAAGTATTGTTACCTTTTTACCGAAGGTAACGCAAAAATGCGCGAACTTCTCGGCGGCAAGGGCGCAAACCTTGCAGAAATGACGAACATCGGTCTTCCCGTTCCGCAGGGCTTTACGATCTCTACCGAAGCCTGCACCCAGTATTACGAGGACGGCAGAAAGATCAACCCCGAGATCCAGGCAGAGATCATGGAGTACATCGACAAGATGGAAAAGATCTGCGGGAAAAAGTTCGGCGATAAAGAAAATCCTCTGCTCGTCTCCGTTCGTTCGGGCGCGCGCGCTTCCATGCCCGGCATGATGGATACCATCCTCAACCTGGGCCTCAACGAAGAGGTGGTGGAGACGCTTGCGGCCAAATCGGGCAACCCCCGCTGGGCGTACGACTGCTACAGAAGATTTATTCAGATGTTCTCCGACGTCGTTATGGAAGTCGGCAAGAAGTACTTTGAAAAGCTCATCGATCAGATGAAGGAGAGAAAGGGCGTCACGCAGGACGTCGAGCTGACGGCGGACGACTTAAAGGAGCTGGCCAACCAGTTTAAGGCGGAGTACAAAAAGCAGCTCGGCAAAGATTTCCCCTCCGATCCCAAAGAGCAGCTGTTCGAGGCGATCAAGGCCGTGTTCCGTTCGTGGGATAACCCCCGCGCCAACGTATACCGCATGGACCACGATATCCCGTACAGCTGGGGCACCGCGGTCAACGTGCAGATGATGGCGTTCGGCAACATGGGCGACAACTGCGGCACGGGCGTTGCCTTTACGCGCAACCCCGCCACGGGCGAAAAGGGCCTGATGGGCGAATTCCTTACCAACGCGCAGGGCGAAGACGTCGTTGCCGGCGTGCGCACCCCCATGCCCATCGCCAAAATGGCCGAGATCTTCCCCAAGGTATACGAGCAGTTCCAGGAAGTATGCAAGATCCTCGAAAACCACTATCGCGACATGCAGGATATGGAGTTTACCGTCGAAAACGAAAAGCTGTATATGCTGCAGACCCGCAACGGTAAGCGTACGGCTGCCGCGGCCATCAAGATCGCCTGCGATCTGATCGACGAGGGTATGATCTCCGAAAAAGAGGCCCTTATGCAGATCGACGCCAAATCGCTCGACATGCTGCTGCACCCGCAGTTCGACCCCAACGCGCTGAAAGAGGCCGATAAAAAGAACGTCGTCGGCAAGGGTATTGCCGCGTCGCCCGGCGCCGCGGCAGGCACCATCGTGTTCACGGCGGAGGACGCCGTAAAAGAGGGCAAGAAGGGTAAAAAGGTGGTTTTGGTCCGCCTGGAGACCTCGCCCGAAGACATCGAGGGCATGAAGTTCGCCCAGGGCATCCTTACGGTGCGCGGCGGTCAGACATCGCACGCGGCGGTGGTCGCGCGCGGCATGGGTACCTGCTGCGTCTCCGGCTGCGGCGACATCAAAATGGACGAAGAGAACAAGCAGTTCACGCTTGCCGGCAAGGTATTTAAGGAGGGCGACGGGCTTTCGCTCGACGGTTCCACGGGCAAGATCTACGACTGCATCATTCCCACCGTTCCCGCCGATCCCAACAGCGGATATTTCGGCCGCATCATGGAGATGGCCGACAAATACAAGGCGCTCGGCGTAAGAACGAATGCCGATACGCCCAAAGACGCCAAACAGGCGGCGGCGTTCGGCGCGCAGGGCATTGGCCTTTGCCGCACCGAGCACATGTTCTTCGATCCCGCCCGTATCGGCGCTTTCCGCGAAATGATCTGCTCGGATACGGTGGAAGAGCGCGAGGCCGCGCTCGCCAAGATCGAGCCTATGCAGCAGGCCGACTTCGAGGGCCTGTTCGAAGCCCTGGGCGGCTATCCCGTCACCATCCGCTTCCTCGATCCTCCGCTGCACGAGTTCGTGCCTACGGACGAGGCCGACATCAAGGCGCTTGCCAAGGCGCAGGGCAAGACGGTCGCGCAGATCAAGCAGATCATCTCCGACCTGCACGAGTTCAACCCCATGATGGGTCACCGCGGCTGCCGTCTCACCGTCACCTATCCCGAGATCGCGGTCATGCAGACCAAGGCGGTCATCAAGGCGGCGATCGCCGTTAAGACGCGCCATCCCGATTGGAACATCGTTCCCGAGATCATGATCCCGCTCACGGGCGAGGCCAAGGAGATGAAGTTCGTCAAAGATATCGTCGTCAAGACGGCGGACGAAGTGATCGAGGCGGCCGGCGCCGAGCTCCATTACGAAGTCGGCACCATGATCGAGATCCCGCGCGCGGCGCTCACCGCCGACGAGATCGCAAAAGAGGCGGAGTTCTTCTGCTTCGGTACCAACGACCTTACGCAGATGACGTTCGGCTTCTCGCGCGACGACGCCGGCAAGTTCCTGCCCGCGTACTATTCGAACAAGATCTACGAATCCGATCCGTTTGCCCGCCTGGATACGGTCGGCGTGGGCAAGCTGATGAAGATGGCGGTGGAACTTGGTCGTCAGACCCGTCCCGAACTCAGCTGCGGTATCTGCGGCGAGCACGGCGGCGATCCCTCGTCCATCGAGTTCTGCCACGACATCGGTCTTACCTATGTCTCCTGCTCGCCCTTCCGCGTGCCGATCGCACGCCTTGCGGCCGCGCAGGCCAATATCCGTTCGCCACGCAATAAATAAAATTTCATAAACAGACAAAAATGGCTGTTTTCTCGCGAAAACAGCCATTTTTTTATACTTTTTGGCAAAAAACGGGGTGTTTTGCTATTCATTAAAATCTGCGATTATTACTAGACTTACGTCTGTTGATACTGAAAAATCTTAATTTACTGCTATTGTAATTGCTAAAAAAGTGTGCTAAAATAGCCCTATCTCAGCACGATTGATGCAAGGTACGCAATGCATAACTTTTTGCTGTCGGTTGTCTTTGTCGGCTTTCTTTGATAAAGTATAGTTTACATCAAAGGAGGTATTTCAAATGATTAACTACAATTCGAAAAAGAACAAGAGCAGACAACGCAGAAAAGTCGCCTTTTACGGCAGAGTATCCACGGAACATGAAGAGCAGTTAAATGCGCTCAGAAATCAGATGCAATGGTATGAAGAGCTTTCCCGTTCTTATCCTGAATGGGACATCATCGAGCGGTATATGGATGAGGGGATCACCGGGACACAGGCAAACAAGCGTCCGGAGTTCATGAGAATGATCGATGATGCGTTTCGCGGGAAATTTGATTTGATCGTAACGCGTGAGGTGTCGCGCTTTGCAAGGAATACGATCGATTGCCTTGAGATGACGCGAAAGTTAAGGAATAGTAAAGTAGAAGTATTTTTTGTACAGGAGGGAATTTGGACAATGGACAATGAAGGGGAAATGAATCTTACAATCAGAGCGATGGTCGCTCAGGAAGAGAGCAGAAAAATGTCGGAACGTGTGAAGGCCGGGCAGGAAATCAGTCGTGCCAACGGTGTGCTATATGGTAACGGCAATGTATTGGGCTATGACAGGGTAGGCAGTACATATGTGATCAATGAAAATCAGGCCGAAACAGTACGAATGATTTACAATTTATATGAGTCCGGGCTTGGCATGCAGGCAATTCGGAACGAATTGATACGTGCGGGACGTAAAGCAGGAAACGGAAAGGTTTCATGGGATACTACAAAAATTATGCGCGTTCTGAGAAATACCATCTATAAAGG
>CALVPS010000047.1 GCA_944354035.1 uncultured Clostridia bacterium | reverse complement strand
AAGACGATCACCTGCGACCGAGGGAGCGAGTTCGCCTGTTGGAGAGAGATAGAGAAAGCGCTGCAATGCGATATGTACTTCGCCGACCCGTATTGTGCATGGCAAAAAGGGACGAACGAAAACCTGAACGGACTGCTGCGGGAGTTTTATCCGAAAGGCAGGAATCTTTCGCGGGTCAGTCCCGCGACTTTAAAAAAGAACCTGGCGCTCTTAAACGCCAGGCCCAAGAAAGTTTTGCATTTCCGAACACCGCAAGATTTGTTCCAAGAAAATCTCACAAGGTGTTGCACTTAGTTTGACAATTCATCCCGTACAGCGATCACAGGGGAATGATGCGCAGGATCCTTCCGCTTACGATCATAAGGACAAGGTCGATGATCCAAATGATGTTGAAGCCGAAAATGAGGCGCACGATGCCCGCCAGGATTTTCCCTTCCGAAAAGCGAGTAACGAATCCGCAGACCCATGCCGTTACCGGGATGATCGCCAAAATGATGCTGACCAGCCGGCTGAGCCCAAAGTAATCGGTTTTTCCTTTTGCCATGTCATGCTCTCCTTTATAATTAGGTTATTCTAATTGTAGCGCATTCATGCCGAAAAGTCAAGAATTTCGCAAAAAAGCTTAAAAAATCTTTCCGGGCGGCGCACTACAGATCGAACGCGACGGCGGTGAGATCGTCCTCGAACACGCCGCAAAATTCTTTAAGGGCGGCCTTCAGCCGCTCGATAAAGCGCTCGGCGTTTTCGGAGCGCTGCAGCACCGCCTCCACCCGCTCCAGCGAAAAGGGTTCGCCGTGCGCGTTGCGGCTTTCGGTCACGCCGTCCGTCAGCAGCACAAGGATGTCGCCGCGGCTGTATCCGATCGCCCGATCCTCGTAGCAATACCCGGGGATCCAGTTGGAGACGGGAGGCGCGTTCATCTCGATCTCGTCGATCCCGAGCGCGCTCTTTAACAGCATGGGCGCGTTGTGCCCCGCCGCGCTGTACAAGACCTCGCGCCGCGTCTCGTCGATGCGCACCGCCACCACCGTCACGTACGAGCGCTCGTCCAGGTTCAGCTCTTGGAATTTGGCGTTCAGCCCGGAGAGAGCGCGCGCGGGCGATAGCTCGGCGCGGTCCCACCCCGCCCTGACAAACGCGGAGAGCATCCCTGCGGAGATCCCCTTTCCGGAGACATCTGCCAATACGCCCATCGTGCTGCCGTTCACCTCGTACACGTCGGGCAGGTCGCCGCCGATCTCGCGGCAGGGAATATACATAAACGAATAGCGGGTACCCGCGGCCGCACGGGCGGGCGGCAGAAGGCGCTGCTGGATATCCTGTGCCGAATACATTTCGCGCGCGATCTCCGTCTCGTAGGCGTCGTCCACCACGCCGAGGTAATATTTGCCCAAAGGCTGCACCTTGATGCGGAAGGACAAATTCCCCGCGCCGCCGCGCAGAATAAGCTTGCGGAACGCCGTGCCGCCGCCCGCGATCGCATCGGAAAACAGCGAACGCATGGGACAGTACGCACACTTTACGCCCTCGCCGCACACCTCCTCATGCTCGCGGCAGCCCGTTGCATCTTTCAGCGTCCCGCGCGGGCGCACGGCTCCGAAGTACTCGCGGAAGGCGCGGTTGGTGTAGCGCACCCTGATATTTTTATCCACGACGATCGCCGCGGTCGGAATGCTGTCAAGCACGTCCTTATATAAATTCGGCATACGTCAACTCCGAAACATTCTGAGCCCGCCGCTTACCACACGCGCGTCCAGCACGCTGTCCGCAAAAATTTCGCCGTCGTACTGCACCGCGCCGGCGCCGTCCACAGCCTCTATTTTTACCGCCTTGCAGGAGACGCGATGCGTGATGGGACGCTCCAGCAGCTTTCCGCGCATCAGCCGCACCAGCTCGGGCAGAAGTTTTATGCGCGGCGGACAGTCCACCACCACCAATTCCAGCAGCCCGTCGTCGATCTTGGCCGCGGGGCACAGCGGGATGCCGCCGCCCAGCTGCGACCCGTTGCACACGGCGGCGATCAGCGCCTCGTACTCGCGCGTGGTCCCGTCGGCGGTGACCGCAATGCGGCGGCCGCGGTAGCGCAGCAGCGTGGCGACCAGGCTGAAAAAGTATTTGCTTCTGCTGGTGCCGTGCTTCATGGCGGCACAGCGGCGCAAAATTTCGACGTCGATCCCCATGCCGGCGATGTTCATGCTGCGGCGGCCGCCGCACTCTATGTAGTCGGTGGGCTTGGCCTCGCCGTTCAGAATAAGCTCGAGCGCCGCAGCTCCGTGCGGGATGCCCGCGGCGGCGGCAAAGTCGTTACCCGTGCCCGCCGGGATCAGCCCCAGCTCCACGCGGGAGGGATCGCGCAGCCCGCAGAGCACTTCGTTCAGCGTGCCGTCGCCGCCCACGGCGACGATCTGCGTCTCGCCGGCTTCCGTAAGGCACTTGGCGTACTCGCGCGCGTCGCCCGCCTTCCCGGGATAAAAGATGCGGTACGGGACCGCTCGCGCCGTAAGCCGCTGCGCAAGTTCTGCAACGAGGCGGTCCATTTTCCGCACATGGGGGTTGACGATCACGTTCAGCATGGCTTGGGCTCCGCAGAAAGAAATCTCTGCCAATCATTATACAATATCCCGCGCGGAATTGCAATTTTTTTCGGAATTTGTTATACTGTTTCCGAAAAAAATTTTTCGGCGGTACCGCCATGCCCGGCTTTTTTCCACAAAGTTTATACGAACTTGCCGCATGCTGTCCCTTTCCGCTATACGCGGTGGGCGGGAGCGTGCGCGATCTTCTTGCCGGCGACGCCTCCGCGACCTGCGATTGGGACATATGCGCCCCCGCCTCGGCCGAGGAGCTCATCGCCGCCGCAAAACGGTGCGGCTTTGGCGTGCGCGCCGTCTACCGCAATACCCAAACGGTAAAGCTGCGCCATGCAGACGGCACCGAGTGCGAATACAGTCGCTTCCGGTCCGACCGCTATGTACGCGGCGTACACACGCCCACCGAGATCGTATTTACGGACGACATCGCCCTGGACGCGCGCCGCAGAGATTTTTGTGCCAACGCCGTATATTACGATCTGCGCAGCGAAACATTCTGCGATCCGCTGAACGGCACGGACGACATCCGAAGGCGCGTACTGCGGACGGTCGCCCCCGCCAAAAAGGTGTTCGGCGAAGACGGCCTGCGCCTGGCGCGCCTGGCACGGCTGGCCGCACAGACGGGATTTTTGCCCGACGAGGAATGTTTGGCGGGCGCGCGCGAAAACAGTGCGCTGATCCTGGACATCGCCCCCGAACGCATTTTTACCGAACTGCGGCTGCTGCTTTCGGCCGACGGCAAGCGCGGCGAGCGCGAGGCCACCTTCCGCGGCCTGCACCTTTTGCGCCAAACGGGCGTTTTGCAGCATATCCTGCCCGAACTTGCCGCGGGCGACGGCATGCATCAACGGGCGGACTTTCACAAATACGACGTGCTGGAACACTCCTTCCGCTGCGTACGGTACGCCCCGCCCGACATCCGCTTTGCCGCGCTGCTGCACGACGTGGGCAAGCCCTTTTGCATGCTGCGGGACGGCAACTTTTACGCGCACGCCGAAGAGGGCGCGCGCCTGGCCGCGGACATTCTTACCCGCCTGAAAGCGCCGAAGGCCCTGACGGAGGAGACCCGCGCGCTGGTAGCGCTGCACATGCGCGACTACCGCACGGACATGCGCGAAAGCAAGGTGCGCCGCGAGATCGTGCGCGACCGTCCGCTGCTGGAAAAACTGCTTGCTCTGCGGCAGGCGGACTACACCGCCTGCCGCGACGACCCCTCCCCCGCACCCGGCGTGGTAAAGTGGCGGCGCATTCTAGAACAAATGCGCGCGGAGGGCGTTCCCATGTGCATAAAGGAACTTGCGATCGGCGGCGACGACCTGGCGGCGGCGGGCGTGCCCGCCCGCCGTATCGGCCCCCTGCTGAACGAACTGCTTGCCTACTGCACGCAAAACGGCGCGCTCAACACCCGCGAACGGCTGCTGCACCGGGTACGCAGACTGACGGATATAAAAGGAGATACCCATGTCTGAAACACTTGCCATTCTTTCGGTCGTATTTTCGGCGCTGTGCCTGGTCCTGCTGGCGGCGCTGCTGTTTTTTGTGCGGCGGCAAAGACCGCAAGGCGACGGCGACGCACTGCGGCGCATGGAGGAAAAGATCGACGCCGTCGGCAACCTTGCCGACTACAACGCGCGTACCGTGGAAACTCTGAACCGCACCACCGAGGCGCGCCTGAACGATATCAGAAACCGCCTGACCGACGACATCAAATACGTCGTCGATACCAACGCGCAGAATCTGGAACGCATCCGCCGCACGGTAGACGAAAAACTCTCCTCCTCCATCGACGGAAAGCTCTCCGACTCCTTTGCGCGCATCTCCGAACGGCTGGAAAAGATGTACGAGAGCGTGGGGGAGATGAAGGGTCTTTCGTCAAACGTCGCCGATATCAAGCGCGTCTTCTCCAACGTAAAGCTGCGCGGCACCTGGGGCGAGGCGCAGCTGGACGCGCTGCTGGAGCAGATGCTTGCGCCCGAGCAGTACGCGCGCAGCGTAAAATTAAACCCGCTGGACAATTCGCTGGTCGACTTTGCCGTATTTTTGCCTGCAAGAGACGGAACGGTGGCGCTGCCCGTAGACAGCAAATTCCCCGTGGAGGAGTTTGAGCGGCTGGCGGACGCTTCGGCCGCCGGCAACCGCGAAGCGGAGGAGCGCGCCCGCAAAAATTTAGAGCGCGCCGTAAAGCTGCAGGCGGACTCCATTGCCAAAAAGTACATCCTGCCCCCCGCCACCACCGATTTTGCCGTGATGTACCTGCCCTCGGAGGGGCTGTACGCCGAGGTCATGCGCACGCCGGGGCTTGCAGAATGGCTGCGCGCAAGGCGCATCCTCGCCTGCGGCCCCACCAACCTGGGCGCGCTGCTTTCCACACTGCAGACGGGATTCCGCACCGCCGCCATCGAAAAGCGGTCGGGCGAGCTGCGGCTGATGCTCGATTCCTTCCGCGCCGACTTTGAAAAGTTTGCGGAACTGCTGGAAAAGACGCGCAAAAAATTACAGGAAGCGCAGGATACCGTGGAGAGCGCCGAAAAGCGCACGGGCACGATCGGAAAAAAACTGGCCTCCTTCCGTTCGTCGCAGGCGCTGCCGCCCGCCGGGGACGAAGATCCCCCCGGAGCATAGCCTTCACGCGGTGCGCGGGGCGTCCCGCGCCGGAAACCGCAAACGCCGCGTTTTGCCCGAAACAAAAAGTGAGTGCCGTCAACCGCTTGCTTTTTTTTGCATGCCCTTTTATAATAGAAACATGAGACTTATCCGACTTACTCAACCGATTGCAGCCGAGGCCTTCCCCCCGGACGACCTGATCTTTGACGAAGGGATCGCCGTGCAGAGCGGACGGCTGTTTCGCGGCGGCAATTACCTGCGCATCGAAAGCGGCGGCCGCTTTAAGCGCTTTTGCGCGGGCTGCGAGCTGGTGGGCGTGGCCGAAGGCAGCGGCTTTATCAAATGGGCGCGCGGCGAAACGCCCTTTGCCGCGGGCGACGCCTTTGAAGCGGACGGCGAAGGCGAATACGAGCTTTACGGCGTCGGACGCTACTACATCGCAAAACGATAACCATTCGCTTTTTTGGGAGGCATTATGAAGAAAAAAAACGATCTCCCCTCCGAGCCCGCGGCAACGGAGGCGCAACCGCAGAAAAAGTCGACGCGCAAAGAGCGCCGGCTGGAACGTAAACGCACCGAAGCGCAGCAGATCGCCCTGGAAAAACAATTGGTAAGGGAGGGCAAGATCCTGCCCCGCACCCGCTATGCGCCTAAGGGCTACTTCGGACGGGTGCTGGCCGTAATGCTTGCCTTTATTTTCGGCATCTTCGTCACCATCGGCGCCATTTTGGGCGGCGGATATTTGGCGGGTACCCGCCCCGTTAAGGACGTGTTTGCCATTCTCGGCGTCGACTCTTCGCAATACATCGAAGAGACCTACTCCGAGCTGTCCATCCTCGATCTGGTGACCGAGGTGGTGGGCGACGTGCAGAACGGAAAATTCAACAACTTAAACGCCATCGGCAAATACACGCCCGTCTTAAAGGAACAGCTTGAAAACATCAACGAACAGATGCTGGCGCCGCTGGGCGTTGTCCTGGACGTAGACGCACTGATGAACACCCCGTTCGACCAGCTTGCTTCGTACGCGCAGTCCACCGTGCTGCCCGGCATCGAGCTGGGCACGCTGCTTGCCGTAGACGCCTCGTCGTCCGCGCTGATGCTTTCGCTGTGCTACGGCACCGAAGGCGAA
>CALVPS010000046.1 GCA_944354035.1 uncultured Clostridia bacterium | reverse complement strand
GCCCAACCTTGCATCGGACGGGGTTTACATGGCACGGGGCGTTACCGTCCCGTCGGTGAGCTCTTACCTCGCCTTTCCACCCTTGCCGCCCGCGGGCGGCGGTCTATTTCTGTTGCACTTTCCTTAAAGTCGCCTTCACCTGACGTTATCAGGCGTCCTGCCCTGCGATGCCCGGACTTTCCTCGTCGTCTTTGCAGACGCCGCGGCCGCGCAGTCCGCTCGAAGCAGGAATATTATAGCACAAATTTTTAAAAAAGGCTTGTATTTTATGCAATTTATGATAAAATAAAAGAGGAAATTTTGCAATTGAGGAGTTCGTATGAAAAAGACAAAAATTATTTGTACGCTCGGGCCTGCGTCCGAAACGGAAGAAGTCATTTCCGCCATGGCGGACGCCGGCATGAACGTGGCGCGCATCAACTTTTCGCACGGCACCTACGAAGAGCACGCGGCCAAGATCGCAGTCATCAAAAAGGTGCGTGCGCAAAAAAATATCCCGTTGCCCATCATGCTCGATACCAAGGGCCCGGAATTCCGCATCAAAACCTTCCGCAACGGCAAGGTGACGCTGCGCGAGGGGGATGCGTTCGCCTTTACCACGGAGGAGGTCGAAGGGGACGAAACGCGCGTGTCGGTATCGTATAAGGGCATCTGCGACGAAATGAACCCCGGCGACAGGATCTTGCTGAACAACGGTCTTATGGTGTTCGAGGTGACCAAGGTAAAAAAGCCGGACGTCATCTGCAAGGTGGTCATCGGCGGGGAACTCTCCAACCGCAAGAGCATGTTCTTCCCCGAAAAGGAATTAAAGCTTACCTATCTCTCCGAACAGGATAAGAACGATTTACTGTTCGGCATCCGGCAGCAGGTAGACTTTGTGGCGTGCTCGTTCGTCTCCAAGGCGCAGGACATTGTGGATGTGCGTGAATTTTTAAAGGCGAACGGCTCTACCGATATCGACCTGATCGCAAAGATCGAAAATCGCGCCGGGGTCAACAACCTGCAGGCCATTTTAGAGGTCTCGGACGGTATTATGATCGGCCGCGGCGACATGGGGGTGGAGATCCCGTACGAGGAACTGCCCGATATCCAGAAGACGATCATCACCGCCTGCCGCGTTGCGGGCAAACGTTGCATCACCGCCACCGAAATGCTGGAATCGATGATCAAACAGCCCCGCCCCACGCGTGCGGAGATCTCCGACGTGGCGAACGCCGTGTACGACGGCTCCAGCGCCATTATGCTTTCGGGCGAAACGGCCGCCGGGCTGTATCCCGTGCAGGCGGTGGCGGCCATGGCGCGCATCGCCGTGCAGGCGGAGAGCCGCGAGCAATTTATTCAGACGGTCAACGAAAAAGAGTACCTTATCCGCAGCGTGGCCGACGCACTGTCACACTCGGCCTGTACGCTGGCGCGCGATCTGAAGGCGAAGGCCATCGTCGTGTGCACCCGCACGGGCGGCACGGCAAAAATGGTCTCGCGCTTCCGTCCCATGATCGATATCATCGGCATGACGACGGACGAGCGCAGCTACCGCAAGCTGGCTTTAAGCTGGGGCGTGCTGCCCATGATGAGCGAGGAGTACAACTCGGTAGACGTGCTGTTCCACTTTGCCAAGTGCGCCGCGCGTGACTCCGGCCTGGTGAATAAGGGCGATACCATCGTTATTACGGGCGGAACGCCGAACGGCAAGAGCGGCAATTCCAATCTGATCGATATCGAAACGGTATAAAACGGGCACATGTGCGTTGCCTGCATCATTCCGACCAAAAGGACCGCCCCTTTCGGGCGGTCCGACCGTATCGGGATCTTTGCCGACTTTTGGAACGCTGCAGGCGGCGCGGGGCGTGCACTTCTGCGGGAGGGAAACGAGCAGTTTTGCCGCCCCGCGGCCGCGGGTGCATATTTGACGGCGAAACGGCATAAGATGTCATTAAAATGTCATTTTTTTGTAAACGAACTGTAAAAAAATGTGTTCGCTCTTGACAAGGACATGCATGGATAGTACAATAAACGATGGGGAGGAGAGACCATGAGGTACGGGATCCTTACGAGCGGCGGCGACTGCGCCGGGCTGAACGCCGTGATCCGCTCGATCTGTCTGTATTTGTATCGCAACGTAAAAAACGCGGAGATCGTCGGCATTCCCGAAGGGTACGGCGGCCTTATCCGCGGCGAAAGCTTTTTACTGCGGCCGGAGGACGTAGAGGGGATCCTCGCGCAGGGCGGCACCATATTAAAGACGTCGCGCCAGCCTTATAAAAAGATGACCGTGCCGGAGGAGGGGGGCTCTCGTCTCTCCAAAATGATCGCCAACTACCGCAAAATGGGGCTGGACTGCCTGTTTACGCTGGGCGGCGCGGGCACGCATAAGACGGCCGCGCTGCTGAGCATGGAGGGCTGCAACGTGATCGGCGTACCCAAGACCATCGATAACGATATCTTCGGCACGGACGTTACGTTCGGCTTCCAGACGGCGGTAGAGGTGGCGACGGACGCGCTCGACCGCATCGCCACGACCGCCCGCAGCCACAGCCGCATCATGTTGGTGGAGCTGATGGGCAACAAGGCGGGGTGGCTCACCCTGTATTCCGGCATTGCGGCGGGGGTGGATATGATCCTTATTCCCGAGATCCCGTTTTCTCCGGACGACGTATGCAGCCGTTTGTGCGAGCGCGTGCGTGCCGGCAACCGCTTTACCATGGTGGCCGTTGCCGAGGGCGCCGTTCTGGATACCGAGGCAAAGTTTAAAAAGGACGAGCGCGTGTTTGTGCGCGCCGAACGCGGTGAAAGCACCGTTACGGCGCACCTTGCCGAGCTGATCGCCGAACGCACGGGCGCCGAAACGCGCACTTCCGTGTTGGGATATCTGCAGCGGGGCGGCACGCCCTGCGCGTACGACAGGCTGCTCTCGTCCCGTTTGGGCGGGTATGCCGCCATGTTGGCAGAGGCGGGCAAATTCGGGGTCACGGTCGCGGTATCGGGCAATTCCGTCACCTATAACGCGCTTGCCGATATTGCAGGCCGCTATAAGCTGGTCGATCCGAACGGCGACGCCGTGCAGTTTGCCAAGGGCATCGGCATCGCGTTCGGCGACGGTACATAGGCGCTTTTTGTCGTTTATGCGGCGCATCGCCGCGGTCATTTGCCGTAAAGGCGTATAACGCAATCAGGAGGATCGGCATGAAATATTCGGTTATCGATATCAGTTCCAGCAGCCTCTCCGTCGTAGTGGCTTCGGTCAACGCGGACAGGGCGGAGATCGTGTTCAAAGAGCGCGAGGCGGTCAGCCTGGTGCACTATTTGGAGGACCACCGCCTGACCGAGCGCGGCATGGACAAGTTGGTAGAGGTGCTGCGGAATTTGCGCGAAACGTGCAAAAATTTGGGCGCGGAGCGCTGTTACCTCATCTCCACGGCCGCCCTGCGCCGCGTAGAGAACAGCGAGGAGATCGCCGCGTGCGTGCTGCGGGAGACGGGGCTGCCCATCAACTTTATCGACGGCGCGACCGAGGCGTATTGCGACTATGTAGCCAACATCTATTACGCTACCTGCGACCGTCCCGTTCTCATCGACCTGGGCGGGAAGAGCATCGAAATATGCGACCTTTCCAAGTCGGCCAAGGAGGAGATGCAGTGCTTCTCGTTCGGGCTGCTCGATCTGTATCGCAAATTTATCCGCAACATCCACCCCGACGAGCGCGAGGCCAAGGAGATGCGCGCCTTTTTAAAGGATAAGTTCGACCGTGCCGGCCTGCCCGGAGAGGGGGTGTACTCCACCGCGATCATGGTGGGGGCCGCCAACGCCGCCATGTACGAAATTTACGCCGAATTTGCCGACGCGTCGGACGAGGACGGCAGGACGATCAAATATAAAAAGTTTAAAAAGCTGGTCAAGTATTTGTTGAGCGACGAGGATCGCTCGCGCCTGATCTTAAACAATGCGCCCGAAAAGCTCTATCTCATCGGATCCGCCGCCATTGTGCTGAAACTTTTATTCAAGCGCTTCGGGGTCGATCACATCCTGGTAAGTGACCGCGGCGTAAAAGAGGGGTACTTGCAGCTGGTGCTGGAAGGGCGGGAGTGCGGCCTGTACTACGATTTTACTTCGGACGGCGTGGGTGGGAGCGAACGCGTCTGGCCCGAACCCGCCGGAGCGCCTGCGTACGGCAAAAAGAAAAAGAAAACCGTCGAAAAAGGGACGACGGAAAAAAAGAAGGCCGGGTGCAAGGCGTCCGCAAAGGAAAAACCCTTTGCACAGGCCGATCTGGCACTCTCCGCACCGGAGGCGGCCGAAGCGCCCGCTGTCGAGCAGCCTGCGGAACAGTCCGCGGCGGAGCCCGCGCCCAAGCGGCGCGGCCGTCCCAAAAAAGCGGTCGAAGCGCCCGCTGTCGAGCAGCCAGCGGAACAGTCCGCGGCGGAGCCCGCGCCCAAGCGGCGCGGCCGTCCCAAAAAAGCGGTCGAAGCGCCCGCTGCCGAGCAGCCTGCGGAACAGTCCGCGGCGGAGCCCGCGCCCAAGCGGCAGGCATAACGTACCACGCGATCAAGGTGAGGAGAAAGCATTTTGAAAGAGCTGACCGTTTCCCCAAAAATAAAGCGGCGGTTTATCCGCGATATCTATATCAACCGCGAGTTCAGTTGGCTGCTGTTCAACAAACGCGTGCTCGATCAGGCGGTCGATCTGACCAATCCGCTGCTGGAGCGCTGTAAATTTCTTTCGATCTTTACATCCAATTTGGACGAATTCTTTATGGTGCGGGTGGGCAGCCTGTACAACGAGTCGGTCTCCGAGCCGGAAGCCACCGAAAACAAGACGCAGCTGACCGCCGCCAAACAACTGGACGGGATCAGCGAAGTGGTGGCCGAGCTATACCGTCTGCGCGCCGCGTGTTATTCCGCGCTGCGCAAGGAGCTTTCCAAAAACGGGCTGTGCATTCTGCGCGAAGAGGACCTTTCGCCCCGTCAGACGGAAGAATGCCGCAATATATTTTTGCGGCACGTGCTGCCCCTGCTTTCCATTATGGTACTGGATGCAAAGCACCCGCTGATGCAGTTTGAAAACATGCGCAGTTATATGCTGTGCCAGCTGGAAAAGGACGGCCGACGCATGCTCGGCGTCATCGTCGTAAATCCCTCGCTCGATCGCTTATATCGGCTGAGCGGCGGCAAAAAAGTGCGTCTCGTCTCACTGGAGACGCTGGTGCGCATGTTTGGCCGCCTTGCGTTTACGGGGTATACGGTCAACGAGCAGATGATGCTGCGCGTAACGCGCAACGCCGATTTCGATACGCATATCGACGATACCGACGTGGAGCGCGATTTTTCGGAGATCATGAAAAAGCGGGTGGAGTCGCGCGCGCGGCTGAACGTCGTCCGCCTGGAAGTGGACAACGAAAAGAGCAAATTAAAAGAGTTTGTATTAAAGCTGTTAAAGCTCAATTCCAAGTTCTGCTACTGCGACAGCCGCTTTTTCGACTACAAATTTATGTTCTCGCTGGGGAATTTTCTTGCGCCGGAGGAGAGCGCAAAGCTGAAATATCCGCCGTTCAAGGGGGCGGTCAGCCGCGAGCTTGCGGCTGCGCCCTCGCTGATCGAAGAAATTTTTCGCCGCGATGTGTTCCTGTCCTACCCTTACGACAGCATGAATCCGCTGGTCGATCTATTGGAGGAGTGCGCCAAAGACCGACGGGTCAGTTCGATCATGATCACCATCTATCGGCTGGCGCACCATTCCCGCATTGCGGAATTGCTGTGCCGCGCAAGCGAAAACGGCAAGCAGGTGACGGTCGTCATCGAGCTGTGCGCGCGCTTTGACGAGGAGAACAATTTGTATTTTGCCAACAAACTGCGCGAGGCCGGCTGCACCATTATCTACGGCATGGAAAACTATAAGGTGCATTCCAAAATCATTTCCGTCGTACTGAAGGAGGGGGAGCAGCTGCGCTATATCACGCATTTAGGCACGGGCAATTATAACGAGTCCACCAGCCGTCAGTATACCGACTTGAACATTCTTACCGCCGATCCCGCGATCGGCCGCGACGCCGTGGCGTTTTTCCGCAACATCGCCATCTGCAATACGCAATTTACATACGATCGGCTGTTGGTGGCGCCGGAAACGCTGAAAAGCGGATTGATTTCGTATATCGATCGCGAAATACAAAAGGCGCGCGCGGGCGGCGAGGGGTACATCCTTGCCAAAATGAACAGCCTGACCGATAAGGAGATCATCGATAAGTTCCGCGAGGCAAGCTGCGCGGGCGTACGGATCGAACTGATCGTGCGCGGTATCTGCTGTCTGCTGCCCGGCGTGGAGCAACAGACGGAAAATATCCGTGTGATCAGCATCGTGGGGCGCTTTTTGGAACATTCGCGTGTGTATTCCTTCGGCCGGGGCGAAGACCGCGTAATGTACATTTCCAGTGCCGATCTGATGACGCGCAACACCGATAAGCGGGTGGAGATCGCCGCGCCCGTGCTCGATGCAAAGATCGCAGAGGCGATCGACCGCATCCTGCAGACGATGTTGGCGGATAATGTAAAGGCGCGCAAGCTGTGCGCGGACGGCAGCTATTGCAGGGTCGAAACGCTGGGAGCGCCGCTCGACGCGCAGGCCTCTTTTTTGAAGCCGATCGAGTCGTAAGCGCCGCAGAATGCCTCGGCTCGTGATCATCAACGCAATATCGTTGGACTGCGCGCGGCGTTTGGCCGCGCGCAGTCTTTTTGGTAACGAAAACCATGCGGATCGTCCGCAGGTTCAAAAGGGGTTTTGCCGCTGAACAGAATCAAAACGGGGGCGGTATATTATTTTTGCCTTGTCATCCCTGCGCAAGGGTGGGCGCCGAGCGGAGGCGATCTATTCCCCTGAGGGTGCCGAGTGGATGCGATCTATTCCCATTGCCCTCCTTTATAAGGGGCGCCGAGCGCAGCGAGGCGGGAGGGTTGTAAACGGGGGATGCGGCTCCATCAACTCTTCCGACTTGCCTGCGGCAAACCGTCTCCCCTTGGAAAGAGGGCAAGGGAAAAAGATTTTCCTTCAAGGAGGTAAGAGATAACGGGAAGTGCGCCATTTTTTTTCTTGCCCTCCCTTATAAGGGGCGCCGAGCGCAGCGAGGCGGGAGGGTTGTAAACGGGGGATGCGGCTCCATCAACTCTTCCGACTTGC
>CALVPS010000045.1 GCA_944354035.1 uncultured Clostridia bacterium | reverse complement strand
CTCAGTTTACCGATTCTCGACATGATTCCCTCCTTAATAGACGTAGCAGAGCACTTCGCCGCCGACATTTGCGGCTTTGGCCTGCTTATCCGTCATGATTCCCTTGTTGGTGGATACGATGGCAATGCCGAACCCGCCCAGCACCTTGGGCATGGTCTGCGCGCCGCTGTAGGTACGCAGGCCGGGCTTGGATACGCGCTTTAACCCGCTGATGACCGACTTGCCTTCGTCCGTATACTTAAGCGTGAGCACGAGCTTGCCGTTATGACCGTCCTCAGCCTCTTTTACGTCCTTCACGTAGCCTTCTTCCAGCAGGATGCGGGCGATCTCGCGCTTCATCGCCGAAGCGGGCACGTCCACCGTCTCCTTTTTTACCGTAAGGGCGTTTCTGATTCTCGTAAGCATATCTGCAATGGGATCTGTCATTTGATTGGCCTCCTTACCAGCTCGATTTCTTCACGCCGGGGATCTGTCCCTTGTACGCGAGTTCTCTGAAGCAGATACGGCAAATCCCGTACTTGCGCAAAACCGCGTGCGGCCTTCCGCAAATGGAGCAACGGGTATACGCCCGCGTAGAATATTTGGGCGTTCTCTGCTGTTTATTGATCATCGACTTCTTTGCCATATCAACTCTCCTTACTTTTTAAAGGGCATTCCAAGCGCCCTTAAAAGTTCTCTTGCTTCTTCGTCCGTCTGCGCCGTCGTTACGATGCAGACGTCCATGCCGCGGATCTTTTCTACCTGATCGTACGTGATCTCGGGGAAGATGAGCTGCTCCTTTAAGCCGAGGGCGTAATTTCCTCTGCCGTCGAACGCCTTGTCCGAAACGCCGCGGAAGTCGCGGACGCGGGGCAGCGCGATGGAGACGAGCTTATCGAAGAAATCGTACATCCTTCTGCCGCGAAGGGTCACTTTTAACCCGATGTTCATGCCCTCTCTCACCTTAAAATTTGCAACCGATTTGGTCGCCTTGCGATAGATGGGCTTTTGTCCCGTGATCAGCTTTAATTCGTTTTCGGTGATCTGCATGGACTTTTGGTTGTCTTTGATATCGCCGAGGCCCGTGTTGATGACGATCTTATCGAGCTTGGGGACCTGCATGACCGACTGGTAGCCGAACTTTTTCATGAGAAAAGGGACCACCTCGGTATCGTAATAGGTCTTTACCCGGCTCGCCGTAACGGGCGTCGTTTGGGTATTTTTTGCAGCCTTGGCTGCCGTTTTCTTTTCTGCCATAACCTTGACCCTCCGCCCGGATTACTCTTTGTCTTCGCCCGCGGGCGCGCTCTCTTCCGTCTTTTTGCTGCGCTTTCTGGTGCGCTTTTTGGGCGCCTCCTCTTCCACAGCCTGCTGTGCCTTTGCCTTTTTAACATACGCCTTGTCGAGCGCGGCGCCGCAAACGGTGCCGTCCTCCTTTTTGGCGCCGCACACGCGCACCTTTTTGCCGTCGATCACCGCGTGATGTACCCGCGTCGCCTTGCCGCAGACGGGGCACACGACCATTACGTTGGAAGCGTCGATGGGCGCCTCCTCGGTGACGATCCTGCTGGTCTCGTTGGCCTTGCGCGCTTTTTCGTGCTTGTGGACAATGTTGACGCCCTCCACGATCACTTTGCCGTCCTTGGGGTACGTCTTTAACACCTTGCCCTGCTTGCCCTTGTATTTGCCCGTAAGTACGAGCACGTTGTCGTTAAGCTTTACTTTCATGCCGGCTCCTCCTTACAGTACCTCGGGAGCGAGAGAGATGATACGCATATAATCTTTCTCTCTCAATTCTCTTGCGATGGGGCCAAAAATACGCGTGCCTTTGGGCTGCTTCTGGCTGTCGATGATGACTGCCGCGTTATCGTCGAACCGGATATAGGTCCCGTCCGCACGGCGGATCCCCTTGGCGCTGCGCACGATGACCGCCTTGACCACGTCGCCCTTTTTGACGGCGCCGCCGGGGGTAGCCGTCTTGACGGAGGCAACGATGACGTCGCCGATATTGCCGCTTCTGCGGAACGAACCGCCCAGCACGCGGATGCACATCAGCTCTTTTGCGCCCGAGTTGTCCGCGGCTTTGAGTCTTGTTTGAGGTTGTATCATGTTCGTTCTCCTCCCTCTTACTTCGCCTTTTCGACGATCTCGGCCACGCGCCAGTTCTTATCTTTGCTGAGCTTGCGCGTCTCGACGATGCGAACGGTGTCGCCTACGCCGCATTCGTTCTCTTCGTCGTGCGCCTTGAAGCGGCGGGTATACGTGATCGTCTTTTTGTAGACGGGGTGTTTTCTCTTTTCGGAAATGGCGACGACGACCGTTTTATCCATCTTGTCGGATACGACGATGCCGACCCTCTCTTTTCTCAAATTCCTTTCCATAAAAAGCCTCCTCACTTCGCCTTGCGCGCCCGGATCTCCGTATTGACCCGCGCGATGTTCCGCTTGCACGTTCTGATCGAAACAGGATTTTCAAGCTGCCCCGAAGCGTGACGGAAACGGAGATTGAAGAGTTCGCTCTTCAGATCCTGAAGCTTTTTTGTGAGCTCGACGTCGGTCATGCTCTGAAATTCATTCCCTTTCATCAGCCTTCACCGCCTTCCTGGATATTTTCGACGGGCGCCGCCGTCTCCTTTTTGACAAATTTGCACTTAATGGGCAGCTTGTGGGCCGCAAGACGCATTGCCTCGCGCGCGGTCTCTTCGGGAACGCCGGCCATTTCGAACAGCACCCTGCCCGGCTTTACCACCGCGACCCAAAATTCCACCGAACCTTTCCCGGAACCCATACGGGCTTCGGCGGGATGACGGGTAATGGGCTTGTGGGGGAAGATATCGATCCACACCTTGCCGCCGCGCTTGATAAAGCGCGTCATGGCGATACGGGCCGCCTCGATCTGGTTGGACTTGATCCAGGCCGCCTCTTCGGCGACGAGGCCGTACTCGCCGTAAGCGATCGTGTTGCCCTTCTGCGCGCTGCCTTTCAGGCTGCCGCGATGCTGCTTTCTTCTTTTCACTCTCTTGGGGATTAACATTATCTGCCTCCTTCCGCCTTCTTTGCGGCTTTCAGGACTTCACCCTTGTAGATCCAGCACTTTACGCCGATCATGCCGAACGTCGTGTGCGCTTCCGCAAAGCCGTAATCGATATCGGCGCGCAACGTCTGAAGCGGGATGCTCCCTTCGTGATAGTGCTCGCTGCGGGCGATCTCGGCGCCGTCCAAACGGCCGCCGACCATCATTTTAACGCCCTTTACGCCGGCGCGCATCGCCTTGCCGATAGCCTGCTTCATGGCGCGGCGGAACGACATGCGCTTTTCAAGCTGCGCCGCAACGCTCTCCGCCACCAGCTGTGCGTCGGCGTCGATCTTGCGCACTTCGGTAATGTTTACGCTGATCTGCTTGCCGCCCGTCAGTTTGGAAAGGGCCTTTTTGATGACCTCGATCTCCGAGCCGGCCTTGCCGATCAGTACGCCGGGACGGCCCGTGTATACGGTGACGACGATTTTGCCGGCCGCGCGCTCGATGAGGATGCGGGAGATCGCCGCCGCGTAGTACTTCTTCTTTAAATAGGTGCGGATGGTGTGATCCTCTTTCAGATACGCGGAAAACTCCTTTTTATCGGCATACCACTGCGTATCCCAACCCTTGATGATTCCTACTCTCAGTCCGTGAGGATTGACTTTCTGACCCATGTTAAATCTCTCCCTCCGCTTTTTTTACGTCCAAAATGACCGTGATGTGGCTCGTTCTTTTCAGGATCGCGTGCCCTCTACCCTTGGAGACGGGCTGCATGCGCTTGAGCATCGTGCCGCCGTCGGCAAAGCACTCGGCAACGTACAGGTCGCCCCTGTCCATGCCCTGATTGTGCTCGGCGTTGGCAACGGCGCTCATAAGCACCTTTTTTGTAGGGGCCGCGCCGCCGTTTATGCTGTGCTCCAAAATGGCCTGCGCTTCGCGCACGCTCTTGCCGCGAATGAGATCGAGCACCGTGCGAACTTTATAGGGAGAAATGCGAACGTATTTTGCAACGGCGTAGGGGCGTTTTTCTCTCTTTTCTTCCACGCGCGCCGTCTTTTTCTTCATATTACCCGCCATAACTCACTCCTTACTTCTTCCCGGGCGCGCTCGTCTTTGCGGCGTGTCCCTTGAACGTCCTCGTAGGCGCAAACTCACCGAGCTTGCAGCCCACCATGTCCTCCGTGACATACACCGGAACGTGCTTGCGTCCGTCGTACACGGCGATCGTGTGCCCGACCATCTGAGGGAAGATCGTCGAAGCTCTCGACCAGGTCTTTAATACTTTCTTTTCGTTTGCCTCGTTCATCGCCTCGATGCGCGCAAGCAGCTTCGCTTCGACGTAAGGCCCTTTTTTAACGCTTCTCGACATGGTATCTCCCTCCTTTAATTGATCCTCTTCAGGATGAACTTGCTCGTCGGATTCTTCTTCTTTCTCGTCTTATATCCGAGAGCCGGCTTGCCCCAAGGCGTTTGAGGTCCCGCATGCCCGACGGGCGATTTGCCTTCGCCGCCGCCGTGAGGGTGATCGTTGGGGTTCATGACCGATCCGCGTACGGTGGGACGCGTGCCCAGATGGCGCGTTTTGCCGGCCTTGCCGATACGGATGATCTCGTGTTCGACGTTGCCGACCTGGCCGATCGTGGCGCGGCACACCGCAGGGATGAGACGCATTTCGCCCGAGGGCATTTTGATCGTGGCATACTGCCCTTCGCGCGCCATAAGCTGCGCCGCCGCACCGGCGCCGCGGGCGATCTGGCCGCCGCGACCGGGCTTCATTTCGATGTTGTGGATGGTAGTACCCACGGGGATATCCGTCAAGGGCAGCGCGTTGCCGACCTTGATATCGACGCCCGCGCCGCTGACCACCTTGTCGCCCACGTTCAGACCGATGGGCGCCAGGATATAGCGCTTTTCGCCGTCTGCGTAGGCAAGGAGCGCAATGTATGCGCTGCGGTTAGGATCGTACTGGATGCTCTTTACCGTTGCGGGAACGCCGTCTTTGTTGCGCTTGTAGTCGATGATGCGGTACTTTCTCTTATTGCCGCCGCCGATATGGCGCACGGTGATCTTGCCCGCGTTGTTGCGGCCGCCCGACTTGCGCTGATCCTGCAAAAGCGCGCGCTCGGGCTTTGCCTTGGCGATCTCGCCGTAGGCGGGAACCGTCATGAGACGGCGCGCGGGAGATGTGGGTTTATATCTCTTGACTGCCATTTTCCTGTCCTCCGCTTGTTACGATAACGAGTTGAAGTGCTCGATCGCCTTGCTGTCTTCGCGCAGGGTAACGATCGCCTTCTTCGTCTTGGGCGTATATCCTGCGTTCCTGCCCATTCTCTTCAGTTTCCCGGGGCAGGTAACGGTGTTTACGTCTGCGACCTTGACGCCGAACATCTGCTCTACGGCAATTTTGATCTGCGTCTTGTTGGCGGATCTTGCAACGGTGAACGTATAGCGCTTATCCGCGATCCCGTCGTACCCCTTTTCGGTAAGGACGGGCTTTAAAATGATATCCTCGGGCATCATTACGCGTAAACCTCCTCAAGCTTTTTCACCGAACCTTTGGTGAGCACCACGACCGCGTTCGCCACGATCTCGTACGTGTTGATCTCGGAAACGGGGAGCGTGCTTACCGTAGGCAGATTGCGCGCCGCAAGGATGACGTCGGGATCGCACTCGTCCATGACGACGAGGGTGCGCTTTTCCAACTTAAGCGCCTTGCGGAACGCCTCCATCTCCTTGGTCTTGGGCGCGGAGACCTTTAACTCGTCCACCACGACCAGCTCGCCGTCGGCGACCTTTTTGGAGAGCGCGGAGAGAAGCGCGCCGCGCTTTGCGGTCAGGTTCATCTTTTTGGAAAAATCGCGGCTCTTGGGAGCGAATACTACGCCGCCCTTCGTCCACTGCGGCGCGCGGATAGAACCCTGGCGCGCACGGCCAGTACCCTTCTGGCGCCACGGCTTTGCGCCGCCGCCGCGTACTTCGGTGCGGGTAAGGGTGGATTTGGTGCCCTGCCTCTGATTGCAGAGATAGGTGACGACCGCCTGATGAATAAGAGGCTCGTTGTATTCGACGCCGAACACCTTATCGGAAAGTTCCAGGGCGCCGACCTCCTCGCCCTTCATATTGTATACTTTTACGTTTGCCATGGTCGTTCTCCTTATTTCTTCACGCTCGTCTTCAGCGTAACGACGCTGCCTTTGGGTCCGGGGATCGCACCCTTTACGAGGATCGCGTTTCTGGCGACGTCCACCCGCACTACTTCGAGATTTTGGATGGTGACGTTTTCCACACCGTACTGGCCGGCCAGGTTCTTGTGCTTGAACACGCGCGAGGGCGAGCTGTTCGCGCCCATGGAACCGGGTTCTCTGTGAACGGGGCCCACACCGTGCGTTTCCTTCAAGCGATGCTGGTTCCAGCGCTTGATAACGCCCGTATACCCATGGCCCTTGGTGACGCCGGAGGCGTCTACCTTATCGCCCGCGGCAAACACGTCTGCCCTTACTTCGTCTCCGACCGCATACCCTTCGGCGCTGTCCAGACGGACCTCTTTCAACACCTTGCAGGGCTTTACGCCGGCCTTTTTGAACTGCCCCAGATCGGGCTTGTTCAGCGACTTCTCCTTTGCGTCCAAAAAGCCGAGCTTGAGGGCGACGTAGCCGTCCGTCTCAACCGTCTTTACCTGGACGACGGGGCAGGGACCTGCCTCGATGACCGTTACGGGAATCACCTTCCCGTCTTCCGCAAACAGCTGGGTCATTCCAACCTTGCGGCCGATGATTGCTTTACCCATTGTAAAGTTCACTCCTTTTTTTTATTTTCTCCGATACCTTAAATCATAAAGTATCCGATATTACAGCTTTACTTTGATGTCTACGCCGGCGGGCAGGTGGATGGACTCGAGCAGCTTGGCGTTGGACGAATAGATGTCGATAATGCGCTTGTAGGTGCGCAGTTCGAACTGCTCGCGCGAATCCTTATCTTTATGCGGGCTGCGCAGAATGGTGACGATCTCTTTTTCCGTGGGAAGCGGGATGGGCCCGGAAATTTTGGCGCCGCCCTTTTGCATCGTCTCTACGATGCGGCTTGCCGCCTGGTCGACCAGCTCGTGATCGTACGCCGAAAGTTTGATCCTGATTTTTTGACTTGCCATACCGAATGTTACTCCTTTTTTATACTAACTGCGTATTTGTGTCAACGCATCCGTGCGTATCGAGGTCCCCTATCAAAAAAACACGCGTTTTTGCGGTGTTTTTCGCAAAAGCCTCGGTTAGTCGCAGGAGTCTGGCTCCCACATTTGTCAGCGGAAATTATCTGCCGAGGGGCTTTTTCGCCTCGCTTTTTCAGTAACTTCCCGCCTCAACCCTATACGCCGGAATGCACGGCAAACCCTGCCGCAGCGACACAGCTTTCATACTATATCATTTTTTTTTGCGCCTGTCAACGATTTGACGGGAAATTTTTGCGAAAAAACGGCTTTTTTTGGGTTTTTTACCCGCGCGCGCCCCGCCGCGCGTCTTTTATAGACGAAATACGCGCACAATATACAAAATGGCCGCCCCGGCCGCCAAAATGGTTTGACATGCGCCCGCGCGAGCATTACAATAAGAACCGTCATGCGGTATTATCAAAAAAAATTTGCAGCCTTC
>CALVPS010000044.1 GCA_944354035.1 uncultured Clostridia bacterium | reverse complement strand
ACGTCATCCATCCGGATGTCCTCCTTTTGATTCCTTTCGTTGCAACTGCCAGGTCGCAACTCCATTTTATCAAAAGGAGTTTTTTATTGCAAGTTCCATCGCTAAAGCTCTTTGTTACCCGCAACCGATCCGCGCGATCGTCGCGGGGTTTCGTTTAAAAAAACGGACAGGATCGGGCCTGTCCGTTTTTTTTGTGTGTTGCGTCAGATGCGCTTGTCCTCTTTATATACGGTGTGCAGCACTTCGTGCGCCTTGGGACTGTTGGGGAAGATAAAGTAATCTTCGTACAGCATGTCCATGACGGGCGAGCCGGACGAACGGCGGAACTCGTTGCGGCTGTCGCTCATGTACAGCGCCTTGGCGCGCGTGTCCTTCAGCTCGGTGGAGTTGCGGATGCTGTCCGAGAGGGTGGGCTGTCCGCCGCCGTTGACGCAGCCGCCGGGACAGGCCATCACTTCCACAAAGTCGTAGTGCTTTTCGCCCGATCGGATCTGTTCGATCAGGGTCACCGCGTTCTCCAGGCCGGAGACGACGGCGACGCGCAGGGTGTGCCCCGCAACAAGGTAGGTCGCCTCTTTAATGGGGCCGGTGCCGCGTACGGCAAAGAAGTCGAGGACTTCAAAGCTGCCGTCCAGCATGTGCGCCGCCGTGCGCAGAGCCGCCTCCATCACGCCGCCCGTGGCGCCGAAGATGGTGCCGCCGCCCGTGGCCGTGGCAAACGGATTGTCGAATTCTTCGTCGGGCAGCTCGGTGAACTTGATGCCGGCCGTCTTGATCATGCGCGCAAGTTCGCGCGTGGTGATGGCTGCGTTGACCTCGCCCTCCATTTCGGGGCGGTGGCATTCGTATTTTTTCGCCGTGCAGGGGATGATCGAAACGGTGAACAGGTCTTCGGGGCGGATATGGTGTTTTTCGCACCAATACGTCTTTAACAGCGCGCCGAACATCTGTTGCGGCGATTTGCAGCTGGAGAGGTGCGGGATCATTTCGGGATACTTCTGCTCGACGAACTTGACCCACGCGGGGCAGCACGAAGTGAACATGGGCATGGGCTTGCCCGTCTTGATGCGGTTGATCAGCTCGCTGGCCTCTTCCATGATGGTAAGATCGGCCGTCACGTCCATATTGAACACTTCGCAGGGCCCGAGGCGGCGAATGGCCGCCACCATTTTACCCTCTACATTGGTGCCGACGGGCAGGTCGAAGGCCTCGCCCAGCGTGGCGCGGATGGAGGGCGCCGTAAAGAAGATGACCTTTTTGGTGGGATCGGCAAACGCCTTCCATACCTCGTCGATGGTCGAGCGCTCGGACAGGGCGCCTACGGGGCAGGCGACGATACACTGTCCGCAGCCCACGCATACCGATTCATATAAGGGCATGTCGAAGGCGCTGCCGATGTGCACGTTAAAGCCTCTGCCGATGGGGCCGATCGCGTTGACGTGCTGTTTGCGGCACGCCGCCACGCAGCGCATGCAGTTGATGCATTTGTCGTTGTCGCGTACCACATAGGGGGCGGAATCGTCGATGGGCAGTACAAAGTCTTCGCCCTTGAAGCGGTCCTCGTCCACACCGTACCCCAAAGAAAGCTTCTGCAGCTCGCAGTTGTGGTTACGCTCGCACGAAAGGCATTTTTTCTTGTGCTTGGAGAGCAGCAGCTCCAGCGTCATTTTGCGGCTCTCGCGGCATTTTGCCGTGTTGGTGCGCACCTCCATGCCTTCGGCAACGGGATACACGCACGCGGCTACCAGCCCGCGGGCACCCGTCGCTTCCACAACGCACATGCGGCAGGAGCCGACGCACGATACGTCTTTTAAGTAGCAGAGGGTGGGGATTTCTATGTGCGCCTTTCTGGCGGCCTGTAAAATGGTCGTTCCCTCGGGAACGGTAACGGAGATCCCGTTGATCGATAATGTTACGTCTTTAGCCATGTCTGTTCACCTCAACTTCTCACCACTGCGCCAAACTTGCAGTTTTGCATGCAGACGCCGCATTTAATACAGATATCTTTGTCGATGACGTGCGCCTCGCGTACCTTGCCCGTAATGGCGTGCGTGGGACAGTTGCGCGCGCACAGCGTGCAGCCGCGGCACTTTGCGGGGTCGATGGAATACGTCAGCAGCGCTTTGCACACGCCCGCGTCGCAGTGCTTCTTTTCGATGTGATCCACGTATTCCCGGCGGAAGTAGCGCAGCGTCGAAAGGATGGGGTTGGGCGCGGACTGTCCCAGCGCGCACAGCGACGATTGTTTCATGTGCGAGGCAAGCTCTTCGATCTTTACAAGGTCTTCGGGTTCGCCCTTGCCTTCGGTGATCTTGGTAAGCAGCTGCAGCAGACGCTTTGTGCCGATGCGGCAGGGCGTGCACTTGCCGCAGCTTTCGTCTGCCGTAAACTCCAAATAAAATTTGGAGATATCCACCATACAGGTATCTTCGTCGAGAATGATCATGCCGCCCGAACCCATCATCGAGCCGATGGCAAGAAGGCTGTCGTAGTCGATGGGGGTGTCGATGCACTCCGCGGGGATGCACCCGCCCGAGGGGCCGCCCGTCTGCGCCGCCTTAAATTTTTTGCCGCCCGGGATGCCGCCGCCGATCTCCTCTACGATGGTGCGCAGCGTGGTACCCATGGGTACTTCCACCAGGCCTACGTTGGTGATCTTTCCGCCCAGCGCAAACACCTTGGTGCCCGTGGAGGTCTGCGTGCCGATCTTGGCAAACCAGGCCGCGCCGTTCATGATGATGGGATTGACGTTGGCCCATGTCTCCACGTTGTTTAAAATGGTGGGTTTTCCGAACAGGCCCTTGACGGCGGGGAAGGGGGGACGGGGGCGGGGTTCGCCACGGTGCCCCTCGATAGAGGTCATCAGCGCCGTCTCTTCGCCGCACACAAAGGCGCCGGCGCCCAGGCGGATCTCGATGTCGAAGTCAAAGCCGAGGTCCAAAATGTTTTTGCCCAGCAGGCCGTATTCGCGCGCCTGTTTTAAGGCGATCTTTAAGCGCTCCACTGCCACGGGGTACTCCGCGCGGACGTAAATGTAGCCCTGGTGCGCGCCGATGGCGTAGCCCGCAATGGTCATTGCCTCCAGTACGCAGTGGGGGTCGCCTTCCAGGACGGAGCGGTCCATGAATGCGCCGGGGTCGCCTTCGTCGGCGTTGCAGCATACGTACTTTACGTCGCCCGCCGAGGCCTTGGCAAAGGACCACTTTCTGCCCGTGGGGAAGCCCGCGCCGCCGCGGCCGCGCAGACCGGAGGCCAGCATTTCGTTGATCACGTCGTCCGGCGTCATCGAGGTGAGCACCTTTTCCAGGGCGGCGTAGTCGCCCGCGGCGATCGCCTCTTCGATGTCTTCCGCCGCGATCACGCCGCAGTTGCGCAGGGCGATGCGCATCTGTTTTTTATAGAAAGGCGTTTCGGCAAAGGGGATAATGGTCCCGTCGTCCGATACGGTGCCCTTGTACAGCAGATCTTTTACGATGGAGCCGCCCTTTACAAGGTGCTGTTCCGCCACCGTTTTGGCATGCTCGGGCGTCATCTGGGCATAGAACGCGCCCTCGGGATATACGATCATGATGGGACCCAGCGCGCACAGGCCGAAGCAGCCCGTTTTTACGATGAGTACGTCGTCGAGCTTCAGTTCTTTTAACGATTTTTCGAGCTGATCGATCACTTTCAGCGAGTGCGAGGAAGTGCAGCCCGTACCGCCGCACACCAGCACCTGCTTGCGGTAGCCCGCCTGCTTGGAGAGTTTTTCGCCCTGTTCGCGCACGGCGCGGCGAACGTCGATCAGCGCTTTTTTCTTTTTGCGGATGGTTTCAAGTTCCTGGATCGTCATGCCTGCGCCTCCTTTTTGTATTGTTCGAGGATACCCTTGATCATTTCGGGTTTGAGTTTTCCGTGCACGTCCTCGTTGACCATCATGACCGGCGCAAGGCCGCAGGCGCCCACGCAGCGGCAGCTGTCGATCGAGAACATGCCGTCCTCGGTGCATTCGCCGCACTTTATGCCCAATTCTTCTTCCACTTTTTCGAGGATCTTGTCCGATCCCTTAACGTAGCAGGCAGTGCCTAAACACACGCTTATGCGATATTTTCCTTTGGGCTTTAACGAGAACTGCGAATAAAAGGTGACCACACCGTATACTTCCGCCAACGAGATCCCAAGCCCTTCGGCGATCGTCTTTTGTACCGGCATGGGCAGATACCCGTAGATCCCCTGCGCCTCCTGCAGAATATGCATAAGGCACCCCGGCGTTGCGCGCGATTCTTCGATGACGGCCTTCAGCCTTTCGGCCTGTTCCGCCGTGCCGCACGCAGCATCACACTGTTTCATAACAACCTCCTTACCAAAAATAGCGTTGATTTTTTTCGTCCGGCTCTTCTGCGGGCGAAACGAATGATAGCATTATCACAATTATAACATACATGCGTGCATTTATCAAGACAATTTATCAAATTGTAAAAAAATGTCGAAAGATCTTTGCTTTTTTTTCTTGTTTTGTTCCATGTAAAATGATCAAAAAAAGCGATTGACATTGTCGCGCGCGTATGTTACAATATCCCGACGTCAATACTTAAGCGGGATCCGGGGCGCAGAATGCGTAAAGAGAGCGCGGATCGTGGAGAAAAAACGTATGAAATTCGATAAAAAACAATTTTTGGCAGATGTGGAACGCGTGCTGCACGCCGATTACGCCTGCGACATGAAGAGTGCCGGCCGCAGAGAGCTTTACAACGCGGTCTCCAAGGCAGTGATGGAGGCGTCGTTCGAAAATTGGAACCGCGAAAAAAAGTCGTTCAAGCGTCGCTGCGGGTATTTTTCGGCGGAATTTCTAATGGGTCGCGCCATCTACTCCAATCTTTTGAACCTCGGCATCCTCGAAGAGGTGGGCGACGCCTTAAAGAGCGTGGGGGAAGATCTGAATGCGTTTGAAGAGGTGGAGGACGCCGCGCTCGGCAACGGCGGCCTGGGGCGGCTTGCGGCCTGCTATTTGGAGAGCGCCGCCTCCAAGGATATCGCGCTGGACGGCTACGGCCTGCGCTATCGTTACGGGCTGTTCCGCCAGACCTTTGTAGACGGCTTTCAGCACGAGGAAGGGGACGATTGGTTAAAATGGGGGGATCCGTGGAGCGTGCGCGTCGACCGCGACGCCGTATTTGTGCACTTTGCCGACCAAACGGTAAAGGCGGTCCCCTACGATATGCCCATCTTCGGCTACAAAAACGGCGTCGTCAACACGCTGCGTCTGTGGCAGGCCGAGCCCGTGCAGGCCTTCGACTTTGCCAGCTTTAACGAGATGAAGGGCGAAATAAAGGCGACCGAAAACTTTAACGCCACCAAGATCACCGACGTGCTGTATCCCAACGACAACACGATGGTGGGGAAGATCCTGCGCCTCAGGCAGCAGTACTTTATGGTGAGCGCCTCGCTGCAGGATATTGTCAAAAAGTTTAAGGCGCGCGGAAAGGATCTGCGCGAACTGCCCGAAAAGTGGTGCTTCCAGCTCAACGATACGCACCCCGTCATCGCCATTCCCGAATTGCTGCGCTTGCTGCAGGCCGAGGGACTTTCGTTCGACGAGGCGTTCGGCGTCTGTGCGCGCTGCTTTAACTTTACCAACCACACCATCATGGCCGAGGCGCTGGAAAAGTGGGATGCGCTTGCGCTCTCCGATCTGCTGCCGGACGTGTACGAACAGATCCTCTCTTGCCAGCAGAAGCTGGAGCGCGACGGGCTGGATCCCAACGTCTTTTATATCGTGCGCGACAATGTGGTGCACATGGCCAACCTTGCCATCTATGTTTCGGCGCACGTAAACGGAGTGGCCGAGATCCATACCAACATTTTAAAGCGCGAAACATTCAAAAACTGGTACGAGCGCTTCCCCGAAAAGTTCGTCAACATCACCAACGGCATTACGCCGCGCCGCTGGTTGCTGCTCAACAACCCCGCCATGGCGCGCGAGATCGACGCTGTGATCGGCGCCGAGTGGCACACCCGGCTTTCCGAGTTGAAAAAGATCAAGCCGCACCTTGCCGAGCTGCTGCCCGCCTTCCGCCGCATCAAGCGCGAAAACAAGCAAAAACTGGCCGACTATATTGCGGCGCACGAGGGTGTGACCCTTTCGCCCGACTTTATTTTCGACGTGCAGGTAAAGCGTCTGCATGAGTATAAGCGACAGATGCTGAACGCGCTCTCCGTGCTGTACTTTTATTACGGTATAAAGGACGGCTCCGTTGCCGATTTTCCGTCCACGGCGTTTATTTTCGGCGCAAAGGCGGCTCCCGGCTATTACATGGCAAAGGCGGTCATCAAGTTCATCAACGAGATCGCCCGCCTCGTCAACAACGATCCCGCCGTCGCCGATAAAATGAAGGTCGTGTTCGTGCAGAACTACAACGTCTCGTATGCGGAAAAGATCGTCTGCGCGGCAGATATCTCCGAACAGATCTCCATGGCCGGCATGGAGGCCTCCGGCACGGGCAACATGAAGTTTATGCTCAACGGAACGGTCACGCTCGGCACGCTGGACGGCGCCAATGTGGAGATCTGCGAAGAGGCCGGCCGCGAAAACAACTATATCTTCGGCGCAACGGTCGAAGAGGTGGCGGCCATCAAGCAGTTCTATTGCCCGCGCGAACAGGTAGAGGGGAACCCTCGCTTAAAGCGCGCCGTGGAAACGCTGATCGACGGCACGTTTGAGGACGCCTCCGGCATGCTGAAAAAGCTTTACGAAAGCCTTATGACGGGGTATCAGCCCGACCGCTACCTGGTGCTGTACGACTTTGCCGACTATGTGCGCGTAAAGGAACAGCTTCTGCGCGATTACGGCAGCGAGGAATTTGATAAAAAGTGCCTGATCAACATGGCGTCCGTCGGAAAATTCTCCGCCGATCGTTCTGTGCGCGATTACGCAAAACTGATTTGGGATCTGTAAGATCCCTGCCCGCCGCACTGCGGGCACGATATGCTCTTTCAAAGCAGAAACGGAATAAAAACGATATAAACAGGGAAGGTGCTCGGTTTTTTCGGGCTCCTTTTTTGGTAACGAAACTCCGCGGATAAGTTGCGGGTACAAGCGCGGCTTTGCCGATGAACAGAACGGAATTGAAAGCGCGTTATAGCATCGGATCCTTGCCCTCCCTTATAAAGGGGATATGGTAAGCGGAGCGAGGCGGGAGGGTCGTAAACAGGGGGTGTTGATAAAACCCTTTCGTCTTGCCTGCGGCAAGCCGCCTCCCCCTTGCAGAGGGGAGGCGAGGGAGGGGGAGGCATACGGCCCGTTTACGGGCCGCAAGGAACGATTGCGTGACTGCCGGGTCGTCCCGGGCGCGACTTGCGCGCGGCCGATAATATGAGGGCCTGCGGCCCGCTCCGCCTATGGCGGCACGCGCCGCAGGCGAAGGAAAATGAAACACCATCGGCTATGCCGATGAATGTTTATTGAAAAAGGAAAGTTATATGATTTGGCGCAACATTTTGCGGGATTTTTCGGAACAACTTTTTCGGCGTTCGGAAGCGTAAACTGTTTTTGGATCCGGCGTCGATCGGCGCTGCGTTCTTTGGGCCGAGATGACGGGACTTGCGCGGGGCGAAACGGCAAACGGTCTCCGAAGGAGCGATCGCGTCACCCACGCCCTTCCCCCTTTGCCGCATCGGGACAAAGGGGCGGGCGCATCGCCGAGGCGGAAGGCGGTGTTTTTTAGGACAACTTCTCCATTTTTTTGCAGGCATGCCGCGCTCGTCTGCGGGGCCTTACCGCAAAAGCGCGCCTTTGTTAAGCGCGGGCGGCCGAACGTCGCCGTTTTTATACAAAAAACCTGCCGTCGGAGATCCCGACGGCAGGTTTTTTGGTTGAGGTGACGGGACTTGAACCCACGACCTCTTGGTCCCTAACCAAGCGCGCTACCAAACTGCGCTACACCTCAATGTGCATTGTTCTGCAAAAGCATATCTTATTATATCGATTATTTAATAAGTGTCAAGCGTTTTTTCCGTCTGCCCGCAAAAAATTTTATCGGTCCGTTTTTCCTTGTCTGCCGTCTCCGGTCGACGTCGAGCGCGGTCTCGTCGCCGCAAAGCGCCTTTTTCCCGCCGCGGCGTGCCTTGCGGCGGAGGTATAACGCTTGCGGCTCCTCTTCCCGAAAAAATGCCGTGCCTTTTTTCGGGAGCCCTGTATCGATAAATGCCCGCGCAAAGCGAGCATGCTTGTTTCTAAAAACTTCGAGACGGACCTATAAGCCGGGTTCTGTCGGGCGCGGTCTCGTCGCCGCAAAGCGCCTTTTTCCCGCCGCGGCGTGCCTTGCGGCGGAGGTATAACGCTTGCGGCTCCTCTTCCCGAAAAAATGCCGTGCCTTTTTTCGGGAGCCCTGTATCGATAAATGCCCGCGCAAAGCGAGCATGCTTGTTTCTAAAAACTTCGAGACGGACCTATAAGCCGGGTTCTGTCGAGCGCGGTCATTTATCTACGCGTACCGTCGCCGGCACGCTCAAGCGGTATTCACGGCTGCATTCGGGCGGGCAACCCTGTGTGAACACAGCCCAACCTTGCATCGGACGGGGTTTACATGGCACGGGGCGTTACCGTCCCGTCGGTGAGCTCTTACCTCGCCTTTC
>CALVPS010000043.1 GCA_944354035.1 uncultured Clostridia bacterium | reverse complement strand
GTCGGGTATGGTGATACTTGTAAGACTGCTGCAACCCGAGAACGCAGAACTCCCGATGCTCGTTACGGAGCCATCCGTTGGGATGATACTGTTTTTGCAGCCTAAAATAAGAGTTTTGCTTGCAGTTTCAATCAAACAATTTCCCTGGCTGTGATACTGTGAGTTTCCGTTTTCTACGGTAATACTTTCAAGCCCGCTGCAATTCAGGAACGCAGAACTTCCGATGCTCGTCACGCTGTCGGGAATCGTTATGCTCGTAAGCCCGCTGCAACCAAAGAACGCATCCTCGCCGATGCTCGTCACGCCGTCGGGAATCGTTATGCTCGTAAGCCCGCTGCAACCAAAGAACGCATCCTCGCCGATGCTCGTCACGCTGTCGGGTATGGTAATGCTCGTAAGACTGCTGCAATAGGAGAACGCCTGACCGCCGATGCTCGTCACGCTGTTTGGAATGGTAATGCTCGTAAGACTGCTGCAATAAGAGAATGCATCCTTGCCAATGCTTGTTCCGCCGGTAATGACGACTGTTTTTAAGGAGGCGGGAACATCGTCATCCTGGTAATCGGAAGAATCTGCACCGAAAATATAGCCGAAATGTGTATTTTCGGTCCCATCCTTTTGCGCGCCCACAAACGGCAGCGTAATGCTTGTAAGGTTGTCGCAATCATAGAACGCGCCTATGCCGATACTTGTCACGCTATCGGGAATGGTGACGCTCGTCAGGCTGCTGCAATCCCGGAACGCATAACTTCCGATGCTCGTTACGCTGTCGGGAATGGTAATGCTTATAATACTGTCGCAACCAGAGAATGCATAATCGCCAATGCTCGTCACGGGCAAGTCGTTATGTGTGGAGGGAATGATAATTTTTGTTGTTGTAGCTTCGCCAATGCCGATTACGGAGTAAGATTGCGAATCGGGAGTCAGCTGATAAGAAAGTCCGCTTGTGACTTCGGCGTTGTCGCATACGGTACAGGCGCCGTCTGAATATGTATGTTTCGCGGTATTGAATTTCTCGCCGCATACTGTGCAATATTGCCAATGATAGTTTTCGTCGTATGCGTACACCGCAGAATACTTGTGCCCAAGCGCGGACAAGCTTTTCGTTTCTTCGCGTCCGCATACTTCGCAAGTGCGCGTTTCCTCGCCGTTCTCCGTGCAAGTCGCTTTTTCCGTTATTTGCCATTCGCCCCAGGAATGTTCGGCAAGAGAGATCTCCTGCGTTTCCGCTGCTATACAGACGGTGCAGACGCGTGTTTGAGAGCCGGTCTCTTTACAAGTAGCCTGTTTCGTGATTTCCCATGCGCCCCAAGTATGCCCCTTTGCTTCGATGGTTATATCCGTTACTTCACCTTTTCCTTCTGCATCTGTGAAATATTTGCCGCAATCGGAACAGGACCAATACTCCACATTGCCATTCTCCGTACAGGTTGCCGCCGTCGCCGAATGATGCGTCATGGTATGCGTGTGCGTTGGTTTGCACCCGGCAAAGCCGAAGGCGCAGGCAATTGCCATTGCAACCGTCAGCAGTACCAATAAAAGTTTGCGTTTCATATTCTACCTCCAAAATTTTCCGTAAAACAGGGCAAAAAGGGCGCGCCTTCAATTGAAAACGCGCCCTGCATTGTATCTCCGATCGTTGCCCAACAATTTCCAAAACATACGGAAAAGAGAGATACGAAATGCCTTATCGTACCGTATGTTTTAACAATGTGAAATTGTTGGGCGCTTACAGTATAGCATAAGCGGGTAAATTTTGCAAGGACTTCCGCTATTTTTAAAATAAGATTTATAAAATTGCGGCCCGGAGCGTCCTCCCGACCCTTGCCCCCCCTTAACGCCGCAGGCGTTAAGGGGGGCCCGCCGCCAACCTCTTGCCCCCCTTAACGCCGCAGGCTTTAAGGGGGGTGCCCCGCAGGGGCGGGGGGATACGTTCCGCATAGCGTATCAAGCGGCGTTTAAAGGCGGCGCAGACAGGAAGCAAGTCGTTCGGCACGCACAATTTAGCGCGGCTAACAAGCGGCGCGGGCGTTTTGTAAGAGGCGCAAGGGGAGGCGCGGCGGGCCTTCCGGCGGCATAAGTGTAAAAAGCCGGCGTTTTTTTTGGCCGCGGGCTTTTATTTGCTTGCAATTTGTGGTATAAATATATAATATATATTATGTCCGGACTGTCCGGACAAAAATTGAAAAAGAGGAGATGTCAATGAAACAGTCCGAAGCAGGCCCAAGTCCATCGTCCGATAACACGATGGCGCTGCAGCATGCCGAAGCAGAGGCGCGCAACGAAGCGCCCGAACGATTGCAGCCGCACACCAAAACGGCGGAAGAAGTTCTTGCGGCGCTGAAATCGTCGCAGGAGGGGTTGTCCGAAGACGACGTATCGCTGCGCCGCTTAAAGTACGGCAAGAACATTCTGAAAGAGAAGAAGAAAAAGAGCATATGGCGCATGCTGTGGGAGCAGATAAAGGACGTAATGGTCCTTATCCTGATCGCCGCAGCCGTTCTTTCGCTCATTTTTCAGGATTGGGCGGAGGCCGTCGTTATTTTTACGATCGTGGTGATCAATGCGGTCATCGGCATCGTACAGGAAAAAAAGGCGGCCGACGCATTGGAGGCGCTGGCAGATCTGAGCGCTCCCACGGCGCGCGTGCTGCGCGACGGACAGGAGACCGAAAAACTTGCCGCCGATCTGGTGCCCGGCGATATCGTACTGCTGGGCGACGGCTGCATCGTGCCCGCCGATATGCGCCTGCTGGAAACTTCTAACCTCAAGATCCAGGAATCTGCGCTCACCGGCGAAAGCGTTCCGGTGGATAAAGACGCCGACGAGGTGTTTGCTGCCGACGCACCCCTGGGCGACCGCGCCAATATGGCGTTTTCGTCGTCCGTCGTCATAAACGGCACGGGCATGGGCGTCGTGACCGAAACGGGCATGGCGACGCAGGTGGGGCAGGTCGCCGACATGCTGGACGACCAGGACGAGCTTGAAACTCCCATGAAGAAAAAGCTCAACAACGTGGGAAAGACGTTGAGCATCGTGGGGCTGATCGTGGCGGTCGTCATGCTCGGGATAGGACTTATTTACGACTATACAAAGTGGGAGCAGTTGCTGCTTACCTCGATCGCGTTGGCCATTTCCGTCATCCCCGAAGGACTTCCGGCGACGGCCACCGTCGTTATGGCGCTGGGCGTACAGCGTATGGCCAAGCGGCAGGCGCTGGTGCGTTCGCTTCCCGCCGTCGAAACCTTGGGCAGCGCTACGGTCATCTGCTGCGATAAGACGGGTACGCTTACTTTAAATCGCATGACGGTGACCCGTTTTGCGGCGCCTTCCGATCTGTATGCCGGCAATACGGTGGCGTTGGAAGAGAGCGAAGCGCTGAACGAAGAGCGTCGCGCGCTCGTATACGGCGCCGCACTGTGCAACAATGCGGAAAAGGATCCCGACAGCCCCGGCGACACGTTGGGCGATCCCACCGAGGGCGCGCTGCTGTACTTTGCCGAAAAGTTCGGCGTCGACCACAAGGCGCTGGAGCGTCAGTTGCCCCGCGTGTTCGAACAGCCCTTCGATTCCGACCGCAAGCGCATGTCCGTTGCGGTAAAGGACGGGAACGCCTATACGGTGTACACCAAGGGCGCGTTGGACGAACTACTGCCCCTTTGCAACTATACGACTTCGCCCGAGGGCGTCCGTCCCATGACGGAAGAGGAGAAAGGGCAGGTGCTGCGCTGTGCCGAATCGATGTCCGAACAGGCGCTGCGCGTATTGGGCTATGCCTATCGTTCGATCGATCGTGAGCCGGAGGACGGCGACAACGTAGAAAGCGATTTGATCTTTGCCGGCCTTACGTGCATGATCGACCCGCCCCGCAAAGAGGTGATCGGCGCCATTCGTTCCTGCCACGGCGCGGGGATCCGCGTGGTCATGATCACGGGCGACCACAAGACGACGGCCGTTGCCATTGCGCGGGAACTTACTATTTTCCGCGAGGGTGATACGGTCATCTCCGGCCCCGAGCTCGAGGCGATGTCGGACGAAGATCTCGATAAAGTGGTGGGCACTACGTCGGTCTACGCGCGCGTCACGCCCGCCGATAAGCTGCGCATCGTAAAATCGCTGCAGCGCGTGGGCGAAGTCGCCGCCATGACGGGCGACGGCGTAAACGATTCCCCCGCATTAAAGGCCGCCGATATCGGCGTCGCCATGGGGGCGGGGACGGACGTCGCCAAGGGTGCGGCGGATATGGTGCTGATGGACAATAACTTTACCACCATCGAAAGTGCCATCCGCGAGGGTCGCCGCGTCTATGCCAACATTCAAAAGGTTATTCAATTTTTGCTGGCAGGCAACATTGCCGAAATTTTGGTGCTGTTCGTCGCCACGGTGTTCAACCTTCCCGCGCCCATTCTTGCGGTACACGTGCTGCTGATCAACCTGGCGACGGATACGCTTCCCGCTCTGGCGCTCGGCGTCGATCCTGCGGGCCGTGACATCATGCAGCATCCTCCCGTAAAATCGGGCACGCTGTTCGAAAAAGGCCTGGTCGCGCGCATCGCCTTCCACGGACTTGTCATCGCGGCTTTGTCGCTTTCGGTGTATTTTATCGGGTACTATGCATACGGCAGTTACGAAGTGGCCATGACCATGTGCTTTGCGGCGTTGGCCGCCTCGCAGCTGTTCCATGCGGCCAACCAGCGGTCGAATGTCGAAAGCATTTTCTCGCGCGGAAACGGGCACAACCTTACGTTGATCTGGTCTATGCTCGCCTCGGGTGCGGTGTTGGCACTGGTGCTGTTCGTGCCGCCGCTGCAGCGCTTTTTCAGCCTGGTATATCTCAGCTTGCAGCAGTATCTCATCGTCATCGCCTTTTCGCTGCTGCCCGTCGTGGCGGTGGAAATCGCCAAGCTGATCCAGCGCATCGTCGTTCGCTGCCGCCGCAAAAAGCGTCTGTTGCGTTCCATCAGCAAGAATGGTGACAAAGCTGCCGAAAAATAATGTATGTTTGTCCGAAGGACGGAAGCCGCTGCTCCCGTCCTTTTTTTGTGGGCAAACCATCCGTTCCGGCGTAAAATTTCTTGCTTTTTTTTTACGAATGGTGTAATATTACGGTATTCCCGCCGCGGGAAAGAAAAAAACATGCTTCCGTAGTTAAATGGATATAACAGCCCCCTCCTAAGGGGCCGTTGTGGGTTCGCGCGAGGGCGAAGCCCGACGCTCAACCGAGGGGACCCCTTTAGGGGTTTCGGTTGATCCCCGCCGGGATCGCGTTTGCGGTTTGCCGCAAACGCGGCGGGAATCGTATCGCTAAAAATATGCTTCCGTAGTTAAATGGATATAACAGCCCCCTCCTAAGGGGCCGTTGTGGGTTCGATTCCCGCCGGGAGTACCAAAGGGGGCGTCCCTGCTTGTGCAGGGGCGCCCTTGCGATATTTTAACAGGGGAAGAACGTCGCGGCGGTTCGCCCGGCGTCGAAGCCGCATCTGTATAAATATCGCTTATAAAGAATATAAGGAATCGGTAAGCACGAAGGGTCCTTCGGCGTTTGGCAAATAAGGACAAATTTGTTATAATGTCTGCAAAACAATGCGCCGTCCGTATGGCGGCAGAAGGAGAGAACCATGGATTATGTAGAAAGAGTGTTGGAGGGCCTCAAGGCGCAAAATCCCGGCGAGCCCGAGTTTCATCAGGCCGCAACGGAAATTTTAAACGGACTTCGTCCCGTTGTGGCAAAACACCCCGAGTATGAAAAGGCGGCGCTGTTAGAGCGCTTTGTCGAGCCCGAGCGCGTGATCATGTTCCGCGTGCCGTGGGTGGACGATGCCGGGAAGGTGCATGTCAATAAGGGGTACCGCGTACAGTTCAACAGCGCCATCGGTCCCTACAAGGGCGGTCTTCGTTTCCACCCTTCGGTCAACCTTTCCATCATCAAGTTTTTGGGGTTGGAACAAATTTTAAAGAACAGCCTTACCGGCCTGCCCATCGGCGGCGGCAAGGGCGGCAGCAATTTCGATCCCAAGGGTAAGAGCGATAACGAGATCATGAAGTTCTGCCAGAGCTTTATGACCGAACTCTATCGTCATATCGGGCAGGATACCGACGTTCCCGCGGGCGATATCGGCGTCGGCGGCCGCGAGATCGGGTATTTGTTCGGCCAATACAAGCGCATCCGCGACGAGCATGTGGGCGTTTTGACGGGCAGGGGTCTTTCGTACGGCGGAAGCCTTGTCAGAACGGAGGCCACAGGGTACGGCCTTGTATACATCACGGCCGAGGCGCTCAAGGCGCGCGGCGACAGCTTTCAAGGCAAGACGGTGGTGGTATCCGGTTCGGGCAACGTGGCCATTTACGCGACCGAAAAGGCGCAGAGCCTTGGCGCAAAGGTCGTCGCCATGTACGATTCCAACGGCTATATCTACGATAAAAACGGCATCCGTCTCGACGTTGTAAAGCAGATCAAAGAGGTAGAACGTGCCCGTATCAAGGTATACGCCGACCGCGTGGCCGGTGCGGAGTATCACGAGGGCTGCAAGGGGATATGGACCATTCCCTGCGACATTGCGCTGCCCTGCGCCACACAAAACGAGATCGACGGCGAGTCCGCGCGCATCCTGGTCAAGAACGGCGTAAAGTATGTGGCCGAGGGTGCCAATATGCCTACCGATCTCGAGGGGATCGAGGTGTTCCAAAAGGCGGGCGTGGTGTTCCTTCCCGCCAAGGCGGCCAATGCGGGCGGCGTGGCGACCAGCGCGCTGGAAATGGCGCAGTCGAGCGGCAGATTGTTCTGGACATTTGAGGAAGTCGATGCCAAACTCAAGCAGATCATGACGAACATCTATCACAACATGGACGCCGCCGCCAAGGAATACGGCTGCGAGGGCGACTATGTTGCCGGCGCCAATATTGCAGGCTTTATCAAGGTGGCCAACGCCATGATGGCGCACGGCATCGTATAAATCGTTGCAGGATTGGGGAAGGGGCTCCGAATGCGTTCGGGGCCTTTTTTGCGCGGGCGCGGCAAAAACGCGCCGATAAAACGACGCAAAGATGTTTGTAATTTTGCGCGGCATATGATATACTGATCGTATGGAGAACAAAAAAGACGACGACATCGTGTTTCTTACATCGGCGGACGACGCGCCGCAGAAGACGGAAGAGGCGCCCGGGACAGCGCCGCAAGGCGGGGTAAATCCTTCGCCGCAGAAGGCGCCGGACGCGCCGCAGAAGACGGAAGAGGCGCAGGAGACATCTGTGCCCGATTTAAAATACCGACACGCAAAAGACGTGTTCAAAAGTATCCTTTTGGGCTTTTTTATCGGTCTCGCGGTGATCGTGCCTGGGGTAAGCGGCTCTACGGTCGCCATCATTTTTAAACTGTACGATAAACTGCTGTATGCCTTGGGCAATCTCTTTCGCCGCTTTAAGGTATGCGTGCTGTTTTTGCTGCCCATTGCTTTAGGACTTGCGATCGGGTTTGTGTTGGGCTTTTTTGCGATCAGGCTGCTTCTTGAAGTCAGTCCGTTCGCCGTGGTGGGGCTGTTTGCCGGCCTCATGTTCGGCGCCTTTCCCGCCGTATATGACGAGATCCGTTCGCAAAAGCGTTCTCCCCTGCGCGTCGCGCTGTTTTTCGCGGGGCTTGCGATCCCGATCGCGATCGCTCTCGTTTCGGTGTTCACGTCCGGGGGGGCGCGCACGCTGGACGAGCTTACCGTGTGGCACTATCTGCTGTTTGTGCTGTTGGGGTACCTGGTCGCCGTTACGCAGATCGTCCCCGGACTGAGCGCCACGGCGCTGCTGATGGCGGTGGGGTATTTCGATGCGTTGATGAATTCGGTGGAGCTTGCCTTTTCGTCGGCTGCGATATTTGGCGTCTATGCCTGCATGGTGCTGGGATTTGCGCTGGGACTTGTCACCTTTTCCAAGCTGCTCACCAAGCTGTTCGCAAGGTGTCGCGCGGCGGCGTTCTTTGTTATCGTCGGGCTTTCGCTCGGATCCGTCGTCACCATGTTCTTTAATCCCGATATCTATCCGGTGTATCAGGGGTGGGTCACGCAGCTGAACGTGCTCGATCTTGTGCTGGGCATTGTGTTGTTTATCGTCGGGATCGTAGTGGCGTACCTGTTTGTGCGCTACGAGCGCAGGCGCAACGCGCCTCCCGCCGACGGCGCACCTTCCGGACAGCCGCCGGAAGCGGCATCGTAACAAGCGGCGCGGCGGCGATCGAAGCGATCGCCGCCGCGCTTTGCGGATCGAGACGCGGCCTATGCGGGCAGCAGGTCCAATAAAATATGCGCGATCGTTTGGCTGTGCACCACGTAACTTTCGTGTGTTTCGCCCGCCAAAACGCGCAGCGTGCAGTTCGGCAGGGCTGCGGCGATGCGCATGGCGTGCGCGGGGCGCACCAGATCGTGCTCGCCGTACAGCAGCGTTACGGGCGCACGGACCGCGCCGAGGGCGCGCAGATCTGACTGCGGCTGGGTGAGCATCAGCTGCAGCAGCGGGTCGTGCGTCTTCCGCAGGGCGCGGCGCGTCTCGCGCAAAAAGGCGCCGTTCAGGCCGCGCGGCGCCAGGTTCACGCCGCTTACCGCAATGCGTTCAAACCGCTCCGGCTGCGCGATCGCAGCCAGCAGCGCGGTGATCCCGCCGTCCGAAAATCCGTATACAAAGGGCCGCTGCAGCCGCAGCGCGTCGGCTGCGGCAAGCAGATCGTCCGCCATGTCGGTATAGCGGTACTCCGTCACGGGCGAACTTTTCCCGTGCCCGCGGGTATCCGCCGCATACACGGTAAAGCGCTGTGCGAGCAGCGGGATCGCCTCGTTAAAAATTTCGTGCGATTCGCCGTTGCCGTGCAGAAGGATCAGGGGTGCGCCCGTTCCGCAGACCCGCCAAAAGAGGGTAACGCCGTTTACAAACAGTTCCATGCCTTCATTGTAACATACGGCGGGCAGGGCGTCAACGGAACGCGGCGCAACAATTTCGTCAAAATCGGACGTTTTTGTTTGATAATCGGGCGGCGATATGGTATAATGCCAAGCGAAAAGCGGCAATACGAAAGGGCAAGGAGCGTCATTATGTTACAGGTCATCGGCGTAAGCCTGCAATACGGCAGCAAAAAACTGTTCGAAGACGTCAATTTAAAATTTACCAACGGCAACTGTTACGGCATCATCGGCGCCAACGGCGCGGGAAAATCCACCTTTTTAAAGGTGCTTTCGGGGGAGATCGAGCCCAACAAGGGCGAGGTGGTCCTCGGCAAAAACGAGCGCATGTCCGTATTGGCGCAAAATCAAAACAAGTACGATCTGGAGACGGTGTTGCGCACGGTCATGCTGGGGCATCGGCGCCTTGTGCAGATCATGGACGAAAAGGACGCCCTCTATTCGCATGCCGAATTTACCGAGGAGGACGGCGTGCGCGCCTCCGAGCTGGAGGCGGAGTTTGCGGAGCTCGGCGGCTGGGAGGCGGAGAGCGAGGCCGAAACGCTGCTGAACGAGTTGGATATCCCGGCGGAATATCATCAGATGCGCATGGGCGAGCTGGACGCCAAGCAAAAGGTAAAGGTGCTGCTGGCGCAGGCGCTGTTCGGAAACCCCGACGTGCTCCTGTTGGACGAGCCGACCAACAACCTCGACTTAAAAACCGTGCGCTGGTTGGAAAACTATCTGCTCGATTTCGAAAACACCATCATCATCGTCTCGCATAACCGCCATTTTTTAAACAAGGTCTGCACGCATATCTGCGACGTCGATTTCGGCAAGATCAACCTCTTTTTGGGCAACTACGATTTCTGGTACCAGACGTCGCAGCTACTTGCCCGCCAGCAAAAGGACGCCA
>CALVPS010000042.1 GCA_944354035.1 uncultured Clostridia bacterium | reverse complement strand
CTTTTCTTGCTTGTTCCCTTTTTTTGCCATAAAAATATGCACCCCAAAAGTCTGTCCAACTTTTGGGGTGCATATCATTTTGGCGCCCTTTTTCTTTAAAATGCGGAAATTTTCTGCAGTTTACTGATCGGAGGGGACAACGGTGACGGTGATCTTGGCGCTTACACCCTCCATCAGGCGGATATCCGCGCGGAACGTCCCCACGGTTTTGATCGGTTCATCTGTCGAAATTTTCTTTTTGTCGACGTCATAGCCCAGCTCCGAGAGGGCTGCGGCGATCTGCGCCGTGGTCACCGAGCCGAATACGCGCCCGTTCTCTCCGGCGCGGATACTTACAGTCACTTCTTTGCCGTTAAGTTCTGCCGCCTGCGCGCGCAGCGCCTTTTCGTTTTCCGCCTTATGGTAGGCGTCGGAAGCGCGGCGCTGCGTGGCCTCGTTGATGCCGCCGGCGGTTGCGATCTCCGCCAAGCCCTTTTTCAGTAAAAAATTTTTTGCATATCCGTCCGAAACTTCAATGATATCGCCCTGTTTTCCGCTTCCTTTTACGTCCGCTTTTAAAATAACTTTCATACGAACCTCCTTACTTTCTTTCATTGTACCCAATTGCGCGCGGTTTGTCAATGCGCTTTTCATAAATTTTATAAAGCGCGGCATACTGCGGGGGAGGAGGTAGCCATGCAAGATCATATCAATTCAGGCGTTTCGTGCGGCGTCACCGATTGCGAACATAACTGCGACGGGATGCACTGCCGGCTTACGACCATTCATGTAGGCAACACGTGCGACTGCGAAAACTGCACCTGCTGCGACAGCTACAGCAAGCGCGGCTGAGGTCTATGCGCGCATAAACTGCGTTTGCTGGCGCACACTGTATTTGTCAGCGCGAAAGGCGCTTGCAGATACACGATCCCTGCGCACCACGTGCGGGGAGGGGCGTGGGGAAATGTTTGTTCCCTTCGCCCTTTTTCTTTGAAATGCGAGTCTGCCGGCGACGGTCATATGCCGCCGCGCCGCAGAATATAGTATACCGATGAAAGGCACTGTAAGACGAAAGGCGGCGGCCGCGGCGCTGCTGCGCGCGCTGCCGTTTGTTCTGCTGTCGGCAGCGTTTGTTACCGTAGTCCTCTATCCGCGCGGCACGCAGTCGCCGGATGCCGACGCCGCGCGGGTCGTGCGCATATGGAATATCGATACGTTTGAGGGCGGAAAAGGGTCGCGTACGGCGTTTTTAAAGCGAACGGCATCCGTCGCCGAAGCGCGGAACGGCGATGTGTTGTATCTTATTTCCTCTCAAACGCGCGAAGGGGCGCAGCGGGCGCTTTCGCAGGGCGACGTACCGGATATCCTGTCGTTCGGGCCGGGATTTTCTGCCGCTGCACCGTATTGTCTCCCGCTCGGCAGCGCATTTGCCGGCGAGCGACGGGCCGTTCCCTGGTGCCGCGGACAGTATGTGCTCTTTTCGCTTTCGGAAAATTTTACGCAGCCCAGTCAAACGGCGCTGTCGGTCGGCGGCGACAATTTAACATGCGCGGCCGCGGCGCTTGCGGGCGTCGACGGCACGGAGATACAGTCCATGACGGCCTATTTGGGTTTTTTAGACGGAACATACCGCTATCTGCTTGGAACGCAGCGCGATATCTGCCGTTTTGCGGCGCGCGGCGTAAGCGTATATACGCGCGAACTCCCCGCCTTCTGCGATCTGTATCAGTATGTTGCCGTCCTGTCCGAGCACGCATACGACGACTGCATGGTCTTTTTAAACGCGCTGCTTTCGGAGGAGGTACAGCGCTCGCTCGATACGATCGGCATGCAGCCCGTCGCCGGCGCATCGGGCTACACGGTGGGGGCCTTTGCCGACGGATCGCAGCTGCAGGCCGTACGCGAAGCGGCGCACGGGGAGAATGCGGGAAAAAATATTGTAAAATTTTTAAAAACCGTTTGAAAATGACGCCCGAATGTGGTATGATATCAGGTGGAAAACATTGAAGCTTGCACAGCGCCTGCACGCCAGGTTTTCAAAGCTCGACCTCGAAGAAAATTTTTCGTTCGCCCGCCACACTTCCGTGGGCTGCGGCGGTACGGCGGAAGTCGCTGCCGCGCCCGCCGATATGGAGGAAGCCGCGGCATTGCTGCACTATTTGCGGACGGAGCGCATTGCGCACTGTCTTTTAGGTGCGGGCTGCAACGTATTGGCGCGCGACGGGCACTTTGAAGGCGTTGCGGTACGCTTTTTTCGTCTGCGCACCCTGTTTTGCGACGGCGAAACGCTGTATGCGGGCGCGGGCGTCTCCGGCGGCGCGCTGCTTGCGTACTGCACGCAGGCGGGGTTCGGCGGATTCGAGCCGTTTGCCGGCATTCCCACCTCGGTCGGCGGCGCCGTTGCCATGAACGCGGGGATCGCCGGACACCATTTCGGCGACCGAGTATTGCGCGTGATCGGCGCAGAGAAGGGACTCTTGCGCTCGTTTTCGCCCGCCGACTGTACGTTTGGTGAAAAGTGCAGTCTGTTTTTGGAGGGCGTTGCCGTTCTCGGCGCGTATTTTAGCGGATATCGTTCCGCGCCCGACGCGATCCTGCGGTCGATCTGCGCATATCGCGCCGGAAGGAGCTCCCTTCCTAAGGGGCGCAGCATGGGGTGTACGTTTGTCAATCCCGGGCGCTGTTCTGCGGGTGAGCTCATTGAGCGCTGCGGCTTAAAGGGGCGCAGGATCGGCGGGGCGCACGTTTCGTGCCGCCATGCCAATTTTATCATCAACCAAAACGGCACCGCGGCCGACGTTGACGCGCTTATCCGCCTGGTCCGCGACGAAGTGGCGCGCAAGACGGGCATATACCTGCGCGAAGAGATCCGCAGGCTGCCGTAGCGCCGTTTTGCGCCGCGTTTTCAGGCTGAGATCGAAGTCGGCGCCGCGTTTTGCCCGTCGATAAATCGCGGCCCGTGGCGCTTCATGTCGCGGCAAGTTCAGATCGGACAAGGTTTTACATATCGCACTTCCAACGAAAAACGTGTTTTAAACGGGGCTTACCTATGATCCTTACGGCAGATTTCCATACGCATACCACCTTTTCCCACGGCAAAAATACGCCGGCGGAAAATATTCGGCGCGCCAAGGAATTGGGGCTTGCGGCCATCGGTTGTACCGATCACGGCTTTTCGCATTGGGCCTTCGGCATCAAGCGAAAAGAGGTACCGCAGTTCATTCGCGAGATCCGCGCCGCCGAGCGGGAGACGGGCGTCCGCAGCCTGGTGGGGATCGAGAGCAATATTTGCGGGATCTCCGGTCTGTGCGACCTCACAGAGCGCGATCTTGCCGATTTCGATTTGTATCTTGCGGGATTTCACATCGTCGTTCACTACGAAACGCTGCGCGATCACCGCTTCGGCGTTGGGAACATGCTGCGCAACAAATTGCATATAAAGCCGTCGGATTCCCTTGTGCGCGATACGACGCGCGCCTACATCAACGCCGTTCAAAAAAATCCAATCGATATCCTTGTACATCTCAACTTCGGGTGCCAGGCAGACGCCGCGGAGGTGGCCAAGTGTTGCCGCGACTACGGGACCTATCTCGAGATCAGCTCTAAAAAACGGCATCTCACCGACGACGAACTGGCCGCCGCGGCCGCCACGGGCGTGCGGTTCGTCATCAATTCCGACGCGCATTCCGTTGACCGCATCGGCGACACGGCGCTTGCCATGGAACAAATATCCCGCGTGGGGATCCCGCTGCAACAGATCGACAATATCGAAGGCAGGATGCCGCAGCTGCGCCTGGCGGAATACAAGCGGCGGCATTTATAGGACGGAGGGGCGCGTGGCAAATTTTACAAGCGAAATACGGCGCGATCTGCTGGCATATTTCCCCGAAGACCGCGAGGGTGCCGCCGCCGCATTTGTCGCTTTTCTTGCGACGAGCGGCGCGGTACGCGGCGACGCATTGGAAGTGGTGAGCGAAAACGAGCGCGTCGCCGAGTATTTTTTGCGGCTGACCGAGGCGCTCGGCGTCCGCACGGAGGTGCGCAGCGTTCTGCGCGACCCCAAGCGCAAAAAAGATAAGCTCACTTTTGCCTGCGTCGGCGCGGATGCCGGGCGCGCCTTGAACGAGGCGTTCGGCGCGGCAAAAACGCTGCCGCAAAACGCCGACGCCGCGCTGTGGTATGTGCGGGCGGCCTTTTTGAGCGGCGGCAGCTGCACGCTGCCGCGCGGCGGAGCAAAGACGGGCTATCACTTTGAATGCGTGTTCAACGACGCGGCACGGGCAGAGGCCTTTTGCGAGCGCCTTGCCGCCTTTGAGCTGTACGCAAAATGCGTTGCACGCGGCGACACTTTTGTGGCATATATCAAGAGCCGCGAAGCCATTTCCGACGCCCTGTTCGTACTGGGTGCAAACGGCGCCTTAAAAAAATTTAACGCCGTCTCCGCCGTGCGCGAGGCCAACAACAACGAAAACCGCATCCAGAATTGCATTGCGGGCAACGCTGACAAAACGGCCATCGCCTCGGCGGCGCAGACGGTCGCCTTCCGCGATCTGCAGCGCCGCGGCGTGCTGAACGAATTGCCGGAGCCCCTCCGTAAGACGGCGCTTGCCCGGCTGGAGCATCCCACCTATTCTTTGGCGGAGCTGTGCGGGCTGCTGAATGTAAGCAAGGGCGGGCTGAATCACCGCATCCGAAAACTCATGAAACTTTACGAAGAAAGGGAAACCGACCAATGACCGATTTTGTTCATCTTCATCTGCATACGGAGTACAGTCTGCTCGACGGCGCCGTAAAAGTGGACGAGCTGGTGCGCCACTGCAAGCAAAACGGCATCGATACGGTAGCCGTCACCGACCACGGCAACATGTACGCCTCGCTCCGGTTTGCGGAAAAGTGCAAAAAGAACGGCATAAAGTACATCATCGGCTGCGAATTTTATGTCGTCGACGACTACCGCGCGCACATCGATCAGCACGCCGACCACCTGATCCTTCTGGCAAAAAACAAGCGCGGATACATCAACCTGGTGCAGCTCGACTCGCTTGCCTTTGTCGACGGCTACTACTATCGTCCCCGCATCGATTATACCGTGCTGAAAGAGCATACCGAGGGGGTCATCTGTCTTTCCGCCTGCCTTGCGGGGCGCATCCCGCGCCTGCTGATGGCAGGGGAATACGAAAAGGCCAAGCAGTTTGCACTTTCGTTAAAGGCGATGTTCGGCGAAGATTTTTATATTGAGATCCAGGATCACGGCATTCCCGAACAAAAGCAGATCTTGCCGCTTTTGGTACGGCTTGCACGCGAGACGGATACGCAGCTGGTGGCCACCAACGACGTGCACTATTTAAAAAAAGAAGATTGGGAAATGCAGGACGTGCTGATGTGCATCCAGACCAAGCGCACGCTGGACGATCCCACCCGCATGAAGATGCAGACGCACGAATTCTATATGAAATCGGGCGACGAAATGTCCGCGCTTTTCCCCAATTTGCCCGAGGCGATCGCCAACACCCGCGCCATTGCCGACAAAGTTTCCGATACGGATACGCCGTTCAACCTGAAAGACGACGGTTCGCCCATCTACGATAAATCGCTTATTCCGCTGTATACCGCCGACGACGGCACGCCCTCGCCCGAATTTTTGCGCAGGCTTACGATGGAGGGGCTGCCCAAGCGGTACGAAGACCTTACGGAAGAAATTTTGCAGCGCGCCGAGTACGAGTTGGGCATCATCATCAAAATGGGATTTGCCGATTACTTTCTCATCGTGTGGGATTATATCAACTGGTCCCGCCTCAACGGTATTCCCGTCGGGCCTGGGCGCGGTTCGGGCGTCGGAAGCATCGTGGCGTACGCCATCGGCATCACCAACGTCGACCCGCTGCGCTACGATCTGCTGTTCGAGCGCTTTTTAAACCCCGATCGCGTCTCCATGCCCGATTTCGACGTCGACTTTTGTACGGAGCGCCGCGGCGAGACGATCGAGTACGTCCGCCGCCGCTACCATCCCGAAAACGTGGCGCAGATCGTCACGTTCGGTACCTTGGCTTCACGCGCGGTCATCAAAGATGTTGGCCGCGTGATGCGCGTGGCGTATGCCGACACCGACCGTGTGACCAAGCTGATGGACGGCAAATCGACCATCCGCGAACTTTTGGGACTGAACATCGAAAAATGCCGGCAAAAGGCGGCCGATACACAAAACGATCCCGATAAACACGACGAGGCGCTGAAAGCGCTCGCCGACCAAGAGGCCAAGCGCAACGCGGAGTTTGTTGCCATTTACGAATCGGACGACGTGTTAAAGCGGGTCATCGACATGGGGCTGAAGCTGGAGGGGATGCCCCGCAACACGTCGATGCACGCCGCCGGCGTGGTCATCTGCCGCAAAAAGATCGCCGACAACGTGCCGCTTTCGCGCAACGGCGAGGATATCACCACGCAGTTCGACATGAAAGAGGTCGAGTCCATCGGCATGCTGAAGATGGACTTTTTGGCGCTGACTACGCTGACCGATATCAAAAAGACGCTCGACTATATTAAAGAGGATACGGGCAGGACGATCGAATTCGGGCAGGATTGCAGCGACCCGGGCGCCTATCAGCTGATCTCCGACGGCGATACCGACGCCGTGTTCCAGTTGGAGCAGGGGGGAATGAAGCGCTTTATGAAGCAGCTGCAGCCCACCTGTCTCGAGGATCTGATCGCGGGTATTTCGCTCTATCGCCCCGGCCCCATGGACTTTATCCCAACTTATCTGAAAAACCGCGCCGATCCCGCCGCGATCACCTATCTCACGCCGCTGTTAAAGCCCATCCTCGAAAAGACGTACGGCGTCATCATCTACCAGGAGCAGGTCATGCAGATCTTTCAGAATCTGGCGGGATATTCGCTGGGACAGGCAGATCTGGTGCGTCGCGCCATGGCCAAAAAAAAGCGCGCGGAACTCATGCAGCAGCGCGACAAATTCATTTTCGGCGACATCGAACAGGGCGGAAACATTACGGGATGCATCTCCAAGGGGATCCCGCCCGAGGTCAGCGGCGAACTGTTTGCGCAAATGGAGAGTTTTGCCTCGTACGCGTTCAACAAGTCGCACGCCGCGGCATATGCGGTCGTTACCTATCAGACGGCGTATCTTAAAAAGTACTACCCCAAAGAGTTTTTGGCGGGCGTGCTGAATAACCGTATCGACAAGATCGAAGAGATCGCCAAGTATGTCGTATACATGAAAGAAAAGAACATCGCCGTCTATCCGCCCGACGTTAATGCCTCCAAGGCGTATTTTTCCGTACAGGGAAACGGTCTGCGCTTCGGCCTGTGCGCGCTGCGCGGCGTCGGCATCGGCGCCATGGAAAAGGTGATAGAGGAGCGCGAGAAAAACGGAAAGTTTAAAGATTTTTCCGATTTTTTGATGCGCTGCACCAAATTTATCAACAAAAAGATGGTCGAAAGCCTTATCTTCGGCGGCGCGTTCGATTCGATGGGGCAAAAACGCTCGCAGTACGTGGTCGTATACGAGGAACTTATGCGTCGCATCGCCGCCATCGACAAGCAGAAGAGCAGCGCGCAGATGTCGCTGTTCGGCGACGTCATTGCGGACGAGGCGCCGAAGGCCGTATATCCGCAGATCGACGAGTGGAATACCGCCGATCTGCTCTCCAAAGAAAAATCGGTGCTGGGCGTATATGTCAGCGGTCACCCGTTCGGCGCGTACGCGGCACATTTTTCCGACTGTTCCTTCCATACAGGCATGCTTGCCGACTTTGAAGAGGACGAGGAGACGGGAGACCGCACCTATCATCAGATCGCAAGCGGCGATCCCGTTACGATGGGCGGTATCGTGGCCGGCGTTAAAAAGATCAATACCAAGGCGGGGGCGATCATGGCATTTATTACGGTGGAAGATCTGTACGGCAGCGTGGAATGCCTCGCCTTCCCGCGCGTCTACGAGCGCATTAAACCCTTTCTGCGGCCGGACGCCGTTGTAAGGCTCTCCGGAAAGATCGATATCCCCGCCGATAAGCTTCCCACCGTCATCCTGGATTCGCTGGAAGCCTTTACGCCGCCCGAGGCGCCCGAAGGGCCCGCGTCCGCGGCGTCGTCCGCGCCCGACAAGGTGCTGTGGCTGGACGCGCGCGCCCTCTCCGACGAGGACTTTGCGGAGCTGCTGGAGACGCTGGAACTGTACGCTGGCACGTTGCGCACCAAAATTTTGCACGGCGGAAAGCGCTACGAGTATTGCGTAAATCCCTCGCACGCCTTCCGGGCCGAGTTAAAGACCTTTTTGCCGGAGGCGTGCGTAAAATTGATATAGCGCGCCGCGTCCGAAAAAGGGGAGCGTTCGAAAAACTTTTTAAAAAAACGTCGAAAAACTTCTTTTCAATCGGCGTCAAATTTGATATAATGCGTTAGAAGCGGCAATACAGCATTGCGAGGAGGCAGCAAATGAAGCGAATCGGATTGTTGACCAGCGGCGGGGATGCCCCCGGGATGAACGCGGCCATCCGTGCGGTCGTAAGAACGGCGATTTATTTCGGCATGGAGGTGTACGGCATCGAGCGCGGTTACGCCGGGCTCATTGAAGATAAAATGATGCCCATGGAGATGCGCAGCGTCTCCGATATCGTCCAGCGCGGCGGCACCAAGCTGCGCACGGCGCGGTGTTTGGAAATGCTTACCGTCGACGGACAAAAACAGGCCGTGGCCACGCTGGAGCGGCGGGGGATCGAAGGGCTCGTGGTCATCGGCGGCGACGGGTCTTTCCGCGGCGCCAAGTGCCTGACCGAAAATTACGGGATCCCCACGATCGGCATTCCCGGTACCATCGATAACGACCTCGAATATACCGATTATACGCTCGGGTTCGATACGGCCGTAAACACCTGCCTCGAAGTCATCAACAAGCTGCGCGATACGATGAACTCGCACGAACGCATCTCCGTCGTGGAGGTCATGGGCCGTCATTGCGGCGACATTGCGCTGTACGCCGGCATTACTTCGGGCGCGGAGATCATCGTCGTGCCCGAGATCGCCTACGACATGGACGATATCGTCATGCGCATCAACCGTTCGCGCGCCAACGGAAAGCATTCCAATATCATCGTCATCGCCGAGGGGGTCACCAGCGCCGAGGCGTTTGCAAAGCAGCTGCAGGAGGTCACCACCTATTCGGTACGCTCCACCTGTATCGGCCACATTCAGCGCGGCGGCTCGCCTTCGATGGCCGACCGCATGCTGGCCGCACAGTTCGGCAACAAGGCCGTCCGTCTCTTAAAAGACGGCATCGGCAACCGCGTCGTCGGCATCCACAAAAACGAGATCATCGATATGGACATCATCGAGGCCGTCTCCATGAAAAAGAAGTTCAATTACGAACTGTACGAAACGCTGCAGATGATCTCTATGTAAGGCACGTCCGCGGCGGGCGGGGCGCACGGCGCGGCAGCGGCAAAAATGGTAACTTTTTTTTGCGAATGCTCTTGAAATTTGCAAAAAATAATATTATAATAAACTTGCGAAGTTTTTTCGCGGCGGTTCGCTTGTAAAACCCGGCGACCGGTTATGGAGGCGGAGGAAGTGAAATGATCTTAACGGTTTGCATGAGTCCCAGCGTGGACGTTACGATCGAGTTGGATTCGCTCAATGTCGGCAAGGTAAACATTGTGAAAAACAAGACGCTTTCGTTTACCGGGAAGGCGCTGAATGTTGCCATCGGCGTTGCACGCCTCGGCGCGGAGGCATATGCCACCGGGTTTATGTATAACGAAAACGGCGCCATGTTCGAAAGCGCGCTCGACCGCGAGGGGATACCGTTCTCCTTCGTCTGGAACAGCGGGCGCGTTCGCGAAAATTACAAGTGCATCGATAAAAAGTCGATGCTGACGGAGATCAACGATATCGGCGCGCAGGTCCCGCCGGAAAAGCTTGCGGAACTGCTGCAGGCCGTACGTAATTTTTCTTCGCGGTCGGATGTCACTGTCATCTCGGGCGGTCTGCCGCGCGGCGTCGATACCGCCTATTACCGCGAAGTGTTCCGTGCCGTCGATCCGCGCTCCCTCAAAGTGGCCGACGCGGAGGGAGCCAAGCTCTTTTCCGCGCTCGAAGCGGGGATCGATTTGGTAAAGCCTAATCTGGAGGAGCTGGAAGAGACGCTCGGCCGTAAATTCGTCGATAAAGACGATATGCTTGCCGCCTGCCGCGAATTGTTGGACCGCGGCGCCCGCATCGTGTTACTCTCCCTGGGTAAGGACGGCGCCGTGATCACGGACGGCAGCAAAAATTACTATTGCAGAAGCATCAACGTCGCCGTCAATTCCACGGTCGGCGCGGGCGACGGAATGGTGGCGGCTGCATCGCTCATGTTGCAGCAGGGGGCGGATCTTCCCGATATCCTGCGCTCGGGCGTTGCGGCGGGAACGGCCACGGTGACGACGTTCGGCACCATCTCCTTTTTAAAATCCAAGTACGAAGAAATTTTAGGCAGCCTTGTCGTAACGGAGTTGTG
>CALVPS010000041.1 GCA_944354035.1 uncultured Clostridia bacterium | reverse complement strand
GTTACTATGTGCAAAAACTGTACAGCCTGTGCACGGGCGACGTCACGCTGCGGACCGTCTGCGACGAAAAGGACGTGTATGTTTCCGCTACCGAGCGGGACGGGCTCACGTTCGTCAAGGTCGTCAATGCGGGCGCGCAGGGGCATACCGTCCGTCTGGAGGGGGATTTCGACTTCGGCGAACTGACGCGCATCGTGCGCATGTGCGGCGCGCTGTCCGATTACAACACGCTCGACGAGCCGGAAAAGATCGTCCCGTGCGAGGTGGCGCCCGCGGCCGCGCGTGAGGCCGAGCTGCCGCCTTACAGTTTTCAGGTGCTCATCTTCCGCAAATAGAGCGCATTTCATGCGCTTGCGAGCGCCCGCTTTTTGCAAAAGCGGGCGCTTTTTTTCTTTACAAAATGTGCGCAATGCACTATAATAGCGCTATGATTCGCATTGCAGACGGTTGGAAAGAGTATTCGATCCTTGCGACGGGCGACGGATATAAGCTGGAGCGCTGGGGCGGGCATATCTTGCTGCGGCCCGATCCGCAGGTCATATGGCCCGCGCGGCGCGATCTGTTCGCTTTCCCCGGGCTTGCCGCCGTATATCGCCGCAGCGAACGGGGCGGCGGCGCGTGGGAGTACAAACAACCGCTGCCGCAGTCGTGGAACATCGGCTATAAAAATCTGACGTTTCGCGTCATGCCCATGGGATTCAAGCACACGGGGTTGTTCCCCGAGCAGGCGGTCAACTGGGAGCGCATGGGCGCGCTGGTGCAGGCCGCCCGCGCGCAGGGGCGCGGCGTGCGCGTGCTGAACCTGTTTGCCTATACGGGCGGGGCGAGCGTGGCGCTCGCCAAGGCCGGTGCGGAGGTCACGCATGTGGACGCCGCCAAGGGCATGGTAGAGCGCGCCGGCGAAAATGCCCGTCTTTCGGGCATTCAAAGCGGGATCCGCTACATTGTAGACGACTGCAAAAAGTTTGTCCTGCGCGAGTTGCGGCGAGGCAATCGCTACGACGCCGTTGTGATGGATCCGCCCTCGTACGGGCGCGGGCCGGGCGGGGAGTTGTGGAAGATCGAAACGGAGCTGTATCCGTTCGTGCAGCTGTGCGCGGGACTGATGTCCGATCGTCCGCTGTTCTTTTTGATCAACAGCTACACCACGGGGCTGCAGCCCGCCGTTTTAAGCAATATTTTAACGCTGTGTCTTTCGCAAAAAAAAGGGCGTGTCGAGGCGTACGAAGTGGGCCTTCCCACCGAGGAGGGGATCCCGCTGCCCTGCGGCGCAGGAGGAATGTATTTGTATGAGTGAAGTGTATGGACCCACCGTGTTGTTCGAGGACAACCACCTGCTCGTCGTGTTAAAAGAGCAGAACATGGCATCCTGCCCCGATGAGAGCGGCGACGAAAATTTATTGGACAGCGTAAAGGCGTACGTCAAGCGCAAGTACCAAAAACCGGGGAATGTATATATCGGGCTGGTGCATCGGCTGGACCGGCCAACGGGCGGCGTTATGGTGTTTGCCAAGACCGGCAAGGCGGCTGCCCGCCTCGGCGAACAGATGCGCGAGGGCGATTTCGAAAAGCGCTATTTGGCCGTTTTAAACGGTACGCCCGCGCCGGAGAGCGGAAAGCTGATAAATTGGCTGAAAAAGAACGCCGTCAACAATATGGTGTATCTCTCCACGCAGGGGGCGGACGGCGCCAAGTATGCCGCGCTGGACTATCGCGTGCTGCAGACCGCCGCGGGGCTTGCGCTGACCGAAATAAAGCTGCATACGGGCCGGAGCCATCAGATCCGCGTGCAGTTTGCCGGAATCTCCCACCCCGTGTACGGCGACGTGCGCTACGGCGGCGAATCTGCGCGCAAGGGAAAACTTGCGCTGTGGGCGTATTCGCTTTCGTTTACCCATCCCGTCACCAAGGAGCGCATGCGCTTTATGTCCGAGCCGCCCGCCGACGAAGTTCCCTGGAAGCTGTTCCGTTTGGACGACGTTGTAAATCCGGTGTAAAACGCGCGAAAATTGCAATTTCGGCCGATATGTCCGCCGATACCGCTTGACGAACATAAAAAATTTGTGTAAAATATAAAAGATATTCGAATTTCAGGCACTCGGGCACGCGCCCGAAGAGTTGGAGTTTTTTTCATGAGTAAGGTCAAAGTACGTTGGATCACGATCATGGCGCTGATCGCGCTGCTGGCGGTATGTCTGTCGGCTGCGGTGGGCGCCCTGCTGCCTGTGCGCAGAGCGGCAAAAGCGATCGATTATGCGCCCACGTCCGTGTTTTCGGCAGGGTCCGGCAGCGAGGTCGGCGCTTCCGAAGCGGAGGGGGACGAGCCGTCGTTCGTCCGTTTCTCCATGCCCGACGGCGGAAACGTGTATTTCCGCCGCGACTTGGCGCTCAGGTGGTACGAGGCATCCGACGAGACCTCGGCGCTCGCCAATCCCGGGAAAGAGACGTTTTTTAACATGACGTTCGCGTTCCCCTCGGTGGAGTTCCAAACATTTACCATCCGCTTTGAAAGCGACGAAGAGAATATCAGCAAAGAGGGACAGGCGGTCAATGCGCTCGTCTTCGAAAAGACGGCGGAGGGCGCGCTCACCGTAAAGGTGAAGAGCGCCGAGGAGCAGAACGAAGATAACGAAGCGCTTACGGCCTACACCCTTGCCGCAAGCGCCGCTTCGGCGACCGATGACATCACCGTATCGTTTGCCGCGGGTCAAAGCGCAGGCGAATACGTCGTAAATATTTCGTATGCGGGCACGCCCGTCACGCTGAACGAGGACGACGTGTTCACCAATATCGGCGGGAACTTTTTGGAGTATCGCTCCACGGCGTCCTCCACGCCCAATACGCCCGTCACCTTTACGGCTGAATTGCCCGAGACGGCCGGGAATGCGGAAGCAGGTGAAGACGAGGGCGAAGAGGCGAGCCCCGCAAAGCAGGATCTGCTGATGAAATCGCTGAACGGACAGTCGTTCGAGTTGACCGAAAGCGGCCGCGTGGAAGACAACGCCGCGCCCGTTTTGGTGCTCAACGAAAAGGTGTTCGCCTTTACGCTGGGCCGGCGTTTTTCGCTCTCGTACGAGACGATCGATGTATGCGATGACTCCGTTACCGTCACGCGCAGCTACTATATGCTCCGCCGCGACGAAAACGGCAACTACGTAAAGCCCGTCGAAACCCCGTCCTCCGAAGATAAGGAAGAAGGCGACGGTGAGACGAGCGCCGATTTCGGCTATAAGCAGCTTACGACCTCCACCTATTTTCTTCCTCCCGCCGAAAGCGAGGAAGAAAAGGAGTATGTCTCCATCCGCTTCCAACTGGACGACGGCAGGAGCGGCGAATCGGAGTACGTGTACCTCACCTGGTATGCCGACGCACAGGCGGTGGCAACGCTGGGCGAGGGTGAAAACGCGTTCGACTACATTCTGGTGAATCGTGAAAAGAGCGGTCCCGTCTACACGGGCGTGACGCCCGACGACGCGACCAAGACCAATCTTATCGACAGCGCCTCCTATGACCGGGTGGTCGCCGCCTATGAAGACGCGGTCGCCGATGCTTCCGAGGGCATCAGCGCGGGCAGCGGTTCGTATTTTTATCTGCCTTCGCTGCGCGATCTCATCTCCAGCCCCGATGCCGATTACCGTAACCTGCGCTTCAGCATCTACTATTACAGCCAGTCGCAGGTAGAGGGTGCCACGGCCTCTTCCGAGACCTCGCTGCGTTATAACAACCTGCGCTTCGAAGTGGACGAAAAGGGCACGTATGTGTTCCGTGTCATCGCTTCGGACGCTTCGGACAACGCCATGGAGATGTATTTGGACGGCGAGTTGGTCGAAGTGACGAGCGACAACGTATGGGAGATCGACGAGATCCCCGAGTTCACCATTACGGTGGGTTACACGGGCGCAACGATCGAAGATCCAGGCACACAGACGTACGGCTATCGCGACAGAACGTACAATATCGAAGACTTCGAGATCATTGCCCTCGACGGATATGTAACGGAGTATACCCTCTACTATTTCGACGAATCCGCGCTGCCCTCCGGCGTTACGCGCCCGTCCTATTCTGCCTGCGTGGAAAATGCCGAGCACTATGTGACCGAAGAGTACAAAGCCTGCATGCGCGAGATCGGCGTGTATAACAACGAGTATTCGGAAGACGACGAGGAGTGGGACAGAACAGACAACGCTTACGAATGGGATCCCGATTCTTCGCTCTCCTTTAACCCGCAGCTTTCGGGCATCTATTTTGTGCAGGTCACCGTTACCGACCCCAACCGCCCCGGCGTTCCGAAAGAGGCATACCAGGCCATCGAAGTACGAAACCCTGTAGATATCATCTCCGGGCAGACGCAGTGGCTTGAGAATAACACGACGTCCGTGATCCTCTTCGCCGTCTCCGGCGTACTGGCCGTGGCCATTGTGGTGCTGTTGGTCGTAAAGCCCTCCGATAAAAAGGTGGAGGAGATCGACCTGGAAAAATTAAAGGGCAAACATAAAAAGCAGAAGTAACGCTCCGCGCCGAAGGACGTAGAGCATACGGCTGTCAGCGGCGGGCCCGGCATTGTGCCGGGCCCGTTTTTTGTATAAAAACCCGCGAATAGGCTGCGGATTTTGGAGAGGGTTTGCCGATGAACAGAATGGAAGGATGTTGATTTGTGAAAACAAGATCTCCGCAATGGCGGCATGACTCGGCGCCGTTTTCCGTCTTGACCTCCCTTATAAAGGGAGGGTGCCGTGCGAAGCAAGGAGGGAAGGGCCGTAACGGTCGGCACCGCGCGGGCACGGCGGCCCTTCCAGCGGACGCGTTCCTCGCCCTTGCCTCCCCTTTCCAAGAGGCGGCAGGCGACGGAGAAGACGCGAGACCCGTTTACGGGGAACAGGTAACAATTGCGTGACGGTCTGGCCTTTCGGGCGCGGCTTGCGCGCTGCCGGCAGTATTCGGGCTTACGGCCCGCCCTGCTTATGGCGGCACGCGCCGCAGGCGAAGGAAACGGAAGAACCGTCGGCTATGTCGGTGAATGTTTTTTGCATAAGCGAAGCTGCCGCGGTGTCGATATACCTCTCGAATGCCGGATAAATTATTCGGATGCATCCTTTATGGAAAAGATGGGCGCGGGCCGAAAGCGTAAGGGCATATGCTGCGCTCGGAAGCGTCGTCGTGCTCCAAGGGAGAGGCGGAGCGGCGTCCTTTACGACTCTCGCTCTCCCTGCGTAGGCGGTGCCGAACGGTGCGGGCGGTGGTGTAAAAGAGAACCGCGCAGGCATCAAAACCGTTCCGTCTCGCCTTGCGAAGGGGACAGGGAATAGAGGAAAGTAAGGGATAGAGGGATGAGGCGTAAGATCCGTTCACGGACGGCAAACGGTAATTGCATGGTTTTCCGGTCTTATGGGGCACAGGTCATAGGAAGACTTACAGGCGAACATGAAAAACTTCCGGTTATCCCGGTGGACATTATTGTATAAATAAAGTCTCCGCGGTCGTTTTTTATACGGCGTTCCGCATAAATTTTTAAGGAAGACGCAAGCTGTTGGCAAGGAGGAAACGACCATGGTGTTCTTTAATCTCTTGTCGTACGTACTGGTGCTGTTGGGCGCGGTAAACTGGGGCATGTACGGCATCTTTAACTTTAATTTGGTTTCGGCGATCTTTGCCGGCCCGCGTACCGTCGGTGCGATCGTCGTCTATTGCCTGATCGCCGCGGCCGCCGTTTGGCTGATCGTTTCGCCCATCATCACCAACGGCATGCTGAAGCTGCGGGGCGACCGCGTGGCCAAAGCGGTAAAAGAGACGTAAACGCGGCCGCAGACAGGCGCGGGGGGTACGCGCAGATGTGCGTCGAAAAGCATAAACGCGGGCGCCGAAGCATTGTCTATGATATGACCATTTGCAATCTTGTGCGGGGCGACCGCGCGCTGGCGCTCTCCGTTCCGAACGATACCGCCCTGCGGCAGCGGCTGCGGGCGCTCGGCATACAGGCGGGCGCCCGCTTTACCGTGTTAAAGGTCACCGCCTTTCGCGGCGTATATCTGCTGCGCACCGAATGCGCCACGGTCGCGGTCGGCGCGCGGCTGGCGGCCGCCGTGGAGGTGCGCAGGCTGTGAAACTGCTGTTGGTGGGAAATCCCAATGCGGGCAAGAGTACGCTGTTCAACCGCCTGACGGGCGGGCACGCGCATGTTGGGAACTGGCACGGGGTAACGGTGGGTGCGTTGGAGCGGCCGCTGCGCGGTCAGCGCCGCGTCACCGCCGTCGATCTTCCCGGGCTGTATTCGTTAGAGGGTTACAGCATGGAAGAGCGATCTGCGTGCGACTATTTGCGCGCACACCCGCAGGCGCCTGCGGCATTTGTGTGCGAATGCGCGGCTTTGCCGCGCAATCTCGCCCTGTTGGCGGGCGTTGCAGCGGGGCGGCGCTGTGTGTTGGTGCTGACCAAGCGCAGGCGCTTTTTGCGGGAGGGCGGGTATGTTTCGCCCGCCGGGCTGGAGCGTTGCCTGGGTATTCCCGTTTTGGACGCCGAGCGCCGCAATATCGGCGCGGAGCTGCTTGCCCGTCTGCCGCCGACACCGGCCGTCGTCCGTACGGCGTTGTCTGTCGACGGTTATCGCGCGGCGCCCGCAAAGCTCGGTTTTTTCGACCGCCTGTTCACCTGCGGTCCGTTCTGCATTCCGTTCTTCGTCCTGCTGCTGGCTGCCGTTCTGCTGTTTACGTTTGCTCCCGGGCTGCCCGGCGATTGGATGAGATCGGCGATCGACCGCGCCTTTTTGCTGCTTGCCGCGCAGGCGCGCCGCATTCCGTCGCCCGTTTTTTCCGGACTGCTGGCGGACGGCATATGCGCGGGCATGGGCGGCGTGCTCGGCTTTTTGCCGCAGATCGCCATGCTGTTTTTTGTGCTGATCGTGTTGGAGGAGAGCGGGTTTTTATCGCGCCTCGCCATGCTGACGGACGGCGTTTTCTCTAAGATCGGGCTGAACGGCCGCGCCGCATTTTCGCTGGTCATGGGGTTTGGATGCACCGCCGCGGCGATCGCCGCGACGCGCGGCCTTGCGGACCGCGCCGTGCAGCGGCGGACCGTTTTATGCCTTCCGTACATATCGTGCAGCGCCAAACTGCCGGTGTATCTTACGGTCGCCGCTTCCATGTTCCGCAGGCCGTTTTTGGCGGTCGTGCTGTTGTATGCGCTGGGGGTGGCCATTGCGCTGTTCGTTGCCCGCTGTTCCGCCCCGCGGGATCCGCCGCCCTTTTGCATGGAGCTTGCGCCGCTGCAGCTGCCGCGGCCCGTTTTTGTTGCAAAAGCCTTGTTTTTTCAAATAAAACAGTTTATAATAAAGACGGCGACGGTCATTTTGGCCTTTTTTTTGCTCTCGTGGCTGCTGGCTTCGTTCGACGCCTCCTTTCATCCGTGTACGGTCGAAAACAGCATGCTTGCCGCGCTGTGCGGTTGGCTGAGGTGGTTGTTTGCGCCCGTCGGCATGAACGATTGGCGCATGGCGTATGCCGCGCTTTCGGGGCTTGTCGCCAAAGAGAACGTGGCGGGCGCCATCGCCATGTTCTACGGGGCCTTTCCCTATGGGTGGGAGAGCGCACTGGCTTTTTCGGTGTTTATCCTCACCTGTTCGCCCTGCATTTCCGCCATTGCGGCCGCCGCGCGCGAGGTCGGGGCGGGGCGTGCCGCGCTGTATGCCGTCATGCAGACGCTGAGCGCGCTGTTGGCCTGTTACGCAACGTATTTTATCTGCGCGGGCGGCGCGGCCTGCGCGCCGTTTGTGCTGTTGCCCGCGGCGGCAGTGCTGCTGATCAGGAAAAAGAGACGTGAAAGAGTACCTTGTAAGCGAAGCGACTACCTTGAAAAAGTTTACGGACAACACCTGTGCGCAGGCGTCGTTTTGTCTGCGGACGCTGCTGAAAAACCGAGACGTCCGCGTAAACGGCGTCCGCGTTGCGGGCGACGTCCCGCTTGTCCCGGGCGATACGGTGCGTTACTACATGACGCCCGCGCAGGAGGCGCGTTCCGCCTTTTGCGAACGGTATGCCGACGCAAACGTGATCGTCGTCGATAAGCAGCGCGGCGTCAACTCCGAGGCGGTGTTCGCGGCCCTGTGCGAACGGGGCGAGACGTATTTTATCCATCGGCTGGACCGTAATACGGCGGGCGTTATCATCTTTGCCCGCACCGTGCCCGCGCGCGACGCGCTGCTTGCCGCCTTTCGCGCGCGCACGGTCGAAAAGGTGTACCTGGCGCGCGTTGCGGGTACGCCGGGGGCGCGCCGCGCCGTTCTTACGGCCTATCTCGTAAAAGACGCCGCCGCGGCCACCGTTTCGGTCTCCGATCGCCCCGTCGGCGAAAAGATCGTAACGGAGTATGAAGTGCTGGAGGCGGGGGAGTGCGCCCTGCTGCGCATTACGCTGCATACGGGCAAGACGCACCAGATCCGCGCCCATATGGCGCATATCGGGCACCCCGTTGTGGGGGACGAAAAGTACGGCGATCACGCCTTTAACCGCGCGCATCACGCGGCGCGTCAGCAACTCACCGCCAAGGAGCTGCGCGTCGTATGCGGCGGCGCGCTTGCCTATCTGGCCGATATGCGTTTTATTTCGACGCACGGCGTTTAGACGTGACTCCGCCGCCGCGCCGCATTGAAATTTTTTTGCAAACCGCCGTAAAACACTTGACGGCGGTGTCTTTTTATGATATTATATGAACACTTATTCATATAATAATAAATAGGTGAGGCCATGAAAAACTGCGAACATGAAGAAGAGCATGCCTATGCGGCGGCGCGCGCCAAATGCAATATGCCAAGCGATGACGATATCGCCGCGCTCGCCGCGGCGTTCAAGGCGATCTCCGAGCCCAGCCGGTTAAAAATTTTATTTGCGCTGCGCCAGGGGGAAATGTGCGTGTATCACATTGTGGACGCGGTGGGGGGCACGCAGAGCGCCGTCTCCCATCAGCTGCGCATTTTGCGCGATAACCGCGTGATCAAAGCGCGGCGCGACGGGCAGAACATCGTCTATTCGTTGGCCGACGCGCACGTGGTGGCCGTGCTGGAACTTGCCTGCCGGCACCTGAACTGCAAGCTTTAACATGGGAGAAAGGGGCATGAAGCGGGTCATTAAGATCAGAAATCTGGACTGCGCCGCCTGTGCGGCGGAGCTGCAGGAAGAGCTGGCCGCCATTGAGGGGCTTTCGGACGTATCGGTGGACTTTGTCGGGCAGCGTATTTCGCTGGTGCACGAGGGCGAAGCGCCGCTGCAAAAGGCCATCGATACGATCGTACACTTCGAAGAGGTGGAAATCGCAGACGGCAGCGCGCCGCCCAAAAAGGAGCGCCACGTCAAGGAGATCGTATGCATCGCCGTTGCGGCCGCGCTGTTTTTGCCGGCGTTGATCGCGGAGCTTACGGGGGGTGTAAATGCATGGGTCACGTTCGGGCTGTACTTAGGCTCGTTTGCGGCGGCCGGCTGGCCGGTCGTTTGGAGCATCGTAAAAAACATCGGGCGCATGTTTAAGGGCGGCTTTCATCCGGGCGTGCTGCTGGACGAAAACCTGCTGATGGCAGTGGCGGCCGCGGGGGCGTTTGCCATCCGCCAGGATATGGAGGGCGCGATCGTTATGCTCCTTTACCAGATCGGCGAATTGCTGCAGGACCTTGCCGTCGGTTCGTCGCGCGGGGCCATCGAGCGCCTGATGCAGTTAAAGAGCGATACGGCGATCCGTCTCGAGGACGGCGAACCGCACGAGGTCCATCCCGACGAGCTTGCCGCGGGCGACGTTATCCTGGTGCGCCGCGGCGACAAGGTGCCCGCGGACTGCCGTCTGCTGGAGGGGGAGACCGCGCTCGACACCAAGTCGATGACGGGGGAATCGTACTTAAAGGAGGTGCGCGCGGGCGACGAATTGCTGTCCGGCTGCGTCAACGAAGGGAACGCCGTGCGGGCACGGGTGCTGCGCCCGGCCTCGGAGAGCGCCGTGGCAAAGATTTTGGAGCTGGTGGAAAATTCTGCCGCACAAAAGGCCAAGCCCGAAAAATTCATTACAAAATTCGCGCGTTGGTATACGCCGGTCGTTGTGCTCGTCGCCGTGCTCATCGCCGTGGTGCCGCCGCTGTTCCAGGGGTTCAACTTTTCCGTATGGATCGTGCCCGCGCTGAACTTTTTGGTCATCTCTTGCCCATGCGCGCTGATCATCTCCGTTCCGCTCACCTATTTTTCGGGCGTGGGAACGCTGGCGCGCTGCGGCGTTCTTGCCAAGGGCGCGGTATATCTGGACGCGCTGGCCTCGGTGCGGGTGGCGGCGTTCGATAAGACGGGTACGCTGACCGAGGGCAAGTTTTCCGTCGGCGCCGTGCACGGCGAGGAACGCGCCCTTGCCCTGGCAGCCGCGCTGGAAAAAAATTCGTCGCATCCGCTGGCGCAGGCGTTTGCGGGTGTCGCATCGCCCGCGGCAGAGCGGGTGGAAGAGATCGCGGGCATGGGCTTAAGCGGCACGGTGAACGGCGAAGAGGTGCTGGTCGGCAGCCTGCGTCTGATGCGCGAGCGCGGCGTTGTCTGCGAAGAGCGGCCAAGCAGCGCGGTGGTGGTGTACGTGGCTGTGAACGGGACGCTCTGCGGCGAGATCGAAATTCAGGACCGCCTGCGCCCGGAGGCGGCCGGGGCGCTTGCAGATTTAAAGCGTGCGGGCATTCAAAAAATCGCCGTTTTAACGGGCGATACCGCCGCCCGCGCCGGGGAAAGTTTGCGCGGCCTGCCCGTCGACGAGATCTGTTCCGGTCTGCTGCCCGCGCAAAAGCCCGAGCGCGCGCAGGCGTTAAAAGAGGGCGGAAAGCTAATGTATGTGGGCGACGGCATCAACGATACGCCCGTCATGACGGTGAGCGACGTCTCCGTGGCCATGGGCGGCCTGGGGAGCGATGCGGCGATCGAAGCGGCCGACTTTGTGCTGGCGTCCGATCATCTGAACGCGCTGCCCAAGGCGGTAAAGGGCGCCCGCAAAACGCGCAAGATCGTGGCGGAAAACATCGTCTTCTCCATTGCCGTAAAGCTGGTTCTCATGGTCTTGTCTCTCCTGCCCACGGTATTTCCCGCCGTCTTTCCCGTCGCGCTTATCCCGCTGTGGGCGGCCGTATTGGGGGATACGGGCGTTATGTTGCTTGCAGTGCTCAACTCCATGCGCATGCGTGCCAAAATAAAATAGCGTTCGTTTCGTATGTGCGGCGGCGCGCGGAATTTTTCCGCGCGCCGCCTTCTTGGTAACTAAAACCCGCGGATCGGTTGCGGGTAACAAAGAGCTTTAGCGATGGAACTTGCAATAAAAAACTCCTTTTGATAAAATGGAGTTGCGACCTGGCAGTTGCAACGAAAGAAATCAAAAGGAGGA
>CALVPS010000040.1 GCA_944354035.1 uncultured Clostridia bacterium | reverse complement strand
TCTCGTCTATGTGATCCAACACCTCCTGCTTCCAAAACATCCCCCGGTGACGGTAACTGTTCCGAAGGTTGCTTTTCTTTTGCGCCGTATACGGGTAGTATCCGGGAATATCTCTGTAAAACGTACAGTTCCGTCTCAACTCCCTTGATACAGAACTCACGTTCCTGCCTAAAAGTCTCGCAATTTCCCGATAACTTTTCCCTTTGACGTAGTATTCCCGTAGACAACAGCGCTCTTCTATGGTAAAATGTTTGTAGTTCATACAAGTCTCCTTTGTAGTAAATTTTGTTTCGCAGCTCTATTTTACCACAGATTTGTATGAACTCCTTTTTTTTCTCCCTCATCTGTTGCACTTAATAGTATAATTCACCTACGGCAACAAAAAACCCTGCCTTGTGCAGGGTTTTTTCTTTTACGGAAGATTTTGGACGGCGCCCGCGCCGTCCGGCGGTCACAGCGTCCGGGTAAGGAAGGGGGCGCCCGTTTCCACGTCTTTCCATACGAGCGTGCTCCCTTCGAGCACAAGATAGGCGTGCGGAGAGTTTTCTTTGGGAATGGAGACCGACCCGCAGTTGACGTAGGTATACGTCTCGCGCGGTTCAAAGGCGGGAACGTGAAAGTGACCGTTTACCAGTATGTCGCCCGGCATAAGCCGCGCCGGCTGCCGATGGCCGTGCGTAAGCACCAGGGTACGGCCGTCCGCAATCAGCAGGGCAAATTCCGCCTCGACGGGGAACTCCAGCACCATGGCGTCCACGTCCGAATCGCAGTTGCCGCGCACGCACAGGATGTGCTCCTTTAAGCCGTTTAAAATTTCGGCCGTTTTCAGCGTGGAATACTCGGGCGGAAGGGCGTTGCGCGCCCCGTGGTACAGCAGGTCGCCCAGCAGGATCAGTTTTTGCGCGCCCTCCTGCAAAAAGCGCTCCCGCAGCAGACGGCAATAGTGCGCCGAGCCGTGGATATCGGATGCGATCATCAGTTTCATGCCTGTTCCTCCCGAAGTTCCCGAACGATCTCTTTTAATTTTATCAGTACGCCGCCCTCCGTGTTGGGGGAGATGGTACGGCCGATCAGTTTTTTTAAGGGCGGGTAGGCGTTTTCCGGTACATAGGCGCGCCCGCACTCGGTAAGCATCTCGTAGTCGTTCATGTGGTCGCCGAACGCCATGCACTCCTCCTTTTTTAAGCCGTATTCGCGGCGGATAAAGCGGATGGCCTCGCCCTTGTTGGCGTCCGGCGCCGAGACGTCGCACCAGTCGTAGCCCGAGAGGATGGTGCGCAGCTGCGGCAGACGGGGCGGCAGCACCTTGATGCAGTTTTCCGCCGCGGCGATCTCGTCGTAGACGGCGATCTTGCAGATGTCTTCCCTGCCGATGATCGCGTCCAGCGTCTCCACCTTTTTGCAATTGGTGTACGACAGCATCGCATAGCGGAAAAACGGCATGGCGGTATCCTCTATGTAGGCGCAGTCTGCGCCGCACAGCATGGGGTACAAATGGGGCAGGGCGCGGATCTCGTCCAGCGCGTCCTTTAAGTACAGGTCGCGGATGGGGTTTAAGTGCAGGGTACGATCGCGAAACTTTACGAGCGCGCCGTTTTCGCAGATGAACAAAATGTCGTTCGCCACGGGGGCAAACAGCTTTTTCAGGTTGGCATACTGCCGCCCGCTCGCCGGGGCGAACAGGACGCCGCATTCTTTTAATTGTGCGATCAGGGGGAAGATCTCCTCCGGCAGCAGGCGCTCGCCGTTCAAAAGCGTCCCGTCCAGATCGGTCGCGATAAATTTTACCATAGTGCGTACCAAAGCCGCCCTACGGGCGGTCATAACAGAGGCGAAAGGGGAAACAGCAGCGCCGACAGCAGGCGCTCGCCGGGGGAGGCGTCTTTTACGGGAACGCCCTGCTCCCATGCCGCCAAAAAGTCGGCGCGCATGGCTCGCGCCAGCGGCGCGCTGCGCACAAAGGCGCCGCATTCCGCCTGTGCGTACAGGCTGCGGCAGTCCAGATTGTACGAACCCACCGCCGTATATTCGTCGTCGGCGACCGCGCTCTTGGCGTGTAAAAATCCGTCGCGGTAGGCGCGGATCTGCACACCGCCCCGCGTCAGCCTGCGCGCGTGAGCCAGGGTGAGCAGATAAATAAGCTTTTTATCGGGGAGGTACGGGATCATGATCCGCACGTCCGTCCCCGCGGCCGCGGCGCGGCACAGGGCGCGTGCTACGGTGCCGTCCAAAATAAGATAGGGCGTATTACAGAACAAATACCGCGTTGCGCGCCCCGCCGTCTCCGTCAGCAGCCGCGCGTATGCGCGCGGCGTTTCGGGCGTCGCTTCGTCGCAAAACGCAAAGGCCGCGGCACCGTCGCATGCGGCATGCGGCACGGGCATGTCCGGGCATATGCGTTCCGGCGCAGCCGTGTCCGCAGGGGCGCCGTCCGGCACGGGATCGCCGTCATATGCGGCATGCGGCACGGGCATGTCCGGGCATATGCGTTCCGGTGCAGCCGTGTCCGCGGGCGACTTTTTTTCGCGGCGGGCGCTTTTTTTTGCGGAGCCGCCGCAGGCGGCCCACATGCGCAGGAACATGCCCCGAAAGTCGCGGGCGACCGGGCCGCGGAGACGCAGCGCGCTGTCTTTCCAGTGGCCGAAGCGGATGCGCATGCCTACGTATTCGTCGGCCACGTTCAGTCCGCCCACATAGGCCGTCTCTCCGTCGATCACGGCAAGCTTGCGGTGATCGCGGCGCGTCGTATCGAACGAGGGCGCAAGAGGGCGAAACGCCCGCAGCCGTATGCCGTCCGTCTGCAGGCCGCGCGCGGCGCGGCGGGTGGCAAACTGCGGGCTGCCGAACGCGTCGCATAAAAGGCGCACGTCTACGCCCTCCCGTGCCCGTGTCCGCAAAAGGGTGCGGAGCTCGCGCCAGAACGCGCCGTCCGCCACAATGTAGTACTCTAAAAAGATCGACCGCTTTGCGTCCTTTATGTCGGCCAAAAGCCGCCTGCGCCAGTCGGCGCCCGTCGCAAAGTACTCCGCGCCGAAAAGGGGGCGCAGGGGGGCGTCGGCCAGCCGTGCCAGCCGCTGCATAAAGCCCGCCTCTTCCGGACGGGCCGCCCCGGCGGGCGGCGCGCCCGCCGGCCGGATGACCGCCGCCGCAACGCTGCCCGCCAAGGGAACAGCCAAAATCAGCAGCAGCAGCGAAAGTTTTCCCTCGCTCAGGCCGTTTCGGGAGACGGTCAGCACCGCCGCGGCCAGCGCGGCCAAGCGTTCGGCAAGGAGCAGCAGCGGAAGAAGACGGGGAAACAGCGCCCACAGGGCGATTCCCGCCGCTGCGGCGGTTGCGGCAAACAGCGCCAAAAACACCGTTCGCCTGCAAAAAAAATTGTGCAATGCGCGTATCATGTAACGGATGCGCCGCGCCCGTGCGTCGGGCCCGACGCTCCGCTTAAATGAGCGAGATGACGACCGCCTCGTCCACGGCGTTGTCGTCCGTTTCGCAATATGTCTTTAAAAAAGCGACAACGTCGTCCGCTTTTACGGTGCAGAAGCGGAAGCATGACGTATCGACCGCGCTGTTGGCGGCCAGGTTGATCGCCGATTCCAAATAGCCTTCCTTTCCCGTGGCGCAGGCGAGCGTAAGCTGTTTCGTGAGTACGCTGTCCAGCTCAACGGTCAGGTTCTGCGCCGTGCTGCCGCAGAGCGCAACGGTCGCGCCCTGCGCACATACCGAAAGGGGGACGGAGCAGTCGACGGTCCCGGCCGTGGCGACGAATACGGCGCCGCCTGCCAGCCTTCCGCCCGTGATCGAGGCCATATTGTCCAGCAGGTGTTCGTCCGCCTCCAGCGTATAGTATACGCCGCAGGCGCGCGCAAATTCCAGCCGCCGGGCGTCGCTGTCGATCAATATGGGCGCCGCCTGCTGGTAAATGAGCAGCTGGCACACAAATATCCCCAGCATATCGGCGCCCGCCACGGCGATGTGGCGGCCCTTTTTAACGGCCAGCCGTTCGATGGCGGCCTTGGCCGTGGCAACGTAGTGCAGCAGCAGCGCGCGCTCGTCGTCTACCGGATCGGGCAGCGCGGTGATCTCGTCGGGGGCGCGGTATACGATGTCGCGCAAATATCCGTCCGCGGTGCGGCCGCACAGCAGATGGTCGTTTTCCGAAAAGTCTTTTTTTTCGGTGCCCGTATCCGGGGCGTTTACGGCGGCGTGCAGCAGAACGCGCGTCCCTTTCGGGTAAAATTCGCTGCGCTCGTCCGTCACGAGGCCCACGGCAAAACGGCCCGGGATAAGGGGATATTTCGCCTTGGATTGCCCGCGGAAGATGGCGGCGTCCACGGTGTCGAACAAAATTTTGGTGATGCGGACGCGTACCTTGCCCTCTTCCGGGGCGGGGTTTTCCGTCTCCGTCTGCGTCAGTTTGTTGGCCGCGGTCAGTTTCCAAACATTCATCGAGGCTCTCCTTCAAACAATTTCCCTCAAGTGCAAAGCTATTATACCGCACACGCCGCCAATTTGCAAGCGATTCCGTGAAAAAACGCATGTTCCTTCCCGCGCTTAAAATTTATGCGAAACGCAAGTTTTTTTGTTTGCCTTTTTAAAATCAGTTGACGAACGTCGGAAAAACAGATATAATAGCAGAGAATTTACAAAGAATATAAGCGAGGTGAACGATCATGAAGCCCGATATTCATCCCAAATATCACGAGGTAACGGTTGTCTGCGCCTGCGGCGAGACGTTTAAAACGGGTACCACCAAGGATGTAGACGTGATGAAGGTGGATATCTGCAGCAAGTGCCATCCCTTCTTTACGGGCCGGCAGAAGCTTGTAGATACCGGCGGCCGCGTCGACAAGTTTAAAAAGAGATACGGCATTTGACATTCGAACAGCCTCGCGTAAAGGGGGCTGTTTTGCTATGCGCGCCCGCGCGCGCCGCGCGCCGCGCATGCCGCGGGCGGGCACGACATAGCGTCGGTATGCGGAAAATACGGTGCGGCGGGGAACGGCCTGCGGCGCCGACGCACAAAGGGGAGTTTTCGTAAGGTATGAAAAAAAAGACGCAGCGCACTTATATCGGCGGACAGGCCGTTATCCGGGGCGTCATGATGCGCGGCAAGCGCGGCATGGCGACCGTCGTGCGCGACGAAAACGGCGAAATGCAGATGGAGGCCAAGCGCACGACGCCGCCCGAAAAACGCAAAAAGTGGACGCGCGTTCCCTTTTTGCGCGGCGTTTACAGCTTTTTTTCTTCCTTTGTGTGCGGCATGAAGGCGCTTTTGCGCAGTTCCGAGGCGGCCATCGCCGACGACGAAGAGCCCTCAAAACTCACCAAATGGGTGGCCGAGCATTGGAAGGTCTCGCTCGGCGACATCGTGACCACGGTATCAACGGTACTGGGCGTTGCGGTGGCGGTGGTGCTGTTCATGTTCCTGCCCAACTACTTTGCCGACCTCATTGCCGAGGCCGCGCCGAACGCCGTGGGGCGCGAGGGCGTGCAGGCGATATGGTACAACCTGATCGAGGGCGGCTTCCGTTTCGTCATCTTTTTGCTGTATATTTTATTTACACTCATCTTTAAGTCGATGCGCGAGACGTACTGCTACCACGGCGCCGAACACAAGACGATCAACTGTTACGAATACGGGCTGGACCTTACGGTGGAGAACGTAAAAAAGAGTTCGCGTCTGCACGACCGCTGCGGCACCACATTCATCTTTTTGGTGCTCGTCGTATCCATCTTTGTGTTCGCGCTGGCCAACTGGCTGCTGGGTCTTACCGGAATGACCGGAATAGGGGTGCTCGACTATATTTTGTTGCTGTTGGTAAAAATTGCGCTGTTGCCCGTCGTAATGGCCGTTTCGTATGAAATTTTACGGCTGCTCTCGCTGACCGATTCGCCCGTTGTGCTCCCCCTTAAGGCGCCCGGGTATCTGCTGCAGCTGCTCACCACGCGCGAACCGGACGAGGAGATGATCGCGTGCGCCGTTGCGGCGTTTCAAAAGGCGCTTGAAATGGACGAAGATCCCGCCTCGCCCGAAAAGACCTTTGCCACAGAGACCAAGCTGAGCAAGCTGCTGGCCATGATGAAAAAGAGCTTTGCCGAGCAGGGGATCGACGCTTCGGACGCGGAGTGGATCGCCTCCATCAATCTGAATATCCCCCGCAGCGCGCTCACGCAGGAGCGCGTCGTCTCCCGCAAGGAGTGCAAGGGGATCCTGGAAATTTTTGAAGAGCGCATGACGGGCCGTCCGCTGTGGTACATTTACGGCGATACCGAGTTTTACGGCTATACGCTGAAGGTGGACGAGCGGGTGCTCATCCCCCGCCCCGAAACGGAGCTTTTGGTGCGGCAGGCCGTTTCCGCGTTAAAGGACGGCGACAGCGTGCTCGATCTGTGCACGGGCAGCGGGGCCGTCGCCATTGCGGTGGCGTGCGAGGCTGCAAAAGACAAAACCGTCACCGTCGTCGCCTCGGATCTTTCGGAGGACGCGTTGGAGGTCGCGCGCGAGAACGCGCGCCTCAATAAGGCCAATGTTACCTTTGTGCGGGCGGATATTTTTAACGGTGTGCGCGGGCGGTTCAACCTGATCACCGCCAACCCGCCCTATGTGCAGAGCGCGGAGATCGCCTCCCTGCCCAAGGACGTGCGCGATTTCGAGCCGCACGACGCCCTGGACGGCGGGGTGGACGGCCTGGTGTTTTACCGCCGCATCGCCGAAAAGATCGGCCGTTACATCGTGCGCGGCGGCATGTGCATCCTGGAGTGCGGCGAGGGACAGGCGCAGGAGATCATCCGCATCTTCCGCACGGTCGCCCGCTGCGACTTTGCCATGGTCGTGCGCGATTGGAACGGCGTGGAGCGCGTCGTCAAGATCGGGTTTTAAACATGTTCGAGAAGTTGCAAAAAATTGCGGAACGCTACGACGAGATCGAAGCCGAGCTTTCCCGCCCGGGGGCGCTTTCCGACCGCGCCGCGTGGACGCGGCTGACCAAGGAGCGCGCGGAGCTCTCCGGCCCCGTAGAGGCGTACCGCGCCTATCTGCGTCTGAAGGGGGAGATGGAGGCGGCGCTTGCCGAGGCCGAGAAAGAGTCGGGCGAAATGCGCGCGCTGCTGCTGGAAGAGGCGCAGATCTGCCGCGAACGCCTTGCGGAGGCAGAAACCGGGTTGAAGGTCATGCTGCTTCCCAAGGATAAAAACGACGAACGCGGCTGCACGCTGGAGATCCGCGCCGGCGCGGGCGGCGAGGAGGCCGCGCTGTTCGCCTACGATCTGTATCGCATGTATCAGGCGTACTGCGAGCGCAGGCGTTTTTCGTGGGACATCGTGGATGTCAGCGAAACGGAGCTGGGCGGCATGAAAGAGGCCATCGTCAACGTCGAAGGGCGGGGGGCATACAGCCGCCTCAAATACGAAAGCGGCGTTCACCGCGTGCAGCGCGTGCCCGAAACGGAGTCGCAGGGGCGCATCCACACCTCCACCGTAACGGTGGCGGTTTTGCCCGAGGCGGAGGAGGTGGACGTTACGCTGGACGAAAAGGATGTGCGCGTCGATCTGTTCCGCTCGTCCGGGGCGGGCGGGCAAAAGGTGAACAAGACCGAGACGGCCATTCGTCTGACGCACTTCCCCACGGGGATCGTCGTCACCTGTCAGGACGAACGCAGCCAGCTGAAAAACAAAGAAAAGGCCTTCCGCGTGCTGAAAAACCGGCTGTACGACTACTACAATTCGCGCGCCGTTTCGGCGGAGGCGCAAAACAGGCGCAGTCTGGTGGGGACGGGCGACCGCAGCGAGCGCGTGCGCACCTATAATTTCCCCCAAAGCCGCGTTACCGATCACCGGATCGGATACAGTCTGCATTCGCTCGACGCGTTCCTCTCGGGCGAGCTCGACGAAATGATCGACGCGCTTGCCCGCGCCGATACGCAGCGCAGGCTGGCCGAAGGCACGGACGAGGCATAGTCCGGCGGACGGCATTCCCTTATGAAATCTTTTTTCGAGGTCAATCATATGCAAAACTGTTTGGCAAAACGCATCAGAACCATCTCCCCTTCGCAGACGCTGGCCATCAGCGCCAAGGCAAAGGCCTTAAAGGCCGCGGGCGAAAGCGTTGTAAACTTCGGCGTGGGCGAACCCGATTTTCCCACGCCCGAATATATCATCGCCGCCGCGGAAGAGGCGCTTAAAAACGGGTGCACCAAGTATACGCCCTCGGCGGGCATCCCCGAACTGCGTCGCGAGATCTGCGAAAAGTTCTGGCGCGACAACGGGATCGAGTACGAACCCTCGCAGATCATCGTTTCCAACGGCGCCAAACACTCCATCTTCAACGTGTGTTACGCGCTGATCGACGAGGGGGACGAGGTGATCATCCCCGCACCCTATTGGCTGACCTATCCCGAAGTCGTCAAAACGGTGGGCGGTGTGCCCGTATTTGTGCAGGGGAGCAAACAGAATCATTTAAAGATCACGCCCGAGCAGCTGGAGGCGGCCGTAACGCCCAGGACGAAGATGCTCATCTTCAACTCCCCCTGCAATCCCACGGGCGCCGTGTATTCCGAAGCGGAGGTACGCGCGCTGGCGGCCGTGTGCGAAAAGCACGGTATCTTTGTGCTGTCCGACGAAATTTACGAAAAGCTCGTCTACGGCGACGTAAAGCCCTTTTCCATGGCGGCCGTATCCGATAAGATGAAGGAACTTACCGTCACCGTAAACGGCGTATCCAAGACGTATGCCATGACGGGTTGGCGCATTGGCTATCTGGCCGCGCCCAAGGCGATCGCCAAGGCGATCGACTCCTTCCAGAGCCATACGACCAGCAACGCCAATTCTATTGCGCAATATGCCACGCTGCGCGCGCTGACCGCGCCGCAGGCCTCGGTGGACGAAATGGTTTCGCGGTTCGCGCGTCGGCGCGAGGCCATGATCGCCCGCATCGGCGAAATGCAGAACGCCTACTGCATTGTGCCCGACGGGGCGTTTTACGCCATGCTGGTCGTAGAGGGCGTGTACGGCAAAAAGTTCGGCGATCGCGTCATCAACAATTCGATCGACTTTGCCGAAGCACTGCTCGACGCCGCCAAAGTGGCGGTGGTCCCGGGGGCGCCCTTCGGCGCGGACGACTGCGTGCGCATCTCCTATTCGCTTTCGATGGAGGACATGCTGGAGGGCCTGGAGCGCATCGACGCCTTTTTGCAGAGCCTGCGTTAAAATTTTTTGGGGAATTTTTGTCAATCCCCTTGAAATATACGCGAAAACTTGTTACAATAATCATAGAATAAATATCGCCTGCGGGCGTTCAGGAGGCAAAAATGGTAAAAGTCATTTGCGGAGCCAAGGGGAGCGGCAAAACCAAGCGGATCATCGATGCCGCAAACGAGGCGGTCGCCACCGCGAAGGGACACTTGATTTTTATTACCGATACCAAGCGGTATATGTACGATTTAAAGCGCGAGGTGCGCTTTATCGATAGCAGCGATTACGCGATCGCCGGCGAAGACGCGCTGTGCGGATTTATCAAAGGCGTCGTTGCAGGCGGTTACGATAACGAGTACGTCTTTGTGGACGGCATTGCGCGCATTGCGGGCAAGGCGATCAAAGATATGGCCAAGTTCTTTTACATGCTGGAGCGCGTGGTGGAAATGCGCGCCTTAAAGCTGTACATCACCTGCAGCTGCGCCGAAGAGGAACTGCCCGACTTTGTAAAGAAGTATTTGTAACGGTGGCGCTGCCGGCAACTGCATGTGCATTTTTTCGCCGTCCTTCGTTCCGAAGGACGGCTTGAACGTCATAAAAAGGGCCGCGCTGCGGCGGGGAGAAAGAATATGGAGTTTATCAGTACGCGAGGGCAGGAGCGGGTGACCGGCGCACAGGCGGTGGTGCGCGGCATCGCCAAAGACGGCGGCCTGTTCGTGCCGCAGACCTTTCCGCAGGTGACGCGGGCAGAACTGGAGGAGATGCTCGGCATGGACTATCCCGAGCGCGCCGCGCTCGTCCTGCGCAAATATTTTGACGAGTACGATCCGAAGGGGCTGCTTGCCGCGCTCAAAAAAGCGTACGCGCAGTTCGAGGACGGCGACGCGGCCCCCCTGGTGCGCGTGGAAAACGGCATGTATATGCTGGAACTATTCCACGGCCCCACATGCGCATTCAAAGATATGGCGCTTACGGTGCTGCCCTATCTGCTGCGCAAGGGGTGCGACCTGTGCGGCATCCGTCAGAACATTCTGGTGCTTGTCGCCACCAGCGGCGATACGGGCAAGGCCGCGCTGGAGGGGTTTAAGGACGCCGAGGGGATCAAGATCATGGTGTTCTATCCCGACGACGGCGTTTCAAAGATGCAAAAGCTGCAAATGTGCACGCAGGACGGAAACAACGTCAATGTCGTGGCCGTAAAGGGGAACTTCGACGACTGCCAGACGGGCGTTAAAAAGATCTTTGCCTCCGAGGCGTGCGCGGCCGCTTTAAGCGAAAAGAATTATTTGCTCTCTTCGGCCAATTCCATCAATTTCGGCCGCCTGGCGCCGCAGATCGCCTACTATTTTTCGGCATACTGCGACCTTGTTTCGTCCGATCAGATCAAGATGGGCGACAAAGTCGATTTTACCGTTCCCACGGGCAACTTCGGCAACATTTTGGCCGCCTATTATGCAAAGCGCATGGGGCTGCCCGTCGGGACGCTGGTGTGCGCTTCCAACAAAAACAACGTGCTGACCGATTTTTGGCAGAAGGGTATGTACGACTGTAAGCGCCCCTTTTACAAGACGATGTCGCCCTCGATGGATATCCTCGTTTCGTCCAACCTCGAGCGGCTCATTTTCGAACTCTCCGGCCGAGACGCCGCGCTCACGGCCGACCGCATGCGTTCGCTGGCCTCAACGGGTCGCTATTCGGTGCGTGCGGAGGAGTTAAAGGCCTATCGTGAGTCCTTTTATGCGGGCTATACGGGCGAGGCGGAGACGGTGGACTGTATGTACGAATTTTTTACCGAGTACGGCTATCCGATGGATACGCACACGGGCGTCGCCATGAGCGTTGCGCAGCGCTACGAGGAGAAGCGCGCCGACGACCCGGGCGCGGAGGCGCGGCCCATGGTCGTCGTCTCTACGGCCAGCCCCTACAAGTTCCCGCAGGATGTGTTGTACGCGCTGACGGGCAACGACGTAAAGGACAGCTTTAAGGGCATCAAGAGGATCAACCTGCTGACCGCCATGAAGGTGCCCGAGGCGTTAAAGGCCATCCGGTACAAGCCCATCCGCTTTAAGCAGGGCACCGTGCCCGATAAAATGTTCGAGGAAGTGTTAAAGTTTGTCTCGTCCGAAGCGCCCGCGGGTGCGGCGGAGTGATCGTCCGCAGGGTATGGCGGGCGGGTGCGCATAAAAACGGGAATATTTTGTATAAATTCGTATAAAAGCGATGCGATGAATTGTCAAACTAAGTGCAACACTTTTTGAGATTTTCTTGGAACAAATCTAGCGGTGTTCGGAAATGCAAAACT
>CALVPS010000039.1 GCA_944354035.1 uncultured Clostridia bacterium | reverse complement strand
CAGTGCATCCTCGAGCTCATGGACACCATCGACAGCTACATCCCCACGCCCGAGCGCGACGACAAGAAGCCTTTCCTGCTTCCCGTCGAGGACGTGTTCACCATCTCCGGCCGCGGCACGGTTGCTACGGGCAGAGTTGAGCGCGGCGTAGCCCACGTTGGCGATCCTGCCGAGATCGTCGGCCTGATCGATAAGCCCAAGACCACGACGATCACCGGTCTCGAAATGTTCCACAAGAGCCTGGACGAAGCTATGGCCGGCGATAACGTCGGTGCGCTGTTGCGCGGCATCAACAGAACGGATATCGAAAAGGGTCAGGTCATCGCCAAGCCCGGTACCGTTCCCACGGCTACTTCTTTCGAGGCGCAGGTCTACGTTCTGACCAAGGACGAGGGCGGCCGCCATACGGCGTTCTTCAACCACTATCGTCCCCAGTTCTTCATTCGTACGACGGACGTTACGGGTTCCATCGAACTTCCCGAGGGAGTTGAAATGGTCATGCCCGGCGACCACGTTACGCTGAAGGTCGATCTTATCAAACCCGTCGCGATCGAAGAAGGTCTCCGCTTCGCTATCCGCGAGGGCGGCAGAACGGTCGGTTCCGGCGTCGTTTCCAAGATCCTTAAGTAATCCGGTAACATTTAAAAAGTGTCCAAGTATTTGGGCACTTTTTTTGTGCATACGAAAGCCCCGCGACGATCGCGGGGCTTTCGCGTGGCGAATGCGGGAAATAGGCGAATGCGAAATGAAAGCGGGAAAGGTAAGAGCATAAAAGAATTTTACGGCAGATCCGCGGATATCATATGTTTACGAAAGGTGCGCTCCGAAAAGCGTCGGCATTTTTAAGCTTGCCCGCCTTTTGTAAGAACCGCCGAACAGTGCGGGGGGAGCCGCATGCAAAGGCGTGTGGGCGCTGCGATCCTTCCGACGTGCCTGCGGCAATCTATCCCCCCTCTGCAAAGGGGCAAAACAGTTTCCCTTCAAGTCGCTCTTGCGCGGGGAGAGGGGAATACTTGACCTGTAAAATCCTATGCGCTCATGCGCATTTGTAAAGGGGGTCGCGGCGATGCCATTTTTCGCTCTTTCTTGTAAAAACAGGCACTTTTTATGCAATTTCGGCCAAAATAATCGTAATTCGATCAATATCAAAATAAAATTTAGATATCTATCAAAATAAATTTTTACGATAGCGGGATGCTGTTTCAGCGATATTGTGAGAGGCATTGCGGCCACGATCGAAAACGGAAACGGTCGCGCTGCTTTGACGTAGGCCTTATCCGCGCTGCACGGCACGGGTCGAGATTTTTTCCGCACGATGGAAATGCCGCCGGCTTTGCGCCTGTATTGTGTTTCGCTTCGTCAAAATTTTTTCGTAAGCGGGTGTTTTTCTGCGCTGTCCGGGCACGGTTTTTGCGCTGTCAAAGAAAAGCCTTTGTTCGGGACGTACGCGGCACGCGCCGGTGTATATAACGCGTTCAAACCTTGGTCGAGGGGTGCGGCTTGCCGCATTCGATCGCGTTGCATCGTTTGCGACAAGCAGTTGCGCCGAACTGCCGCAAAGAGGATGACGCGGCGATCTCCAAGGATCGCACAACCGTTGAACGCAAGACGACCAAATCATATCCCGGCTTTCGTATAAAGGTTATGTCGTAAAATTTTGTGAAGCGGGGGAGTAGACGAATAAGGCGCGGGCATTTGCCAAAGCAAATGCCCGCGCGATGCGTCTTGCCGCAAAAGGCACGGTTTGCATTTTTTCGGAATGCAGACATCCTTATTGCTTTATGAAAGGCGCCGTTTCGGCGCACAATAGTTGTATGAGGGCGAGAGAAGGGATGCGTCGGGCGTGGGAGCGGGGCAAAGGCGCATATCGCGCTTTTACGGCGCATCGTACGACCACGATCGCAGGCACGCTGGTCTTTTTTTTGATCATGTCGCTTGTGCCTTTTTTGTTTTGGCTGACGCTGCTGTTCGGTGGAACGGAGATGTTCGAGCGGCTGTTCGAGCTACAGCTCTTCGGCTGGGCACGCGACTTTTTGCTGTTTTTAAATGACAATGCGCGCGGCGCCACGGCGGGCGCGGGGATCGTGCTGCTCGCAACGACGTTTTGGTCCAGTTCCGCCTTTTTTTATCATCTGCGGCGCATCGGCGAGATCGTTTACGGCGCGCGCCGCGTCGGCAGCGGCTGGAAGATCCGCGTTGCCGCGCTGCTGCTTACGGTGGGCGTACTGCTGCTTGTCGCCTGCTGCGGGGGCATGTTGGTGGCCGTCATGGTCCTGGGCCGCGGCCTGCCGCAGTGGCTGGGTTCGCTGCTGCTCTATGCGGCGCTGCTGGCGTGCGGTTTTTTGGCGGCCTGGGTGCTGAATTTGTATGTATGCCCCGTGCGCGGTTGCGCAAAGCAGCTGCTTCCGGGCAGTTTTTTCACCGCCGTCGCCTGGCTGGTCGCCTCGGCGGTGTTTGCGCTGTACCTCTCGTTCAGCAATAAAGAAAAACTGTATGGCGCGCTGACGCTGGTGATCGTATTTTTGCTGTGGCTGTACTGGCTTATGATCTGTTTTGTGGCGGGCGTCGTCTTTAACAAGCGGCGCGTTGCCGACCGCGCGGCGGCGCAGAACGTCGTACCGATATAGCGCGGCATGCGTCCGCGTCGGCGCGGGTCCGGCCGTTTGGGCGCGCGGCGGCCTTTCCTGCGGCATTTACTGTCGCTTTTTGCGGCGGTTGCTTCATCGACGGACGGCAAAAAAAACCGCCGGTCGGCGGTTTTTTGTTGCAGCAGGGGGGGGGTTACAGCTGCCGTACGCGGATCACGCCGGGAAGGCTGCGGATCAGGTCGATGCTGGCGGGCGAGGGAGCCTCGTCCAGATCGAGGATCAGGTAGGCGTATTCGCCCTTGCTTTGGTCCTGCATGTTGGCGACGTTGATGCCCTGCGAGGAGACGATGGCAAGGATTTTGGAGAGGATCTCTTTGATGTTCTTGTGGTGGACGCATACGCGCGAGACGCTGCTGCGCGGCATGGCGACCGCGGGATAGTTTACGCTGTTTGCGATGTTGCCGTTTTGCAGATAATCGACAAGCTGTCCGGCCGCCATGTAGGCGCAGTTGTCTTCGGCCTCCGGCGTGCTGGCCCCCAGGTGCGGCACGCACAAAATGTTCTCCCTCCCCAAAAGCGTGTCGTCGGGAAAGTCGGTGATATAGCGCGATACCTTTCCGCTTTGCACTGCCTCCGCCATGTCTGCGCTCACCACCAGATCGCCGCGGGAATTGTTTACGATCACCACGCCGTCTTTGCATGCGGCCAGCGTGGTTTTATTAAACATACCCTTGGTGTCGGGCGTAAGGGGAACGTGTACGGTAATAAAATCGCATGTGCGGAAGATCTCCGCAAGCTCGGCGGTAAACGATACGCGGCGGTCGATCATCCAGGCGCTCTTGACGGAGATGAAGGGGTCGTAGCCGACCACGTTCATGCCCAGGTGGATGGCGGCGTTGGCAACCATGGCGCCGATGGCGCCCAGGCCGATCACGCCCAGTTTTTTCCCGGCGAGCTCCTGACCGACGAATTTGCCCTTACCCTTTTCTACCAGCTTGGAAATATCCTCGCGGCCCTTTAAGGTCTGCGCCCAATTGGCGCCGTCCACAATTTTTCTGCCGCCCAAAAACAGTTCGCACAGCACAAGCTCCTTTACGGCGTTGGCGTTGGCGCCCGGTGTGTTGAACACGACGATGCCCCGCTCGGTACAGCGGTCGACGGGGATGTTGTTTACGCCCGCGCCGGCGCGCGCGACGGCCAGCAGGTTCTCGCCCAGCGGGTAGTCGTGCATGGAAAACGAGCGCAGCAGAATACCGTCGGGGTCTTGTACGGCGTCGGAATATTCGCAGTCTTTAAAAATTTCGTCTGCCGCGGGGCTGATCGCGTTCAGCTTTAAAATTTTCATGTTATGCATTCTCCTTTTCGAATTTCTTCATAAAGGCGATCAGCGCCTGTACGCCTTCTACGGGCATGGCGTTGTAGATCGAGGCGCGCATGCCGCCTACAAGGCGGTGCCCCTTCAGCGAGACAAGCCCGTTTGCGGCCGCCTCCTTTACGAATTTTCCATCCAGCTCGGCGCTCGGCGTTACAAAGGGGACGTTCATGATCGAGCGATACTGCGCCTCTACCTTGTTGGTGTAGAAGGAGGAGTTGTCGATAAAGTCGTACAGAAGGCCCGCCTTGTATTCGTTGATCTTGTTCATTTCGGCTACGCCGCCCAATTTTTTTAAACGGCGCAGCACCAGCGTGGCCATATAGATGGAAAAACAGGGGGGCGTGTTGTACAGGCTCTTGTTTTCATCTTGCACCGACCATTTCAGCATGGTGGGGCAGACGGCAAGGGGCTGGCCGATCAGCGAGCGCCTGGCAATGACGATGGTAACGCCTGCGGGCGCCAGATTTTTTTGCGCGCCCGCGTAAATGACGCCGAACTTGGAGACGTCTACCTCGCGCGATAAGATCTCGGACGACATGTCTGCCACCAGCGGCGCCTTGCATTGGGGGAACTGCGTGTAGCGCGTGCCGAAAATGGTATTGTTTGAACAGATGTGCACATAGTCCGCGTCCTCGCGGAAGGCGATCTTGCTTACGTCGGGGATGTAGGTGTACGTCTTATCCTCGGACGAGGCAACGCACGCCGCGTCGCCGTAAATTTTTCCTTCCTGCCAGGCCTTTTTGGCAAAGTTGCCCGTCACAACGTAGTCGGCCTTTCCCGTGTGCATCAAGTTGAGGGGGACGGCGGCAAACTGCGTGGAGGCGCCGCCCTGTACAAAGATGACGGCGTACTCATCGGGAATGTTCATCAGTTCGCGCAGGAGCGCCTCGCCCTCGTTTACAACGGCCTCGAACGCCTTGTTGCGGTGAGAGATCTCGGTGACGGACATGCCCGTGCCCGCAAAGTCCAAAAAATCGCGCTGCGCCTCTTTTAATACCTCGAGAGGGAGGGTGGAGGGGCCTGCGGAAAAATTGTAAGCTCGCATATAAGGTACCTCGCATGAGAATAAAAATGATATCTTTTATTATAGACCTTGTTCGCCGTTTTTGCAACTATTTGACGGAATAAGGCGCAATTTTTTGCCAAGCGTCGCCCGCGGATGAAAAATATTCGCCTCGTTCAAGAAAAAACCGCCGCAAAGTATTTACATTTCGGCGGTTTTGGTGTAAAATGAAGGCATAGCAGAGCGTTCCGCGCGCACGGCGCGCGAAGGGAGTTGCGTTATGGAAGACGGGAAAGATTACGAAGAGAGAAAGTCCGTTGTGATCGAGGGCATGTACCGCGGCATGACGGGCAAGATCGAAGAGGTGCGCCGGTCCGTCAGCAAGGAGCTCCAATTCAGTTCCGCGCAGCAGGTTTCCGCCTACGAGGCGCTTTCCAACAGCTTTAAAGAGAGCGTGCAGTCGCTGTTTGCGGAGTTGAAGTACCTTTCGCAGCAAAACAGCGCCATTTACGATTACGGCCGTAAAGAGCGCGAGTCGGAGAGCGCGGCGCTGCAAAAGGCGTTCGCCGCGCGGGCGCAGGAGCTTGCCGACGGCTTTTTTGTAAAGACGCAGAGCCTGGCCGAAAGCTTTTTTGCCAAGACCGAGGCGCTGGCACAGGATCTGAACGCCAAGGCCGATGCGCTGGCCGAAGAGTTCGACGCCAAGGTAAAGGCGCTGGCCGAGGTCGTCTCCGCCAAATCGGAGGAGGCCGCGCGCACCTCGCGCGAGCAGCTTGAAAAGGCGGCGCGCGATTTGGACGAGGCGTGGAACGAGCGGTTCGAGGCGCTGCGTGCCGAACTGCAGACCGCTGCTCCCGCCGAGGAGCGGGGAGAAGAGACCGCCCTTGCGGAGGCATCTGTCGACGAGGCTGCTCCCGTCGCCGCAGCCGCGCCCGCGGGGCCGGATGATCTGTACGCGGAGGACACCTTCGATTACGACGTATTGGCCGAAAAAATCGCTTCCGTATTGCCGGAGGTGGATTACGACGCGCTGGTCGACCGCGTGACGGCGGCCATCCCGCCCGTCGACGAAAACGCGCTGGCAGACCGCGTGGCGGCCGTCATTCCTCCCGCGCCGGACGAAAACGCGCTGGCAGACCGCGTGGCAGAGGCCGTTCCGCCCGTCGACTACGACCTGTTTGCCGAGCGTGTTGCTTCGCTGCTCGAGCACGAGTTCGACGTCACGGTGGACGAAGCGGGCATTGCGCGCATTGCCGAGGCTGTGGCAGAGCAGTTCGATTACGACAGACTGGCCGAGGCCGTAGCCGAAAAGATCGGCAGCCGCGTGCAGCCCGTTGCGATCGCCGCGGCGGCGACCGCCGTTGCCGCAGCGGCAGAGGCGTCTGCCGAGCCGGAAGCAGCGCAATCCGCGCCCGTGCATCGGGAGCTGGCCGCAGCGGCCGCGCCGCAGCCCGCCGCCGTTCCCGCACCCGTCATTGTGCCGCTTGCGGGCGATGCCGACGTGTTTACCCGTTTAAAGCGCAGTTTCCGCGCCAAGATCATCGAAAGCGACGACGAGGTAAAGGGCTACTATTTCGATTTGAAAAATGCCTTTTTGGCGTACGGCAAGGTCAATTCGCAGATCAGCTGGACAAACGACCGATATTCGTATCAGGGCGAAACGGTGGCCAAGGTAGGGGTGCGCGGGCGTACGCTGTGCTTGTATTTGGCGCTCAATCCCGACGAGTATCCGTCCAGCGTTTATCATCAGAAATTTGCGGGCGATACCAAAATGTACGAAAAGACGCCCATGATGGTAAAAATCAAGAGCAAAGTGGCCTTAAAGCGCGCGCTGCGCCTTGTGGAAATGCTGATGGAGACGTTGGGGGCCGTAAAAGAGGACCGCCCGCCCGAAGATTTTTCGCGCGAGTTTGCCTACCGCAGCGAAGAGCAGCTGTTGGCGGAGGGACTCATCAAAACGGCGCTTGTAGAAAAGACCGATCTCGATTTTTGATCGGCAAACGGACATCCGCGTGTGACCGCAACCAAAGAGAGCTGATTTTATCGGCTCTCTCATCTTGTTTTTTGCGGCGCGGAAAAGTGAGGGAAGTTTTTGAATAACGAAAAAGACAATCGCAACAAACAAGACAAGCCGATAGACGCCATTGAACTGGCCATTTTAAACGGTATCGAGGCGTACAATCGCGACCAGAAGGCGCGCACCGCCCAAACGCAGGCACATCCGCAGGACGACCTGCGCTCGCGCGAGGCGATGGAGGAGGCCGGCTTGAAGCCGCGCCGTCGTTCGCGCGCCAAGGGGAAAGGGACCAAGCTCCCCGCCGTGCAGGAGGGCGCCGAAAAAAAACGCCCGGCAGAAGAAGACGTCAAGCGCGAACGCCCCGCCCGGGAGAACGCCGAAAAAAAGCGGCGCGCGCCTGCGCAGCAAAGCGAACGGGTCGAAAAGGGCGGCAAGCGCGCCAAAAAACGGCCGGTCAAGGTGCTGTTTTTCGGCGGCGTGGGCGAGATCGGCAAAAATATGACCGCCATCGAATACGGCAACGACATCATCGTTATCGACGCGGGCATTATTTTCCCGACGGAGGAGTTGCCCGGGATCGATCTGGTGTTTCCCGATATCACCTATCTCGTCAACAACCGCCAAAAGATCCGCGGCGTGTTTTTGACGCACGGACACGAGGATCATATCGGCGGCGTACCCTATCTCATGAAGGAGCTCGATCCCAAAACGCCCCTCTACGGTACCAAGCTGACGCTTGCGCTGGTCGACAACAAGCTGCGCGAGCATCGCATGAACAATGTGGTAGAGCGCACGGTAAAGCCCAAGGACAGCGTTAAGGCGGGCGTGTTTACGGTAAACTTCGTCAACGTCAACCACTCCATTGCAGGTGCGGTCGCGCTGGCCGTCGAAACGCCGTACGGCATCATCTTCCACAGCGGCGACTATAAGATCGACCTTACGCCCGTGGCGGGGCAGCCCATCGACCTTGCCGAGATCGCCGAATACGGGAAGAAGGGCGTGCTGCTGTATCTGGGCGAGTCGACAAACATCGAACGTCCCGGCTATACCATGAGCGAAAAGGTGGTCGGCACCACGCTCGAGCACCTGTTTGCCGAAAACGCCGACCGCAGGCTGATCATTGCCACGTTTGCCTCCAACGTGCATCGCTTGCAGCAGATCGTCGATATCGCGGTAAAGTACCGCCGCAAGGTCGCGCTCTCGGGCAGGAGCATGTTCAACGTGGTGGAAGCGGCCGCCAAGATCGGCGAGATCACCATCCCCGAAGGGGTTTTGGTGGACGTGGAAAAGACAAAAAATTTCTTCGACCGCGAGATCGTCATCATCTCCACGGGGTCGCAGGGCGAGCCGATGAGCGCCCTGACGCGCATGGCCTCGGGCGAGTTCAACAAGGTGACCATCGGCTCGAACGATACGATCATCATCTCCGCCAGCCCCATTCCCGGGAACGAGCGCATGATCTACCGTGTGATCAACAATTTATATCAAAAGGGCGCTAACGTCGTGTACGAAAGCCTGGAAAAGATCCATGTTTCGGGACATGCCTGCCAGGAAGAGCATAAGATCATGCATACGCTGCTTTCTCCCAAGTTTTTTATCCCCATCCACGGCGAATATCGCCACTTAAAGCGTCATGCGCTGCTGGCGCAGGCACTGGGCATGAAGCCGGCGCAGATCTTTATCCCGGAGATCGGCGCCTGCGCCGAGGTGACGGACGATTCGTTAAAGCAGGGCGAAAGTTTCCCTGCGGGGGCGCGCCTCATCGACGGCGCCGGCTTTGAGGATTACGGCACGAGCGAGGCGGTAAAAGACCGTCTGCGCATGTCGGAGGAGGGCCTGTTCGTCATCGGCGTGTGCGTCTCCAAGGGCGCTTTGTTGGACGAACCCATCATCGAGAGCCGCGGGTTTGTGTTTTCGGACGCGCGCGGCGACATGCGCGACTTAAAAGAGGTGGTGGAAAAGGCCATCGAGAGCGCGGGGTCGCATGCGACCGCCTCCGACCTCTCCGCCGCCATCCGCCGCTCGGTCAAATCGTATTTGTTTAAAAAGACCAAGCAATCGCCCATGATCTTGCCCGTCGTGCAGGAAATATAGTTCGCACTTTTTTTCAGACGGATGAAAGAAACCGTTGTAAGTTTAAGAAAACCAGGACGTTCGTTTGGCGCTGCATTCGATTTTTCTCTGCGCGGGTAGTTCTCAACCTTTGCAGCGCCCGCGTCTTCACCTTGTCGAGAAAGCTTCGAGAGCGGCAAAAGGCATAATGCAGCGCCGCCTTTTTTTGCATCATGTCAGCATATCGCCAAAATGTTCTCATTGGAAAAGAGTTTGGCGAACGGGCCGTGCGCGCAGAAAAAAATGTCGTCTCGAGCGGGGCAAGGAGAAAAAAGTATGGGGACTCCGAAAGGTGCCGCGCTTGCCCTCGTCGAGGGCGTTCCGGAGGTACGGATTCGCTCCATGATGGGGGAGTGGCTGGTGTATTTTCGGGAACGGTATATCGGAACGATCGAGAACGGGCGGCTCTTCCTCAAAGATACGCCCGCGTCGCGTGTCTGTCTTGCGGGCATGCCGCTCCTGGCGCCGCATTTCGGGGCAAAGCCCGCCTTTCTTGCAGAGGGGCTGGACGCGGCGCACCTTCACGAGCTGTTTTTGCAGTTGGTACCATGAACGACCGAAAGGAACAACTCGCCGCCCTGCGGGCGGCGGCAATGCGGGAACGCGATCCTACGGCGAGCGACGATGTCCTCGCCGTTTTGCTGAACGAAGTGCGGGAGCGCCCCGCGGCGCGCATTCTGGAGATCGGCGCGGGCCGGGGACTTACGTCCGTCGCTTTGCTGTTGCACTCCGCGGCGCACGCGGTCGGCATCGAGCGCGATCCGCAGCGCTGCATTGCCGCACGCGCCAATTTTTGCGCCTTCGATCTGAACGATCGCGCGACCCTCTTCGAGGGTGAGGCGGCCGAGATCCTGCCCATGCTGGAAGGGCCGTTCGACATCATTTTTTTGGACGCCGCAAAGGTGCAGTACCGCCGCTTTTTGCCGGAGTGCAGGCGGCTGCTGGCCGTCGGCGGCGTGCTGTTTGCGGACGACGTGCTGCTGTTTGCGGACGGCGTTCCCCCCAAGCGCAAAATGCTGGCGCGCCATATCGAAGAATTTTTAGAGGACCTGTTTGCGGACGGCGGTTTTTCCGCACAAATTTTGCGGGTCGGAAAGGGTCTTGCCGTGGCGCGCAGAATCGGTGACGTAGACGCATAGGATCGCGCCATGCTTTTCCTGCCGCCGCATCTGCGTCGGCGTTCTTTTGTGCGATCGCGGACATGGCGGCGGGATATGCCGAGGAGGGATGAATGAAGCCGGAACTGCTGGCCCCTGCGGGAAATTTAACAAAATTGCGGTGCGCCCTGTACTTTGGGGCAGACGCCGTATATGTGGGCGGCAAAAATTTTTCGCTGCGCGCCTTTGCCGATAATTTTACCGATGACGAGCTGGCCGAAGGCATCGCCTTTGCTCACGCGCGCGGCAAAAAGGTGTATGTCGCCGTCAATATCTTCGCCCGCGACGGCGATTTTTCCGCTCTGCGGGAATATGTTCGGTATTTGGCCGCAGTTGGGGCGGATGCGGTGCTGGTCTCCGATCCCGGGGTATTTTCGCTCTGCCGCGAGGCAGCGCCCGGGCTCTGCGTTCATATCTCCACGCAGGCAAACACCACAAATGCCCGCGCGGCGGCGCTGTGGCAGTCGCTTGGAGCAAGCCGCGTTGTGCTCGCCCGCGAGCTTTCCGTAGCGGAGATCGCGGCCATCCATGCCGCGGTTCCCGGATTGGAATTGGAGGCGTTTGTACACGGCGCAATGTGTATTTCGTACAGCGGCAGGTGCTATCTTTCCGACTACATGGCGCAAAGGTCTTCCAATCGCGGCGCGTGCGTACAGGCGTGCCGCTGGCGGTACCGCGTACAGAGCGATATGGGCGGCGAGGGTTGGTACGCGGTAGAAGAGGACGCTCGCGGGACCTATCTGCTGAACAGCAAGGATCTGAATATGAGCGCCCGGCTCGCCGCGCTGGAGGGGGCGGGCGTCTCCTCGTTTAAAATCGAAGGGCGCATGAAGAGCGAATACTACCTGGCTACCGTCGTCAATGCCTATCGCCGCCTGTTGGACGGCGGCGACCCGAAGTGTTCGGCCGACGAGTTGGAGTGTGCGGCGCACCGCGCCTATACCGAGGCATATGCCTTCGGCGCGCGGGAAGATACCGTGCTGCGGGACGGTTCGCAGCAGGAGGGCACATGCGAGTTTATCGCCGTCGTCCGTGGGTGGCAGTGCGGGCGCGCCGTTGCCGAAATGCGCAATCGCTTTTACGAGGGGGATGTGCTGGAAGTGCTGTCGCCCGGGCCGCAGTTTGCGGCGTCGGTACGTGTTACGGACTTGCGCGACGGCGTGGGGGCGGTCTGCGCAGACGCAAAGCGCGTACAGGAGCGTTATTCCTTCGCCTGTTCCGTGCCGCTCTCGCCGGGCGATATTTTGCGGAGGCGCAAGCGCGCGGATCTCGCCATGCGATAGTTCAACGCGCGGAATGCCCGGCGCAGCGCGTTCGTTTCGTTGCTGCGTTTGTCTGCGGCCGTACCGCATGCGCCGGGGACTTCTCTTGTAGAAAAGCGGATCGCTTGCCGTGTTATTTTTGCCCGGAGTTTTGTCGTATGCGTCCGAAAGGGATATAATAGAAATATGACCTGCCTGTTTTTGTACAATCCGGCGAGCGGAAGGGGGAGGATCGGCCGTCGTCTTCCGGTCATCTGCCGTGCGCTTCTGCAAAAATTTTCGCATGTGGACGTGGTCCGCACACATGACGCCGACGACCTGGAGTCGCGCGTGCGCGACGGAGCACGGCGATACGATACCATTGTGTTTGCCGGCGGCGACGGGACGTTTTATCGCGTGCTGCAGGGATTGGAGGGGTGTGACGTGCCCGTCGGGTATCTGCCCGCAGGGACGTCTAACGACGTTGCGCGTTCTCTCGGCATCCCGCGCCGCTTGCGGGGCGCGCTGCGGACGATCGTAACGGGGTGCGAACGGCGCGTCGACTGTCTGCGTCTCAACAGCGAAAGATCCTGTATGTACATTGCCGCGGCCGGGGCATTTACGCGCGCCGCGTACGCTACGCCGCAACGGCGCAAACGTCGGCTGGGGATATGGGCATATGCGGCGGAGTGCTTAAAACACGAAATGCGCTTTCGCGTGTTTCCCGTGCGCGTCACATGCGACGGCCGTACTTGCTCTGTACAGGCGGTGCTTGCGATGGTGCTGAACGGTCGTTATGTGGCGGGCTTTCCCGCCAACCGTAGGGCGAGCATGGCCGACGGCCTTACGGAGGTCGCCGTCATCCGCCGGGATGCGCACACGGCATTCGGTCGGCTGCGGGCGTATGTTTCGCTGGCCTGTCTGCTGCTGTTCGGCCTGCGCTGCAGGCGAAAGGATATTTTGTTTTTGCGGGGACAGCGGTTTTCCTTTGACACCGAGCCGGATGTTGTGTGGTCGTCGGACGGCGAACGGGGCCCGCAGGGCGCACTGACGGCAGAGGTCCTTCCCGGGCGGCTGCGCGTGTTTCTCTCTGCTCGCAAAAAAATATAAAAACAACGTCAAAAATCGCTTGCTTTTTTTTATTCTTTCTCATATAATAAATAAGCGTTGTAAGCTGTGTCACGCGTATAATGCTTCTGTGGCTCAGTCGGTAGAGCGATTGATTCGTAATCAATAGGTCGCCGGTTCAAGTCCGGCCAGAAGCTCC
>CALVPS010000038.1 GCA_944354035.1 uncultured Clostridia bacterium | reverse complement strand
ATATCGCTTGAAATTCCGAAGGGCGGCAGAACGGTTTTCCTCGGTGAAAACGGCTGCGGAAAGACTACGCTCATGCGGCTCATCGCAAGGCTTTATAAGCCGACGGGCGGCACCATCACGCAGTATATCGACGAAAAGTTCAAACAAAAACCGCGCGGCAGCCGCGCCTGGTTCAAAAAGGTGGGCGTGGTGTATCAGAATCCAGACTACCAGCTCTTTATGCCGACGGTGGAAAAGGAGATAAACTTCGGCGCACCGTCGCCCGAATATGCCGAGCATATTGCCGAACTTTTCGGTATTAAACACTTGTGGCACCGCCACCCGCAGTCGCTCTCCGAAGGGCAGAAAAGGCGCGTTTCCATAGCCGCGGTCGTCGCGTGCGCTCCCGAAGTACTTTTATTGGACGAACCGACGGTGGGGCAGGACTACGACGGGCTCTGCCAGATGGTGGAGATCCTCAACAAGCTCCACGAACAGACTGGCAACACGATGATAACAATTACTCACGATGTGCGCTGCGCCGAAGCGCTCTGCGATATGGCATATCTCATTGAGGGCGGCATTGCCAAGGAGAGCGGCGGCAAAGAACTTGTGCGGGAGTATTTCACTTATTAGGAATAAAAGGTAACGGCAGCGGCCGAAAGCCGCTGCCGGGGGGGGGTAAATGCTTGTAATGGATAATGTCAGACCGAGCGGTTCGAGCATTTTCAAAAGGGTGGAGAGTTTCGGGTCTGTCGTGCCTTTTTCGGTACGGGCAATACACGGCTGTGCAATGACTGAAAGAATTTCAAGCTGTTTTTGCGAAAGCCCTGCGTCCCGCCGCGCCTTTGTGAGGGCGGAAAGAATGCTGTGCCTGAATTTTTCGATGTTATCGGGCGCAGTGCAGACAACGCCCTTTACGTAAATTCCTTCCGCGGAAATATCGAGGTCGTTGTTCCAGACGATCCCGTACCCACCCGTATCTATCTTGGCTTGTTCATATAAGCCATAAGCCGTCCACGTCTTTCGAAGTGGCAAAAGGCGGATATTTGTCCATGAGCGGTTTTAAGTCGAACGGTTTGTATTCGCCGTTTGCAAACCCGACGAGCAAAATATAATCGGGTAGCGTTGCGAGTGACGTGATCTTATGAAACATAACAAAACCTCCTTTAAGTTATTCGATGGGCGGGAGCAGTGTAATGTTTTGCGTTTTCACACGGTAAGCAGGGCGTCGCGTGTATGCCCGCTCATTCCTGAACGATCTTCAACGCTTTGTTCGGCAGGTCGCCTTCAAGCATTTTGCTCGTGCGATGTCAATAACGCCGATGTTTTCGCCATACACGACGTGGATACGCGCGGACCGATCTCGGCAGCAGGAAGTCATTTTGATGTCCATACCGTAAAAGCGTAAAATGACAGGCTAAGAAAATCTCAGTTTATCTTTAGCAATATATCAATAGCATAAAAGTTATTGTTTAAAAATTTTTTAGTGGACAACGTAAAAATCAAGAGAAAAAAGCGTAACTGTATGTACTCAGGCAAGCAAATCATTGACGGCATTTACAAACTTTGCTATAATATACACATAGTTTGTGGAGCAAATGGCAAGGTAGCATTTTTATCCTCTAAAGCCAGCGATCTTAAATTCATTCAAAGATAAAATTGAGTGGGTTTAAGATTTTTTTATGCAAAAAAAACGACAAATGAACTGATTTAAGTATGACGAGAGAAGAACCTAAAAAAGCGAAATATGGTCTGCATTGGCATTTGGAAGAACAAATCGAACCGCCGGGGGAGTGGAAACATTCCCCCGGATGAATTTCAAGCGCCGATATTGACAGCCTGCGGAAGGTGTGCTACAATAAAGGCGCTTTTCTTATGGAGAAAAGCAGATGTTTCGGGAACAGGATCATCCGCGCGGCAATGACGGGAAGTTTACGGATAAAGATACGTCGGCCGGCGAAAAACTGCGCGAAGCAGTCAGTATTTATTCCGACGATTCGGAAGCAGACGCTCCGCCGCAGAAGCGGCATGAACCTGCGACAGGGTTTAATCGGCTGGAGACGAAACACCATCAGCGTCACGCCAAAGAAATGGGTTTCAAAAACATGCAGGAGTATGAAAAGGCTGCTGTTTCGTTTTTCAACAGCGATAAGGGGAAATTGTATTACAGCAAAGAAAGAGGCAGATTCTATCGCTATGAAGAGAAAACACAACTCATGGTTGTTTCAAGCAATGGTGCAATACACACGTTTTTGAAAAAGACGAGAAAGGAATTTGAACGTATAAGGAGGCAAGATGCGTTAGATGAGCAGTAAAGTAAAATGCCCAATTTGCGGGACAGAATTTGAAGGTGGTTCGTTTGACGATTGTCCGAAATGCGATTGGACTTTTTTAGGATATGAGAATGAACTGGGGTTGGATGAAAAAGAATCATCTAATCCTGTTACAATCAGACAGGCGAAAGAACTTGTGGAAAAAGGATTGAACATCTGGGGCGAGCCATTGCCCAAAGCATAAAATAAGCAATTTAACAAGGAAGCACCAAGCCGTTTGGCAAGGTGCTTTTTTCATGCCAAAAAGGAGTTGAGCGATGTGCCGAATATAGATAATTTATCGCCCCCAAGCACGAGCGAAGCACGAGAACGCGGGGCAAAAGGCGGCATAAAGAGCGGGGAAGCGAGAAGGAAGAAAAAGGCGCTGCGCGAGAGCATGGAAGCGCTGCTTGCCTCCGTGCTCAAAGACGAGATTGTCGAAAAGTTTGCGAAGTTCGGATTCAAGAAGGGCATGACGATGCAGGATGCGATCGGGTAAAATAAAAAACGGAGCCGGGCTCCGTTTTCCATGGGTTGGTACGGGCCCAGGCCGATACGATCGGCCGGGCGGCGCGTTAAAATTCGTAGGGCGTCGTTTGATAGACAAAGTTCAGCCAGTTGTTGTAAAAAAGATTGGCGGTAGAGGACCAATTCATGTTGATCGCCGTGCAGTCTTTATCGGAAAAATAGCAAAACGGTTTTTCGATGGGTAGTCCCTTGGCAAGGTCGCGTTCGTACTCTTTTTTCAGTGTGTCGCGGTCGTATTCCATGTGACCGAGCACAAAAACCTGGCTGTGATCGCCGTTGCTGACGATCGCGGCGCCCGCGCGGTGCGACGATGCAAGAATTTTTAAACGCGGATCTTTGCGGATATCCGCTTCGCGTACGGTGGAATGGCGCGAGTGGCACATGTGAAATTCGTCCGAGATGCCGCGCATCAGTGGATCGGGCGTGTCGCATACGGTTTTACGGTGTGCGAATACGCCGAACAGTTTGCGCGGAAGGGGATGTTTCGCGATGCCGTAAAAGTAGTACAGGGCAGCCATAGCGCCCCAGCAGATAAAAATAGTGGAGGTGACGTTGCTCCTGGTCCAGTCGAACAGTGCCGTCAGTTCCTTCCAGTAGGCCACGTCGCAAAAGTCCATGTCCTCGACGGGGGCGCCCGTGACGATCATGCCGTCGAAATGGCGTGTCTTTACGCTTTCGAACGGCTTATAAAAGCGGCTTAAATATTCCGCTTCGGTATTGCGCGAGCGGTAGCTCTCGGTGTGGATCAGCGTAATGTTCACCTGCAGCGGAGAGTTGGACAGCAGCCGCATGAACTGCGTTTCCGTCTCCTTTTTGGTGGGCATAAGGTTGAGTATGGCAATTTCGATCGGGCGGATGTCCTGCGAAGTCGCCCGTTCTTTGTCCATTACAAAAATGCGCTCGTCCTTCAATATCGAATAGGCCGGAATGTTGCGGTCGATAACGATAGGCATATGCGATCACCTTCTTTTGCGAGAGTGGTATGGCGGTGCGGTCCGCCGGCCGTATCCGGCAGGGTCAGATCCGATCGAGCGCCTGCGCAAGGTCGGCAATGATGTCGTCGGCGTTTTCGATCCCGACGGAAAGGCGAACCAGGTTAGGGGCAATGCCCGCTTCGCGCAGCTGCGATCCGGTCAGCTGGCGATGGGTGGAGGAGGCGGGATGCAGAACGCAGCTGCGCGCGTCGGCAACGTGCGTCTCCTGGGTAGCGAGCTGCAGGCTCTCCATAAAGCGCGCACAGGTCTTTGCGTCGCCGCGGATGCCGAAACTCATCATGCCGCCCGTGCCGTTCGGCAGATATTTTTGTGCCAGCGCGTGATGGGCGTCCGTCGGGAGCGTTGCGTAGCGCACCCATTCGATTTTGGGGTGCGAAAGCAGCCAGGCGGCCACCTTTTCGGCGTTGCGGCAGTGGCGTTCCATGCGCAGCGCCAGCGTGTCGCTGCCCAAATAGGTCAAAAAGGCGTTTTGCGGGCTCATGATCGCGCCCGTGTCGCGCATCATCTGCGCACGGCACTTGGTGCCGAAGGCAACGGGCAGATCGGCATATACCAGCCCGTGATAGCTCTCGTCCGGCGCGTTGAAAGCGGGATAGCGTGCGTTATTCTTGTAGCGGAAGGTGCCGCCGTCCACGATCATCCCGCCCAGCGCGGCGGCATGGCCGTCAAAATACTTGCTGGTGGAGTGGATCACGATATCGGCGCCAAGCGTAAGCGGACGGCATAAAACGGGGGTCGCCAGCGTATTGTCTACCACCAGCAGTACATTGTGTCTTTTGCAGATCGTAGAAAGTTTATCGAAGTCGAGAATGACGATCGAGGGGTTGGAGATGGTTTCGGCAAAGACGAATTTCGTCTTGTCGTCTATCTTTTTTTCGATCTCCTCCATGGGGGCGTCGGCGTCAAAAAAGCGCGCCTGAATGCCGAATTTGGCCAGGGTGACCGAAAACAGGTTAAACGTCCCGCCGTAAATTTCGCTTGCCGTTACAATATTGTCGCCCGCCTCGCACAGCGTCATGGCGGTCAGCAGCAGCGCCGACATGCCCGAAGCGCATCCGATCGCGCAGACGCCGCCCTCCAGCGCGGCGACGCGCTTTTCCAGCACGTCCACGGTGGGGTTTGCCAGGCGAGAATAAAAAAAGCCTTCGCGCTTTAAGTCGAACAGGTCGGCCATCGTCTGCGTATCGCCGTAAAAAAAGGTAGTGCTCTGCACAATGGGGGGGATGCGGCTCTCGCCCGTCTGCGGTGTGTATCCCGCCTGTACGCACAGCGTATCGATCTTATAGGGTTTCATGGGGCCTCCTAACGGAAAATTTCCTTTACGGCGCGGTCGGCGGCGCGTTTTGCGTCGCGGTCGGCCAGCGCCTGCTTTTTATCGTAGGTGTGTTTACCCTTGCACAGGGCGATCTCAACCTTTATCAAAGCGTCCTTAAAATACAGCCGCAGCGGAACGAGCGTGTACCCGCGCGCATTGACTTTGCCCGAAATTTTTGCGATCTCGCCTTTGTGCAGTAAAAGTTTGCGCTCTTTGCGCGAATCGCGCGTAGAAAATGCGCCGCTCTTGTCATAGAGGGCGATGTGCATGTTTTTTAAATACACTTCGCCGCTGCGGAGCTCGCAAAAGCTCTCCGCAAGCGAGGCGCGACCGGCGCGCAGCGATTTTACCTCGCTGCCCTCCAGCACGATCCCGGCTTCGTATTTCTCCTCGATAAAATATTCAAACGAGGCGGATTTGTTATATGCGATCACTTTTATCATATTCGTTGTCACGGTTGTGTCCGCCGCGAGTGGGGGCGTCGGCCGAAGAGGCAGCCGCGGCCGCGACGCATGGCGGGTTTACGGTTCTTTTCCCAAAAGCAAAAACTGCACGCGCCGTGCGCCCCAATCCACGCCCGCCACCTTTATGCGGACGGCTTCGCCCAGGTGGAAGGCATTGCGCGTTCCGCGCAGCAAAAAGCGTTCTTCCACAAACACATAGCCGTCTTCCGGCAGCGTTTCGATGGGGATAAAGCCCTCTACGGTGTTCTTCAATTCGGCAAATAATCCAAACGAGGTCACGCCGGAGATACTTGCCGTATATTCTTCGCCGATCTTGTCCTGCATATATGCCACGGTGTACAGGGCGTCGACATCGCGTTCCGCCTCCGTCGCATTTTTTTCACAGGCGGAGGAGCGGACCGCCGCGTCCTTTACAAATGTCCGGTAGGAGGTTTCGGCGCGCGCGGGATCGCGCAGACTTTCCTTGATGATGCGGTGGATGCACAGATCGGGATAGCGGCGGATGGGAGAGGTAAAGTGGCAATAGCAGGCGGAGGCCAGCCCGAAGTGCCCCGCGTTCTCCGGCGAGTAGATCGCCTTCATCATCGAGCGCAGCATGACGCGGTTGACCAGTGGGTACAGGGGAGAATCTTTCAGCGAATCCAGCAGCTTTTTATAGTCGGACGGTGAAACGCGTTCGGGGTCGAACTTTGCGTCGATACCCGCTTCCCGCAAAAAGGTCAAAAAGTCGCGCGCTTTTTCCTCGCTCGGCCGCTCGTGAATACGGTAGATGAACGGCATGCCGCGTTCGGTCATCTCCGTCGCCACACTCTCGTTGGCAAGTACCATAAACTGCTCGATCATCTCGTGCGAAACGGTGCGCTTGTAATCGGGAATGCTGATCGTCCCGTTCTCATACAAAATTTTTGCCTCTTTAATGTCCAGCGCAATGCCGCCGCGCGCTTCCCGTGCGCGCTGCAGAATGTGGGTCAGCTCCACGGCGTCGGCGATCATCTGGGTGAGATCGGCATACTTTTCGCACATGGCGGCGTCTCCTTCGGCGATCGCCGTCACCTGGGTATACGTCATGCGGTGGCGCGATACGATGACAGAGGGAACGATCTTGCGGCGGACGACGTTGCCGCGCCCGTCGATCGTCATCAGGCACGACAGGGTCAGCCGCGTAACGCCCTCGTTCAGCGAACAGATATCGTTGGAAAGCGCCGTCGGCAGCATGGGCAGCACGCGGTCGGGGAAATAGACGCTGGTGCCGCGACGATACGCCTCGCGGTCGATAACGCCGCCGCGCGCAACATAGTGCGAGACGTCGGCGATATGCACGCCCAAAAAGTACAGTCCGTCGCGTTTTTCCAGCGAGATCGCGTCGTCAATGTCGCGGGTATCCTCGCCGTCGATGGTAATGATCAGCCGGTCGCGCAGATCTTCTCTTCCCGCAAGGCTCTCTTCGGGAATGCGCCTTGCCTGGCGCTCCGCCTCGGTAATGACGTCGTCCGGGAATGTCTCGGTCAGCTCGTGACCGCGGATCAGGGCGCGCTCTTCCACAAAGAAGTCGCCGCCCTTCCCCAAGATCTCGGCGATCTCACCGCGCGGCGAGCGCTCGTCGTACGCGACGATGTTTACCACGACTTTAGCGCCCTCCTCCGCGTTGTTGCAGCGGTCGGAGGGGATAAAGATGTCGTCGTGGAACTTTTTTTCGTCCGGATGCACATAGCCGCCGTTGCGTTCGCGGCGGAAGGTCCCGACGAGCGATGAGCGTCCGCGCTGCAAAACGGAGAGGATCTCTCCCTCGTCGCCGGCGCCCCTCCCCGGTTTGCGAAAGGCCAGTACGGTGTCGCCGTGGTAGGCGCCGTGCAGGGCGCGGTGGGGGATGAACAGATCGTCCGCGGCCGGGTCGTCGGGGACGACAAAGCCAAAGCCGCGCTCGTTGCCCGAAAGCGTGCCGCGGATCGCACCGAACTGCTCCGCTGTTCCCAGGCGGCCGCGCAAGTCGCGCAGCAGTCTATGCTCTGCGCACAACGCGCGCAGCATGTCGCGCAGGCGTGCGGCAGGTCTTCCTTTAAGCTTTAATTTGTGTACGATCTCGTCGTCGGTCAGCAGAGCAAAGGACCCGTCGACGATCTTGTGATAAATCGTTTGTTTTACGTCCATGGTGACAGTTGAATGCGTCTATGCGTGGAATACAGAAAACGGGCTGCTTGCGCCGCCCGTTCGGTTGTTACGATGTCGAATCAGCTCAGCCAAATCGACGAGATCTGCAAAATAAAGAACACAATGGCCAATACCGCCAAAACGGAGAGGCATACGATGGTGCCGATCTTGCACTTGGCCTCGCTGGATCTGCCCTTGTTTTTGCCGTAGAAGGTTTCGCTGGAGCCGCCGAGCGCATCGATGCCCTGGGAATTGCCGGGCTGGATAAGTACAAGGATGATGGCGGCGATCGCCGCAAGTGCCATTAAAATGATCAGGGTAAGATTGATCCCGAAATACGCGTTGCGTACGGCGTCGTTGGGGAACGGGGTACTCGGGTCGACAAGCAAAGCAAAAAGCATTCTGTTGATATCCTTTTATTCGTTTTTTTGCAAATACGCAGAAAAGTATACCATATCCTCCGTTAAAACACAAGTTTTTTTGCATGCGTTTTAAAAAATAATTGGCGGGGAATTTTTGCGCGGCGGTTATTTGCGCGCCGTTTGCAATTGACTTTTTGCCTGCGATACGATATAATGGAAGGACATGAAGAATCTGATCCTGATCGGTATGCCCTCCTCGGGCAAGAGTACCGCCGGCGTGCTGTTGGCAAAGCGCATCGGGTACGGATTTATCGATACCGACCTCATCATACAGGGCGAACAGGGAGCGCTGCTCTCTCGGATCATCGAGCGCGAGGGCGCGGAAGGCTTTCTTGCGATCGAGGAGCGCGTCAACGCGGGGATCGCCGCGCAGCGCTGCGTCATTGCGACGGGCGGGAGCGTGTGCTATCTTCCGCGCGCCATGCAGCATTTAAAGAGCATGGGGACGGTCGTCTATCTGCGGCTGAGCGAGGGCGAGGTCGCGCGCAGGGTACCCGATCCCGTGCTGCGCGGCGTGGTGATGCGCGGCAGCGTGCGCACGCTTGCAGAACTTTATGCACAACGGACCCCTCTGTACGAGCGGTATGCCGACGTGACCGTTTCCTGCGACGGGCAGACGATCGACGAAACGGTTGCGGCCATCGCCGCGGCCGTTGGAATGGAAGTATAGCCTATGAGAATGTGTATTTACGGCGCCGGGGCGATGGGAATATCGCTCGGCGTGCTGTTGGACGAGCTGTCTCTCGATTTTATTACGCACAACGCGCAGAGTGTGGCCGCGATGAACGAGTACGGCGCGCGTCTGGTGGGAACGTACAATCGCGCCGTACGGGTAAAGGCGTTGCTGCCGACCGATATGACGGGCAGCTACGACGTGATCATCCTTGCGGTCCGCCAGCGTGAAAATCACGCCGCGTCGCTGTTTTTAAAGCCGTTTTTAAAAGATGACGGCATGCTGGTCACCGTGCAGAACGGCCTTCCGGAGGCAGGGCTTGCGGCGGTGTTCGGGAAGGACCGCATATATGGCTGTGCACTGTCGTGGAGCGCCGAACAGGAGGCGCCGGGCGTGGTCCGCGTGACCAGCGATACGGGTTTTCATCTTGCGCTGGGCGCCTTCGGTAAGGGGGAGCGCCTGCAGGAGCTGCTGCCTTTTTTCAGGCGCGCGGGGGAAGTGACGGTGGGGGATCTTGCCGAGCTCCGCTTCGCCAAATTGGCGGTAAACGCCTCCTTTTCAACGCTGTCTGCCTTAAGCGGTCTCTCATTCGGAAAACTTGCTAAAAAGCATAAACGGCTTGCGCTTGCGCTGATGCGCGAGGTGTTTTCCGTGGCAAGAGCCGCCGGCTGCCGCACGCTGCCGCTGAACGGACACGATCTGTTCCGTGTGTTCGGCGGAAAATTCGCGGGATTGCTGCTCCCCGTCGCCATGCGCCGCTATAGCGATACGCGTTCCGGCATGCTGCGCGACCTTTGTGCGGGCAAGCGCTGCGACGTCGACTTCGTGGCGGGCGCCGCCGTGCGCGCGGGGCAGACGTTCGGCGTCCCCACGCCGCTTTTGGAGCGAGCGGTCGCCCTGGTGCACGACGTGGAAAACGGATTTGCCGAGATCGCGCCCGATACGCTGCGCCTGCTGTCGGCCGAACAATAAAAAATCCACCTGTGGAGAACGTACATGGACTTTCAAAAACTTGCAGAACGGCTGCTTCCGGGCGACTATCCGCCCCCGGAACAGTTCGAGGCGCAGTATCCGCCGCGCGGCCTGGCACCCTCGGCCGCGGTGACACGCCTGGCGCCCTCGCCCACCGGATTTATCCATTTGGGAAACCTGTTTGTGGCCATCGCCAACGAGCGCATCGCCCATCAGAGCGGCGGCGTACTGTACTTGCGGATAGAGGATACCGACTTAAAGCGCAAGGTAGACGGCGCGGTCGAGGCCGTGATCGAGGCGCTTCGCTATTTTGATATCCGCTTCGACGAGGGGGCCGAGATCGACGGCCCGAATGCCTACGGGCCGTACTATCAGCGTGCGCGCGCACCCATATACCGCGCGTATGCAAAAGACCTCATTGCGCGCGGCAGGGCGTATCCCTGTTTTTGCACGGAGGAGGATCTCGCCCGGCTGCGCGAGCGTCAGACGGCCGAAAAACAAGTTACGGGATATTACGGGCGGTACGCCAGGTGCCGCGATCTGACCGAAGAGGAGATCGATGCCGCGCTGGCGGCGGGGAAGCCGTACGTCATCCGGCTGCGCTCGCAGGGCGACCCCGCCGTAAAACATATCTTCCGCGACGAGATCAAAGGGGAGATCACGGTGCCGGAAAACGACCAGGACGTAGTCATTTTAAAATCGGACGGGATCCCGACCTATCATTTTGCGCACGCGATCGACGATCATCTGATGCGCACGACGTTGGTGGTGCGTGGGGAAGAGTGGCTTGCCTCATTGCCCATCCATTTGGAGTTGTTCGACGTTTTGGGCTTCCGCCGCCCCAAGTACGGGCACAATTGTTCGCTGATGAAGATGGACGGCGAAAGCCGCCGCAAGCTCTCAAAGCGCAAAGATCCCGAACTTTCGCTCGCCTTTTACAGACGGGAAGGGTATCACCCGCGCGCGGTGAAGGTGTATATGCTCACCCTCCTCAATTCCGACTTTGAGGAGTGGTACGGCAAACATCCCGAATCCCCGTTGACCGAGTTTCCCTTCCGCATCGGCAAGATGAGCCGCAGCGGCGCGCTGTTCGATTTAAATAAGCTGAACGACATCTCTAAAAACGAGCTTTCCCGCCTTTCCGTAGAGGAAATGGCCGACTTTTTAAGGCAGTGGGCGCAGGCGTTCGGTTCTCCGGAACAGCAGGCGTACTTTGCGGACGAAGAAAAGCTTTCACGCGTCCTTGCGCTGTGCATGGGGATCGGCGGAAAAAAGCGCCGCAAAGATTTTATCACCGCCGCGCAGACGCTGAACGAGATCGCCTACTTTTACGCCGTTCCCGCACAGCGCGACGCCTACCGCGTGGACGACGTAACGCGCGACGCCGTGTTGGACGCGTTTGCGGCGACATACGATCACGCGGACGATGCGCAGGTGTGGTTTTCCAAGGTCAAGATCATTGCGGCGGATCTTGGATTTGCCGCCGAAATGCGCGACTTCAAGGCGGATCCTTCCGCTTATCGCGGCAGCGTCGCCGACGTTGCGGAAGTACTGCGCATCGCTTTTACCGGCCGCGCCAACAGCCCCGACCTCTGGTCGATCCTGCAAATTCTCGGCGAGGATGTCGTGCGCGCGCGTCTGCGCGCCGCGCACGCGTAAGCGATCGTATTTGGGTGACGCGCCCGCGTGCTGCGGGAAGTGCGCCCGCCGGCCGAACGCGGCCGAAGGAGAGGACAATGAGCAAAGCAGACCAAATATTTATCGATAACTGCCGCGACATCCTGCAAAACGGCGTGTGGGATACCAATGCCGCCGTGCGTCCGCGTTGGGAGGACGGTACTCCCGCGCACACCGTAAAAAAGTTCGGCATCGTCAACCGTTACAACCTGCAGGAAGAATTTCCCATCCAGACCATCCGCCGCTGCGCGTTTAAGTCGTGTGTGGACGAAATTTTATGGATCTGGCAAAAGAAGAGCAACAACGTGCACGACCTGCATTCGCACATCTGGGACAGCTGGGCGGACGAAACGGGGTCCATCGGCAAGGCGTACGGATATCAGCTGGCACAAAAGGCCGTGTACAAAGAGGGCGAATTCGACCAGGTGGACCGCGTATTGTACGATTTGAAGCACAATCCCGCTTCGCGTCGGATCATGACCAATTTGTATAATTTTGCCGATCTGCACGAAATGCATCTGTATCCCTGCGCGTATTCCATGACCTTTAATGTTTCGGGCGATACGCTCAACGCCATTTTGAATCAGCGCTCCAACGACATGCTTACGGCCAACAACTGGAACGTGGTACAGTATGCGGTGCTGCTGATCATGATCGCGCAGGTCAGCGGCCTGAAGGCGGGCGAGCTGGTGCATGTTATTGCCGACGCACATCTGTACGACCGTCACATTCCCATTGTGGAAGAAATTTTAAACAATCCGCCCAAACCTGCACCCAGGCTGTGGGTAGATCCATCCGTTACCGATTTTTACGACTTTACGGTGGATAGTTTCCGCCTGGAACAATACGAATACACGCCGCTTGCGGCGAAGATCCCGGTGGCGATATGAGAGCGATCTTTCACTGCGACAATCGGTGGGGCATCGGTCGTTCCAACGGCCTTATGTTCCATCTTCCGAAAGACATGAAATTTTTCCGCGAGACGACGAGCGGCAAGACGGTCGTAATGGGGCTGAATACGCTGCGCTCCTTTCCCGGCGGAAGACCTTTAAAAAACCGCATCAATATTGTGCTGTGTCCCGACGACCTGGAGACGGACGCGGTGCATGTCCGTTCGCCCGAGGCGCTTTTGAAAGAAGTAAAAAAATATCCCGCGGACGACGTGTTTGTCATCGGCGGGGCAAGCGTGTATCGTCTGCTCATTCCGTATTGCACCGAGGTTTTGGTCACCAAGGTAGAGGCGGATGGCGGCGCAGACGCGTTTGCGCCCGATCTGGACGCCGATCCCGCGTTTTCCCTCGTTTCGGAGAGTGACCCGCAGGAGGACGGGGGATACGTCATCCGGTTCTGCGTCTACCGCAATCTTTCCCCGAAAGCCTTTTAAAAATTGCCCGGACGGGCAATTTTTTTTATCACGGCGGGCGAATTTTCTTGCGAAATGGCGGGAAATGTATTACAATAATGGCTTGGAAAACGAGGTAAGTATGCTGAGAGAAGATTTACGCAACATTGCGATCATTGCGCACGTCGACCACGGCAAGACGACGTTGGTCGATCAGATGTTAAAACAGGGCGGCACCTTCCGCGAGAATCAGGTGGTGGAGGAACGCGTTATGGATTCCGGCGCGCTGGAACGTGAGCGCGGTATTACCATTCTTGCCAAAAATACGTCCATCCACTACAACGGCGTCAAGATCAATATTATCGATACGCCGGGGCATGCCGACTTTTCGGGTGAGGTAGAGCGCGTATTAAAAATGGTTTCGGGCGTGCTGATTTTGGTGGATGCGGCCGAAGGTCCCATGCCGCAAACGCGCTTTGTCACGCAAAAGGCGCTGGAGATGGGGTTAAAGCTGATCATCGTCGTCAACAAGATCGACCGTACCGACGCACGCGTAAAAGAGGTGATCGACGAGGTGCTGGAACTGTTGATGGATCTGGACGCTTCGGACGATCAGATCGAAAGTCCCATTGTGTTCTGTTCGGGGCGCGACGGGACCTCTTCGCTCGACCCTGACCGGCCGGGGACCGATTTAAAGCCGCTGTTCAACACCATCCTTTCCCATTTCCCGCCACAGGAGGTGGACGAGAAGGGAACGCTGCAGCTGTTGGTCTCATCCATCGACTATAACGAGTACGTCGGCCGCATCGGCATCGGCAGAGTGGAGCGCGGCATAGCCCGGCAGGGCGCCGAAGTGGCGGTGTGCAACTACAATCATCCCGACGTTCAGCTGCGCGGGAAGATCGTGAATCTGTACGAAATAGAGGGGCTGAACCGCGTGGCGTGCGCGCAGGCCGCGGCGGGCGATATCGTATGCTTTTCCGGTCTGGAAAAGATCAACATCGGCGATACCGTCTGCGCCGCCGATGCGGTGGAACCCGTCGCTTTTGTTAAA
>CALVPS010000037.1 GCA_944354035.1 uncultured Clostridia bacterium | reverse complement strand
CGCCCGCTCGCCGCGCCCGCGACCGCGCGCCACGCCCCCCCGCGCGCCGGCGCACCGCCGAGCGCGGGCCCCCCCCCCCCCCCGCGCCGCAAAAGACAGGCCGCCGCGCCATGCCCGTGCGCAACGCGCCGAAGGCAGACACGCCCCCCCCCTCGCGCCGCGGTGCGGCGTTACTCCATGCGATCGAGGATATCCAGCAGCTCGCTGATGCGGTCGAGGTCGTCCCGCGTGTAATAGTCGATATAGATGCGCCCTTTTTTATCGGTGCCGATCAGCGAGACCTTGGTCTTTAAGGTGGTACGCAGGCGCTCTACCAGGTGCTTCAGCTCTGCGCTGGCCAGGGCGTTTTTCTTCTCCTTTTCCTGCGCGAGCACCTCGGGCGGATTTAAATACTGCTTGACCGCGCGCTCCATTTCGCGCACGGACCAACCGTTTTTAACGCACTCGGCGGCCAACTGCGCCTGCGCCTCTTTGGCGATAGGCACCAGCGTGCGCGCGTGCCCGGACGAGAGCTTTCCCTCCCGCACGAGAGCGATCACCTCTTCGGACAGCGAAAGCAGCCGCATGGTGTTGGCAATGGCGGGGCGAGATTTGCCCAGCCGCTCTGCCAGCAGCTCCTGCGTCAGGCCGAATTCCTCCATCAGCCGCTTCATGCCGTACGCCGCTTCGATGGGGTTGAGGTCTTCGCGCTGCAGGTTTTCGATAAGGGAAATTTCCTGGATCTCCCGCTCGCCCAACTCCTTTACGATCACGGGGACGGTGGTAAGCCCCGCCTTGATGGCGGCGCGGTACCGCCGCTCGCCTGCGATGATCATGTACGTGCCGTCGGGGTTTTTGTTGACGACCAGCGGCATGATCACGCCGTGCTCTTTGATGGAATTGGCCAGATCGTTCAGCGCGTTTTCGTCGAACGCCTTGCGCGGCTGGTTGGGGTTGGGAACGATATCGGCGAGCGCCACCTCCCCGGCCCCCTCCTGTGCACCGTCGGCACCGGCCGCGTTTTCGTATGCCTCTTCCGTGTCGCTGAACAGGGCCGAAAGTCCCCTTCCAAGTCCTTTTACCATATGTTACTCTCCCTTTCCCTCGGTTTTTTTCAAAAATTCTTCCGTCAGTGCGGCATACGCGCGCGCCCCCATGCATTTGGGGTCGTGCAGCAGAATGGGCTTGCCGTGGCTGGGCGCCTCGGACAGGCGGATATTGCGCGGAATGACGATCTCGTACAGCTTTTTCGAAAAATACTTTTTGATCTCGGCCGCGATCTGTTTGGAGATAAGTGACCGCCCGTCGTACATGGTAAGCACAACGCCCTCCACTTTCAGCGACTTGTTTAAATGTTGCCGCACGAGCGCAATGGTGTTCATCAGCTGCGAAAGCCCTTCCAGCGCATAATACTCGCTTTGAATGGGGATGATGGCGCTGTCGGCCGCAGCCAGCGCGTTGATGGTCAAAAGTCCCAGCGAAGGCGGGCAGTCGATCAGAATATAGTCGTACATGCCTTTCACCTTCTCCAACTTGGCCTTTAACACGCGGTCACGGCCCTTTTTGTACACCAGGTCGACCTCCGCGCCCGCCAGATCGATGTTGGAAGGAAGAATGTACAGCCCCTCCAGCTCGGTGGGCAAAACATTGTCTTTTACCTCTTCGTCGTCGATGATCACGTTATACACCGACTTTTTTAAGGCGCCCTTCGAAAACCCCAGGCCGGTCGTGGCGTTGCCCTGCGGATCGAGATCGACCAACAGCACTTTTTTTCCGGCGCGCGAGAGGTAGGCCGCCATGTTTACGCAGGTGGTCGTTTTGCCGACGCCGCCCTTTTGATTGGAAAACGAAACGATCTTGCCCATATCGTCACTCTCCGTCGCGTTCGTCGCCATCTAAAGCCGTCTCGTCGGGATCGGGCTTCGCCGGTTCGGGCGCACCTGTATCGGACGCGGGGACGTCCGCCGCGGGTGCGGGCTCCGCTCCGTCCGAACCGGAGGCGTCCGTCCGAGCGGCGTCCGCATCGGAAGCGTCCGAACCGGAGCATGCTTTCCCCCCGCTCTCATGCAGCTCGATGCCGAACGGGCGGTCGGGCATGCCCTTGTCGTGCTCTTCCATATAGTCCAGCACCTCTTTATAGGAGGAGCCCTTCATCAGCATATCCACCTCGGCGGTATAAATGGTCTCGCGCTCCACCAACACGCGCGCCATGTTGTCGAGAATGGAACGGTTTTCCGAAAGCAGCCTGCGGGCGCGCTCGTACCCCTTTTCGACGATCGCCTTCACCTCTTCGTCGATCATGGCGGCCGTCTCTTCGCTATAAGTGTTGCGCTCCTCAAAGTCGCGCCCCAAAAATACGGGACCGTCGTTTCCGTAGGCAATGGGCCCGAGCCGCTCGCTCATACCCCACTCGGTGACCATTTTGCGCGCCATCTGCGAGACGCGTTTGATATCGTTGGAGGCGCCGGCCGAAACGTCCTGAATGACCAGCTCTTCCGCCACGCGGCCGCCCAACGCCATGCAGATAAAATCGTTAAGTTTATTAACCGTCATGTCGTTGTCGTCCGTCTCGGGGCGGGTGAGCGTATAGCCGGCCGCCATGCCGCGCGGAATAATGGACACTTCGTGAACGTTATCGGTGTGTTCGCAAAGTTTTGCCAAAATGGCGTGCCCGGCCTCGTGATAGGCGGTACATTTTTTGTCGGCTTCCGTCACCACGCGGCTCTTCTTCTGCGGCCCCATGATCACCTTATTGATCCCCTCGTACAGCTCGAGGTTGCCGATTATCTTTTTGCCCGCCCTGGCGGCCAAAATAGCAGCTTCGTTCAACAGGTTGGCAAGGTCCGCCCCCGAAAACCCGCTTGTCATGCGGGCAATGATGCGGAAATTGACGTCGGGCGCCAACGGCTTATTGCGCGCGTGCACCTTTAAAATGGCCTCACGGCCCTTCACGTCGGGCAGATTGACGTAGATCTGTCGGTCGAAGCGGCCGGGCCGCAGCAAGGCATTATCCAAAATGTCCGCCCGGTTGGTGGCCGCCATAACAATGACCCCCTCGTTGGTCTCGAACCCATCCATCTGTACCAGGATCTGGTTCAGCGTCTGTTCGCGTTCGTCGTGACCGCCCCCCAAGCCCGCACCGCGCTGACGACCGACGGCGTCGATCTCGTCGATAAAGATAATGCACGGCTGATTGCGTTTGGCAAGGTCAAACAAATCACGTACGCGCGACGCACCGACGCCGACGTACATCTCCACAAAGTCCGATCCGCTTACCGAAAAGAACGGAACGCCCGCCTCGCCCGCAACGGCCTTGGCAAACAGCGTTTTCCCCGTTCCGGGAGGCCCCACCAGCAGCACGCCTTTGGGGATCTTTGCCCCAAGATCGGAGAACTTTTTAGGACTCTTTAAGAACTCTACAACTTCCTTTAATTCTTCCTTCTCCTCCTCGGCGCCTGCGACATCAGAGAATCTCACCTTTAAATTGGTGGAGACGCGCGCCTTGGTCTTGCCGAAGTTCATCACCTTGCCGCCCCCGCCGCTCATCGAGCGCATCATAAGGATAAAGGCGACAACGCCGATAACGAGAACAACGATATATACAATATTGCTCCACCCGGCCCCCGCGTTCGGATCGCGAAATTCAACGCGGATCCCGCCGGCGATCCAGTCGCTCACCTGCTGCGAGTCGGGCTCGTACAGGCTGGGGCCCGTTGTGGAATAGTTATATGTGTTGCTATCAGCATTGATATAACCGTACCAAGTGTATCCGTCAATGACAATTTTATTGATCTGTAAATCGTCCTCGATTTCACCGAGGCTGGGACCGTCGACCTGATCGTTACGCTCATCCGTGATCAATTGAAGAAACTCATCATAGCTGCGTACTTTGCGCGCGTTGATTTGCGAGGTGATCAAAAAATATGCACCTACGCCCAATAACGCCACAAGCACAACAATAATGATGGCTCTGACTACCTTGTTCAAAATTTATCTCCTTTCACGTTTTGTCGCTCCGTTTGGCTTGCACCGCCTTACGACAAGCATGTGCCAAACGGACCATTCCTATTGTAACACGGAACCCTGTTTTTTTCAAGTGTTTCAGGGCAATTCCCGTCAATTTTTCATAATTATCACCAATTCGCCTCAATTTCAGTCAAAAATGGTATAAAATTCCCCTTGCACCAGCTATTTTATGCTATAAATTGTTTCATGTGAAACACTCAGCAAAATTTTTTCGTTTTATTAATGTTTCACGTGAAACACGGAACGCAAAAAACAGCGGATGTGCAAAGAGTTTCAGCGTCGTAACGTTAAGCGGTGTTTAAAAATTTCGATTTTGTTTATTTTTGTGGAAAATATACACCGCCGCATCGCATCTTTCATACCTGAAATGTGCGGCAAAGGCTTCACAGGAAAATATAAAAAGCGGTCGCGGCGGCGAAGATAAGGAAGCTTGACGCAAAATCGGCAATGCGCCGTCTGCACCAAGATAAAAATGCAGCTTTTGTCTCTCGTCGCAGATTTCAGACATTTGATGGTAAAAAAGATAAATCGGGGTAAAAAATGAGCTGTAGCGTGCGACGAGAGCGATTTTAAGGGTGTTTTTGGCTGGGTTTCCCGGGCAAAAAACGGCCGAAAATGCTGCGATCGACCGACGATTTCGTAAAAACCGCCGAAGCGGACCCATTCGGCACGGCTTAAAAACAAGTTTGTACTGCAGAAACTGAAAGAACCGATCTTCGGTCGCGTAGACCAATAGGAACAAATTGACGATGCGCCTTATTCGCTTACGCCGATCGGCTTGCGCGGCTATTATATGAATGTGCGGTATGGCGACGTGGGCCATAAAAAGCAAGCGAATGCCGCGATCGGCACGCCTGTCACATTAAATTCCGGTGCAAACCGCGTCGTCATCATGGTATGACTGCGAAAGGGTGTTGGCTTCCGAGCGATCGGATCGACCAGACTGCGGAAAGGGGTTACGCCATCTTCTGAAAAAGTTTTATATGATGCATCGCACCTGAACCTGCGCGACGGCCGTATCCTTTTTTTTTGATCCGCTGTGCGGCGGGTATATGTTACCCAACGATCTTTTGCACGGCGCGCAGTTTTTCTTGGCGGCGATGGCTGCATATTTTGATCGCGTCGATACGTCGACGGCAAGATCGGCACGCAAACTCATGTCCATGCTTCAAAATTCCTTGGCGCTTGATCTATATGCGCCTTTATATTTTTCAGCGCACCGACTGCTTGCGCTTCACTTTATACTTGGCGCAAAAAAATACGGCGCAGAAAAAAGTTTCTGCGCCGTATTTTTTGTTAAGTTGTAACGCTTGTCATCGAAGGAAATGAAATTCCGCCGCCCAAACAAACCATTCCCAATTATAAATGGCGGAAACAATGGTACTTTCGCTTAAAAACGTATTCACGGCCTCTACATCGATCCAATAGCAGATACTCAAAATCAAAAAAATCACCACGGCGGCCTCCGCCAGCCCAAGCAGTCCGCCCAAAAAGCGGTTGATTTTAGAGAACACCTGCGAGCGTTCGATCAGGCCCGAGCCCAATTTTTCCAATAGCCATACGGTAAGCTTTACTACGACGAACAGCACCGCAAACGAAATGGCAATGCTGATCCATCCGGCAAACTTTTCGCCGACCGCCCCGGTCAACGCCGTTGTCAGGCCAAACCAGCTCTCCAGCGAGTTTTTAAATACGTTGCAAAACGACAATGCGATGAGAACCGCAACAATGGTTCCCGCCAGCTTACATACGCCGGCGACAAATCCGCGCCAGGCGCCAAGCAAGATCCCCGCCACGAGCAGCAGAATAAATACCAGGTCTGCGATCCACGCATACGAAGCCAAAAGATTCACGGCCGCCTCCTTTTGATATATTATATCATATCTTTTTTTTCTTGTCGACAATTTTTTGCTCGTCTGTTATAAAAGCGAACAAACGGGCAAAAATTTAGCGGACAGCAAATTACGGGAACTTGTTATGGAATTCGCCTTTCATTATTACAATACGATGGCCGAAACGGGGCTGATGATGGCCCTTACCCGCTGCCTGGGGACGCTTGATCGGCCGCCCGTTATACTATGCGTCGGCAGCGATCTGGCGGTGGGGGATAGCCTTGGCCCGCTTGCGGGCACTCTGTTAAAGGACGGCCGCAGCGGCTTCGGCGGCTATGTATACGGCACCCTGCGCCGCCCCGTCACCGCAAAGGAGGTAAAATACGTCAACGCCTTTTTAAAAAACACACACCCGGGCAGCAAGATCGTGGCCATCGACGCCGCGGTGGGGGAGGAGGAGGACATCGGGCTGATCAAGGCGATCGACGCCCCGCTTCGCCCCGGCGCGGGAGCAAACAAGCGCCTGCCGCGCGTGGGGGATGTGTGTATTTTGGGCATCGTGGCAAAAAAATCGCCCATGGGAAGTTCGCTGCTCCACCTCACCCGCCTGGGGACCGTATACGCCATGGCCCGCACCATTGCAGGCGCCGTGGGAGCGCTTGCGCTTCAAAGCGCAGCGCTTTGACCGCTCTGCGTCGTCCCGTCACGGGGGCAAAAAAGTCCCTGCCGCACACGGAAAAGGGTAAGTTTCCGTCGGTTCTGCAAAATCTTTCACCAATTTATTGACAAAATCGCCGACAGACATTACAATATAGGTACAAAACATTATAAGGAGCAGCCAAATGATCAAAACGACAAAGACGAAGACGTACGACACCGAAACGGCGACCGTTGTTAAAAAGGTCACGTTCGGGGGATACGGCGATCCCGCCGGCTACGAAACGACAATGTATCAGACGCCGGAAGGGGACTTCTTCCTGTATACGAACGGCGGCGCCGATTCGCCCTATAAGGAAGAAAAGATCACCACGTATTCCAAAGCAAACGCCAAAAAGTGGCTGGAAGAGAACTAAAAAGATCCCGCTTCTGCGGGATCTTTTTATACGCCGATATTCGCACGAGAAACGGCTTATAAGGTTTTTTTATCCCCCGCCATTTCTTGCAAAGGGGTGGATCGCCGCAGGCAAGACGAAAAGGGGAGTGTTTATGCGCGCCTTTCTTTTACAACTCTCCCGACTTTTTACATAGAGGAGCCGAGCGGGATAGGGGGGCGCCTCCTTTTGCTCGATCCTCTCTTTGCAAGAAAAATCCGATAGGAAAACACGGCCCCGCGCCGCCCGATATCCACGGGAAAAGGTACGTTTCTCCTCCCTTGCCCCCTTATAAAGGGGAGGCGGCTTGCCGCAGGCAAGACGAAAGGGCGCTTTTTTCCAGCAGCACCATAAGAAATCTCTGCCGGCATGGCCGGCGGTTTTTTCCGTTTCCTTCGCCTGCGGCGCGTGCCGCCATAGGCGGGGCGGGCTGCAGGCCCTGACGCTGCCGGCAGCGCGCAAGCCGCGCCTGTGACGACCCGGCAGTCACGCATTTGTTACCTGTTCCCCGTAAACGGGTCTCATGCCTTCCCCATCGGGGGAAGGTGTCACGAAGTGACGGATGAGGGGTAGCGCTCGGAACTCGTTTCTTTGCCGTCCCCCTCATCACCGCCTTCGGCGGAGCTTCCCCCCAAGGGGAAGCCATCCTCTTCTTTCGCCTCCCCTGCGTAAGGGGGTGGGCTGTGCGTTATGCGCATCACCACGGTGTGGTGTGCGCGCACGGCGAACTGAGGTTTTGCCATTGTGGGCAAAAACCGTGACCGCTGGCGGCGTCGCTCCTTGCGCCGCCGAGACCGTGGCAGGCGATTAAAAGAGCAGACGGAAGGGTTGTCACGCCCGCGCGGTTCTTTGCACTACAATCCCCCCTTTGTCCCCCCTTTACACAAGGGGGCAAGACTCGCTACACAATTCTCTCCTCCAATTCCGTTCTGTTCATCGGCAAAGCCTTTCTTGTACCTACGGACGATCCGCGATTTTTTATACAAAACGGGACGGGACCCGCTGTCGGGTCCCGTCCCACTTATTTATACCGTTTATTCGGGATCGTTTTTGTTTTCGGGGGCGTCGTCCTCTTTGGCGTTGCCCAAAAATGTTCCGAAAAATCCGCCGAATCCGCCCTTTTTATAACCGGGCACGCTGCTCTCCTCGCGGCGGAAGCTCGTTCCGGACGACTCCGGCGTGCCCTCGGCGGGCAGTTCGCGCTTGGGGTAAGGCTTGCGCTCGCCGTAACGGGGCTTCCCGCCGCGCATGTCGCGGTTAAACTTGCCGCGGCTGCCGTTGCGGCCGTTCATATTCCGCTCACCGCGATCGCCGCGCTCTCTGCGCTCGTAAGGCTTTGCATTTTTGGGAATGATCACCACAAAGCGTGCGGGTTCCTTTCCCTCGCTCTTGGTGGTCACGTCGGGATGATCGACCAGCGCGGAATGGATGATGCGCCGTTCGTAGGGGTTCATCGGCTCCAGCCGCACGCGTTTGCCCAGGCGCACGGCCTTTGCGGCAAGCTTGTTGGCGACCCGCTTTAACGTCTCTTCGCGGTCCTCACGGTAGTGCTCGCAGTCGACCACCACGCGCTTATACTCCTTTCTGCCGGTATTGGCCACGGCGCCCGCAAGCGTCTGTACGGCGTCGATGATCTCGCCGCGCCGCCCGATCACCGTACGCGCATTGTCGGCGTTTAATTCGATGACGATTTTTTCGTCCTCTTCAGCCAATACTACGTCGGCTTCCATCGAAAGGATGGGCAGCAGCCCCTCCAAAAAACGCACCGCCCGTTCGCCGTCGGTCAGTTTTTCTTTTACGGTCAGTTTTACCTGCGCCGGCTTCGAACCGATCAGCCTTCTCTTTCCTTCGTCGACGACCTCGATCGTCACGTCGTCTGCGGTAAGCCCCAGGGCGGACAAACCCGCTTTTACGGCGTCGTCTACCGTTTTTCCGGTAAAAATCTGTTCCTTTTCCATGCCCTTACATCCTTTTTTAAAATTAGCGGGATCTCCCGTTTTTCTCGCGCTGCGATTTCTTTTCCGTCTTGTTTTTCGCCTTGTCGTCCTTCATCCAGGGCAAACTGCGCGAATATTGCTTTTTGATCTGTTCCTCTTCCTTTTTGCGGAACACCCTGCCGATGATCAGGTTGGAGAGCAGGGTCACAACAATGCTGAACAAACTGGAGATCACCATGTAGATGGAGAACGCCGCACTGTACATAAACGCAAACAGGGCGTAAATAAGGGGCATTGCCACCAGCATGATCTTCTGCGTCTTTGCACCCGCACCGTTGACCGTTTGGTACTGCGCGCTCTCCTTCTGGCTCTTCATCGTGATCAGCTGCGATACGACCATCAATCCGATCGAAAGAATAATTAAAATAAAGTACCCGTTGGCCTGTTCCTTTTCTTCTGTGAGGGCCGACGTAAGGTTTCGGTAGTTTTCGCTTGTCAGCACGCTCTCGAGATTGCGCGCAGAACCGTCTTCAAACTGCACCGAAACGTCGCCGAACTGCTTTATAAAATCCTCGTACGTGGGGATGGGATGGTTGTACGAAACGTCGGGATACCACACGTTTTTGATCCACAAAAAGCCGGGGTTATTTTCGGGCAATTCGTACCACGTCTTGGCGGCCTGCCCGCCGATCGTCACCACGTAGTTGCTGCAAATTTCGTTTACCGCCTCCCGGGTCGTTGCCTGTTCGAGCGCGATCCTTGTTTCGCTGTCTTCGGGAAGCGCGTTTTTCAGCCGCTCCGCGTCTACGCGGTACTCGCGCACCACGGCCGTCGTCTCCAGCGAATAACGGTAGTTGATAAACTTTGCGGGATCGGTGGGGATCACCTGCAAATATTTTACCGTCACTTCCTGCGTTTCGCCTTCGATCACCTGCGGAACGATCACGTCCGTCATAACGTATTCGCACGCGCTCCCTTCCACGGTAAACGAAGTGCCGTTTTCCCATACGACGCTCTTTTTTTGCGGTTCTCCCGCGTCGTTTTCCCATAAAAAGGTAACGGCGTCGCCGTCCGTTACAAAATTGCCGTCCTCGTCCGTCTGCAGCGCAAGGTCTATCCCGTCTTCACCGTTTACCAGCACGGCGGCGTTGTACTCGTTGGACATCTGCACAAAAAAGTCGAGGTTTGCAAACTGCGAATAGGCGCGGAAGGCCTGGAATGCCACGATCAGAATGACCAGCGATATGATCATCGGCAAACAGGCGCCCAGCATGCTGTACCCGTTCTTTTTGTACAGCTCCATCATTTTTTGGTTATACGTCGTCTTATCGTTCGCGTACTGCTTTTGCAGCTTTTCCAGCTCCGGCTTCATCTCCCGCATGATCAGCGTCTGTTTGCGGGTCTTTACGCGCTGATAAATATCGAACGGCAGGGTAACGGCCTTTAAAATCAGCGTAAAGCAAATAATGCCTACGCCGATAATGCCCACGCTTTCGATAATAACGCGGACAAATTTTCCAAGCCAGTCCAGCCCGATCTGATATCCCTGCTGCAACAGCGATATATCCACGAACTCCAACAAATTCATCTTCTACTACCTTTTAAACCAGCCATCTCTTTTTCCAAAACGCTTCCGGCGCGGGATCGATCCCCCCCTTCGAAAGAGGATTGCACCGCAAAATACGCCACATTCCCAATATGATGCCCGGCAGCACGCCGAGGTTGTTGATACACCGCTTGGTATACTCCGAACAGGTGGGGGAATACAGGCAGGTATGTCTGGAAAAATATTTTTGATAAAAGCAGATAAGGCGGATACACAATCCCTTAATATAGGGTTTTAATACCGTCTTTTTCAGGACTTTCAGGTTCTTGAAAAACACCGTTCTAAGATCAATGATCAGTGAGTTTTTCACGTCTGAAGATTTTTACGATATCTTTGCGGAACGCGGCAAACGAATATTCCGCCGCCGCCTTCGGGATCAGCAGCACGGCGCAGGGCGCGCACCCGTTTTCCGCTGCGGCACGAAACGCCTCCCGAAGAAGGCGTTTTATGCGGTTTCTTACAACGCTCTTTCCGTATTTTTTTCCTACGCACACCGCCATTTTTAACTGCCGCGCCGGCAGATATACCACCGTAAGCGTTTCGGCATGCGCCCGTTTTCCCGATTTCAGGATCTTGGAAAATTCTTTTTTCCGCTTGATCCGCTGGTACTTCATGCAGCGTCAGGCGGAAATGTGCTTTCTGCCCTTATTTCTTCTTCTTTTCAGCGTCTTTCTTCCGCCCTGCGTCGCCATTCTCTTGCGAAAGCCGTGTACCTTGCTCTTTTGTCTCTTTTTGGGTTGATAGGTGCGTTTCATATAAAACTCCTTTTGTTCTGTTTCGGATGTATCTGCATTCGATTATAAAAAATTTTTAAATCTTCGTCAAGCGATTATGCCACGTTTCTTACGGGCAAAATGAGATAAAGACTCTCTTTCTTCTCCGCATTCTGCAAAATAAACGGCGAAACAGGCCCGTTGAACGAGAGAGTCACCCGTTCCTCTTCCAGCGCGCGCAGCCCGTCCAGCAGGTATTTTGCGTTCATCGAAATGTTCATTTCGTCGCCCTCCTGCTGCGCCTTTACGCTTTCCGCCACGTTTCCGAAATCGGAGAAGGACGAAATATTTACGTTTTCTGAGGAGATCTCCATCGAAATAAGGTTGTTTTTGTCGCCGCGGATCAAAATCGCCGCGCGCTCCACGCTTGCGATCAGCTCCTCGCGCGAAAGGGTCACCACGGTCGAAAATTTTCCGGGGATCACGTTCTCTTTTCTGATAAAGTCGCCCTGATACAGGCGCGATACCACCGTCGTTTCGTCTTCGCGGATCAGCAGCATGCCGCCTTGGGTATAAAGAGTGATCTCCTCGTCGCCGTCGCCCAGCATCCGCGCGATCTCGTTCAGCGTTCTTGCGGGACAAATAATGCTCTTTTCGCCGCTCTTTCCCACGATCTCCGCCGAAGAGAGGGCAAGACGATATCCGTCGAGAGCAACCATCTCCAAACAATTCCCGAACTCCATCAGACAACCCTTTAACACGGGACGCGAATCGTCCTGCGCGCAACAGAACACCGTTTCGTTGATGATCTTTTTCAATGCGCCCTGTTTCATCGTAAACGACGTTTCGCCGATCTCAAAATTGATCGCGGGAAATTCCTCCGCGGGCAGGCTCTGCATAAACGTCCCCGCGTCACGGTAGCGGATCTCCACGCCTTTTTCATCCGCAGCAATAGAAATTTCTTCACCGGAAAGCTTACCGATAAAGTCGGAAAACAACTTTCCGGGAACGCACACGGCGCCCTCTTCAAAAATTTCCGCTTTTATAGACTTTCTGATCGAAAGTTCCCCGTCTGTCGCCAAAAGCGTCACTTCCTCGCCGGTGACGGTAAGTAAAATGTACTCCATAACGGGCGCGGTCGTGCGCACGGCGCACGCCTTACTTACCTTGTTTACCGCCTCGGAAAGCGTTAAACCGTCGCATACAAACTTCATACAGACCCTCCCTTTGTGCTATTTATAAAAGAATTAAGAATAATAGTAATAATAATAACGGCTGTTGAAATGTGGACAAGCCGTTTTGCGGATCGGCGGCCGTCCGTTTTCCTTTTTATTATAGCGGAAAAAGCAGAAAAACACAAGTAAAAACAGTTTCTTTTCAAAAAAAGAGCAGTGGAGAAAGGTGTGGAACAATTGTGTAGTATTCAGCCGTTTTCCACACCGTTCACAGGATAAAAAACAAACTATTTTTTTCCGGGAGCGGTGACGAAAAAAAAGAAAGCGTTATCCACGCAGGCATGAACAATGTGGAAAAAAGTACGCGAGGTTTTAAACAAACGGTTGAAAAGAATAAAAAAGTATGGTATACTCCTCGTATGGCGGTTTATATTCCCGATTTTGCCCGTTTATCGGCGCAGATCGATCAAAATAAGCAAAAATTCGAGCGGCTGTACGCGCTTCTGACGGAATACAACGAGCGGTTCAACCTCACCGCCATTACGCAGAGAGAGGAAGTTTTCCACAAACATTTCCTCGATTCACTGGCGGGGGAGGGGTTGTTTCCCGAACATGCTTCCGCGGCGGAGGTGGGATCGGGCGCGGGGTTTCCCTCTCTCCCGTTAAAATTGGTGCGGGACGACCTTTCTCTCACGTTGATCGAGAGCACGGGAAAAAAGTGTGAATTTTTAAAGACGGTCGTGCGGGAGCTCGGGTTGCGGCAGGTGAACGTCATCCATGCCCGGGCCGAGGAACTTTCGCGGGAAAAACCCTTTCGCGAAGGGTTCGACGTCTGTTTTGCGCGCGCGGTTGCAAAACTCAACACGCTGGCGGAATACTGTATCCCCTTTGTGCGTGTGGGCGGACGATTTGTTGCCTATAAAGGGGGCGCGGATGAGCGGGGCGAGGCGGAACGCGCCGGACGCGAGTTGGGATGTGCGCCCTGGCAGGGAACGGCGTACGATCTTCCGGGCGGCTACGGCGTCCGGATGCTGGTATGGGCGGAAAAAATAAAGAGGACGCCGCCGCAATATCCGCGCGGCAGGGGAAAGGAGCGCAGCGCTCCCATTGTATGAGGAAATCAAATGAACAATCAAAAGGTGTGCGCGCTGACGGGGCACCGCGCGCTGCCCGCCTCGTTTGATCGGAACAGGCTGTACGATAAATTGGAAGAGATGATACAGCTGGGCTGCGATACGTTTTTGTGCGGTATGGCGCCCGGATTCGATCTTTCGGCGCTGGAATGTCTCGTCGACCTGCGGCGGAAATATGTTTTTTCGGTGGAGGCGTGTATCCCCTACGAAGGGCAAGAGCGCGCTTTCGACGCCGCGGATCGTGCGGCATATCGGCGGCTGCTTCCCTTCTGCGATCGAACGACGGTGTTATGCCCCGTCTACCGCAGCGGCTGTTTTTTTCAGCGCAACCGCTATATGGTGGATCGTGCCGACGTGGTGCTGGCGTACTGCACGCGCGATCGTGGAGGCACCGCCTACACGGTGCGCTACGCGCGGCAAAAGGAGATCCCCGTCGTGCTGTTGCGATGAATTGTCAAACTAAGTGCAACACTTTTTGAGATTTTCTTGGAACAAATCTAGCGGTGTTCGGAAATGCAA
>CALVPS010000036.1 GCA_944354035.1 uncultured Clostridia bacterium | reverse complement strand
TCTCCGCAGTTCCCTTGATACAGAACTTACGTTCCTGCCCAAAAGTCTTGCAATTTCCCGATAACTTTTTCCTTTGATATAGTATTCTCGTAGACAACAGCGCTCTTCTATGGTAAAATGGCGGTAGTTCATACAAGTCTCCTCCGGTGTAAATTTTGTTTCGCAACTCTATTTTACCACAGATTTGTATGAACTCCTTTTTTCTCTCAACTGTTGCACTTAATAGTATAATTCACCGTTTGCACAAAAAAAAGCCGACGCAATGCGTCGGCCGGTCGTTTTCGGGAAAGCGGCGAATCATTCCAACTCGAACGCGCCCGTATACAGCTGATAATATTTGCCCTTCTGCTCGATGAGCTGCTCGTGCGTACCGCGCTCGATGATGCGGCCGTGCTCGAGCACCATGATGACGTTGGAGTTTTTGACGGTGGAAAGGCGGTGTGCAATGACAAACACCGTTCTGCCCTCCATCAGTTTATCCATGCCGTGCTGCACGATGGCCTCGGTACGGGTATCGATGGAGCTCGTCGCCTCGTCCAGGATCATAACGGGCGGATCGGCGACCGCGGCGCGGGCAATGGACAACAGCTGCCGCTGTCCCTGCGAGAGGTTGGCGCCGTTTTGATAGATCATGGTGTTGTACCCTTCGGGAAGGCGGGTGATAAAGTCGTCCGCCCCCACCAGCTTTGCGGCCGCGATACACTCCTCGTCCGTCGCATCCAGCTTACCGTAGCGGATATTGCCCATCACCGTATCGGTGAACAGGTTGGTATCCTGCAGCACCATGCCCAGCGAGCGGCGGAGTTCGCCCTTTTTGATCTTGTTGATGTTGATGCCGTCGTAGCGGATCTTACCGTCGGCGATGTCGTAAAAACGGGTGAGCAGGTTGGTGATGGTCGTCTTTCCGGCGCCCGTTGCCCCCACAAAGGCGACCTTCTGTCCCGGGCGTGCGTACAGGCTGATATCGTGCAGCACGATCTTTTCGGGCACATAGCCGAAGTCGACGTTGAATAGGCGCACGTCGCCCTCGAGCTTGGTATAGGTAACGGAGCCGTCCGCCTTGTGCGGGTGCTTCCACGCCCACATGCCCGTGCGTTCTTCGCACTCCACGATCTGCCCGTCCACCTCTTTGGCGTTGACAAGGGTAACATAGCCCTCGTCCGCCTCCGGCTTTTCATCGATGAGACCGATGATGCGCTGCGCACCTGCAAGGCCCAGAACGACGGAGTTGATCTGGTTGGAGACCTGCCCGATGTTGTTGGAGAACTGGCGCGTCGTCTGCAGGAAAGAAACGATGAGCGCCGGCCCGAACAGCAGCAGTTCGTCGACGTTGAACGCCGCGCCGATGCTTACATTGGGCACCGCGTTTACCGCGAGCGCCGCCCCCACCAGCGCAACGATAACGTACATGACGTTGCCGATGTTGGCAATGATGGGCATGAGCATGTTGGCGTAGCGGTTGGCCTTATCCGACATTTCAAAGTGGTTGCCGTTTACCTCGTTAAAGCCCGCCTTGGCCTCCTCCTCGTGGCAGAACACCTTAATGACCTTCTGCCCCTGCATCATCTCCTCGATAAAGCCCTCCGTCCTGGCAACGGCGCGCTGGGTAGCAAGGAAAAACTTGCTGGCGCCGCCCCCGACAAGCTTGGTGACGACGACGATGGCGACGATGCCGACCAATACGATGAGCGTAAGATACAGGCTGGAGTACAGCATAAAGCACAGCAGCGTCAGGCACATGATGCCCGAGATCATCAGCTGCGGAATGGACTGCGCGATCATCTGACGGAGCGCGTCGACATCGTTCGTGTAGTAACTCATGATGTCGCCGTGATTGTGCGTATCGAAGTAGCGGATGGGCAGATCCTGCATCTCGTTGAACATCTGCATACGCATCTTGTTGAGATATCCCTGCGTGATGATCGCCATCAGCTGGTTGTACGTGGCGCCCGCAACGAGCGAAACAACGTACATGCCGATGAGGATGCACATGAGGCGAGTCACCTCACCGGAAACTTGCGACCAGACAAGCCCCTCTGCCACCGCCTCTTCCAAAAGGTCGAACAACGGAAGCATGATAAAGGCGGGGAGCGACGAAATGACCGCGTTGATCACAATGCACAGCAGCGCTATGGGGAGCATGCGCGGATAATAATGGAACAGCGATTTTAACAAACGGCGCACAATGCCCTTTTGCAGGGGCGGCCGTTTTTGCATGGCTTGCTTCTTCATGCTTGTTCCCCTCCTTCGCCGTTATTTTCTTCTTTTGCAGCCAGCGTGGCAGAGAGACTCTGACGGAACGCAGCCTCGTTGGCGGCGTCCTTCTCCTTATCGCCGCTGCCCTTTACCTGCGAATAATACACTTCGGCGTAGATGGCGTTGGTCTTTAGCAGCTCTTCGTGCGTACCGATGCCGTTGATCTTTCCGCCGTCCATGACGATGATGCGGTCGGCGTCCTCCACCGAGGAGATGCGCTGCGCAATGATGATCTTGGTCGTCGTGGGGATATATTCGCGAAATCCCTTGCGGATGAGGGCGTCCGTATGCGTATCCACTGCGGACGTCGAGTCGTCCAAAATGAGGATCTTGGGCTCCTTCAGGAGGGCGCGCGCAATACACAGGCGCTGTTTTTGCCCGCCCGAGACGTTGGTGCCGCCTTGCTCGATATAGGTATCGTACTTATCGGGGAAGCTTTGAATAAAATCGTCCGCCTGCGCAAGCTTGCACGCCTCGACGAGCTGTTCGTCCGTCGCCTCCTTATTGCCCCAGCGCAGGTTCTCTTTGATGGTGCCCGAAAAGAGGACGTTTTTTTGCAGCACGACGGCCACCTGGTTGCGCAATGCTTCGAGGTCGTATTCCTTTACGTCGCGGCCGCCCACCTTTACGCAGCCCTCCGTTACGTCGTACAGACGGGAGATGAGGTTTACGAGGGACGTTTTGGACGAACCCGTGCCGCCGATGATGCCGATCGTCTCGCCCGAAGCGATGTGCAGATCGATGTTCTCCAATACGTTCTTTTCGGCATTCGAGGCATACTTAAAAGAGACGTTTTCGAAGTCGATCGACCCGTTTTCCACCGTATAAACGGGATCCTTCGGATTATGCAGCGTGCTCTTTTCGTTCAAAATTTCGCAGATACGGCGCGCCGATTCGAGCGACATGACGATCATGGCGAACACCATGGAGAACATCATGAGGGAAGCGAGGATCTGCATGCCGTATACGATGAGCTGCGACACCTGCTCGGTATGGATGGGATCGGCGCTGCCGGCAGATTGGATAATAAAATAAGACCCGATAAACAGCACCGCGCTCAGAACGCCGTAAAAGCAGAACTGCATGATGGGATTGTTCCACGCCAGCAGCCGCTCGGCACGGGTAAATTCTTTGCACAGTCCCGTAGAAGTTTTGCCGAACTTTTCCTTTTCGTAGTCCTCGCGCACATACGACTTGACGACGCGGATGGCGTTGATGTTCTCCTGCACCGATTCGTTCATCAAATCGTACTTGGGGAACAGCTTTTGGAACATGGGCAGCGCCTTCCACATGATCAGCAACAGCGCAATGACCAAAACGGGAATGACGGCAAGGAAGATCCACGCCAGGTTCCCGCCCATCACAAACGCCATGACCGCCGAAAAAACGATCATAACGGGGCAGCGGACGGCGATACGCACGATCATCATGTATGCCATCTGCACGTTCCACACATCCGTCGTCATACGGGTGACGAGGGAGGGAGTTGAGAACTTATCGATGTTTTCGAACGAGAACGTCTGGATATTGTAGAACATATCCTTTCTTACGTTCTTGGCAAACCCCGCCGAGGCGCGCGAACAAAACGCGCCCGCCAGCGCGCCCGTCACCAGAGAAACGACCGCCATGGCGACGAGGATGCCGCCGTACATCCATACCTGCCCCATGTCCGACTCGCGGATGGCGCCCAACAACCACGTGATGACAAACGGGATCAGGCACTCGAGGACCACTTCGATCGTGACGAAGATGGGTGACAGGATGGACGCCAGTGTGTATTCTCTGATACATTTGGCAAGTGTTTTTAACAAACGATTTTACCTCCTGCAAAAAAGTGTTTCCTACCGGGATCGCAGCCGCCCGCAAACGAGGCGGCGCCATATATCCGAAATAAAAAGAAAAACGCCAAAACATCGCACGAAATTTCAACGTCCTTTCTATCCATATATTAGCACTTAATGATTTACATGTCAACAGAACATGCGGGGGTCTTTTGTGCTCTTTCACGAAAAAAACACATTCGATCGCGGGAATTGTACAGGGCGCAAAACCATCCGCCCACGGGCACGCGTTGCCTTGCCGCGGAGGCCATGCCCGGCCCGTCCGTTTGTCCGCTGCGGCAATAAAAAACGCCCGCCCGCAAACCGCGCCCGCAACGCGCCCCGACGGCCATGCGATCGCCGCTTGCTGCCCGAAAACGGATCTCCGTCCACTATTCTTGCTCTCCTGCACAAGATGAACATGCTGAACATGCGGATCGCCTCGCGCCCCCTCAAGCGGGGCTCTTCCCCCTCCTCTCTCATTTGCAAGAAAAAAGCCCTTTCTTTCCCCCTTGTCTCCCCTTTATAAGCGAAGGCGGCTTGCCGAAGACAGGACGAAAGGCTCGAGGGACCCGCACGATCCCCATTTATGACCCTCCCGTCTCTCTTCGCTCGGCACCCTCTCTCGCACAGGGAGAGCAAAGATGGAGAGGGCAAAAAAAACGTCGACACCCCCGCTGTTTCTTTCCCCCCTCAAAAGAAAACCTTTCCCCTTGTCTCCCCTTTATAAGCGGAGGCGGCTTGCCGAAGGCAGGACGAAAGGCTCGAGGGACCCGCACGCTTTCATCTTACGGCCCCTCGCCTTTTCGATCTTGCGTTCCCGTATCCGTCGCCATTCGCTTCTTCCAAACCACACGCCGAACGAGGAGCGTTCGTTTCCATAAACAAATGCCTGCGCGCCGTATGACGCGCAGGCAGATCCGTTATTCCTGGTCGAGCAGCTCCTGCATATAATTTACAATGTCTGTACGGCCCTCGCGGATGTAGCGAATGGCGGCGGATGGGTGGCGGTTGAACAGTCCCGTAAGCAAGTACGGCAGGTCGTATCCCCAAACGGCGCCCTCGTTGCGCAGCGCCTGCATGTATCCCGCCTCGATAAATTTTAATATGTGCAGCAATTTGTATTTGGGATTCTTTAAAAACCCCAGCAGCAGCTCCAGCGCGCAGTTGCCCGCCCCTCTGCCCATGCCGTTTACGGTGGCATCGAGGTAGTTTACGCCCAACGCCGTACATTCGGCAGTGTTGGCAAAGGCCAAATTTTGATTGTTATGGGCGTGGATGCCGATCTCCTTGCCGTATTTTTCCCCCGCCTCCAGGTATTTTTCGGCAATGACGCGCATCTCCTCGGGATAAATAGAACCGTAGCTGTCGACCACGTATATCGCTTTTACCGGACTTTGACCCAGCATTTCCAGCGCAAGATCGATCTCCTTTTCCGTCTCCTTGGAGATCGCCATAATGTTTACCGTCGTTTCGTACCCCATTTTATTGCAGTGTTCGATCATTTCGACGGCGGCGGGAATGGTGTTGATATAGGTGGCGATGCGGTACATGTCGATGGGACTGGAGCCCTTTTGTCCGATATCGCGCACGTGATTGCAACGGCCGACGTCGGCCATGCAGGCCAGCTTTACCCCCGTAGTGTTTTCGCCCAACACCGAGAGGATGTCGTCCTCTCGGCAAAATTTCCACTTGCCGAACTTCTGCTCGTCGAAAATATCGCGGTCGGCCTTATAGCCGAGCTCCATATAATCGACGCCCGCCGCCGCGTCCGCCGCAAACAGCGCGCGCACGAACGCGTCCGAAAAACGGAAATCGTTTACCAGCCCGCCGTCGCGCAGCGTGGCGTCGAGCACCCTGATGGCGGGACGGAACGAAAGCAGCGTCCCCGTTTCTTTTTTTGTCATACTGCCCTCACTTTTTGTGATGGCGCCGCTTGAGTTCGGTGCACACGTCTTCGATCGAAACGCCCTTGGCCTGCATCAGTACCAGAAGATGGTAGATGAGATCGGACAGCTCGTGCGTCAATTCGCCCTTGTCGTCGTTTTTGGAGGCGATGACCACTTCCACCGCCTCTTCGCCGAATTTTTTGGCGATCTTATCGACGCCGCGGCTGAACAGATATGCCGTGTACGACCCCTCTACGGGATTGTTTTTGCGGTCCTCCACCACGCGCGCAAGCTCGGCCACAAAGGGCAGCCCGCCCAGATCGCTTTCGGTGACGGGAGTAAAAAAGCAGCTCCTGTTGCCCGTATGGCAGGCCGCGCCCGTCTGGCGCACCTGCAGCAACAGGCAGTCGCGGTCGCAGTCGAAAGAGGCGGCGATCACCTTTTGTACGTGGCCGCTCTCCTCTCCTTTTTTCCAAAGTTTTTGCCGTGAACGGCTGTAATAGTGCGCATAGCCCGTCGAAAGCGTCTTTTCAAGCGCCTCGGCGTTCATGTACGCCTGCATGAGCACTTCGCCCGTCTCGCTGTCCTGCGCGATCGCGCAGATCAACCCGTTGGCATCAAACTTAATGTTTTCCATATACATCCTCCTCCGTACGTACGGGGATCCCCCGTTCCGCAAGATATTTTTTTAAATCGCTCATCCGGATGATCCCGAAGTGAAAGAGCGAAGCGGCCAGCGCCGCATCCGCCTTCCCCTCCGTGAGCACGTCGTAAAAATCGTGCATCTTTCCCGCCCCGCCCGAAGCGATCACGGGGATCCCGACGGCCTCCGACGCAAGGCGCGTCAGTTCCAGATCGTAACCGGCCCGGGTGCCGTCGCGGTCCATGCTCGTCAGCAAAATTTCGCCCGCGCCCAGCTGCTCGCCGCGACGGATCCACTCGATCGCGTCGAGGTCGGTCTTTACCCGGCCGCCGTTGAGATACACGTCCCAGCGCCCCGCCTCGTTGCGCTTGGCGTCCACCGCCAGCACCACGCACTGCCGGCCGAACTTCATGGCCGCCTCGGTGATCAGCGAGGGATGTTTGATCGCGGCGGAATTAACGGCGATCTTATCTGCCCCGCAGGCAAGCATGCGGCGGAAATCTTCCGTCGTACGCATGCCGCCGCCCACCGTAAGCGGCAAAAACACCTGCTCGCTGGCGCGGGAAATGACGTTCCACATGGGCGATTCGCCGCGGTAGCTGGCGGTGATATCCAAAAACACGATCTCGTCCGCGCCGAAAGCGTTGTAGAGTTTGGCCGTCTCCACGGGGTCGCCCGCATCGGTCAGGCTGACAAAGTTGACCCCTTTTACCACGCGCCCGTCCTTTAGATCGAGACAGGGAATAAGCCGTTTGCTGATCATTGCAGTTCTCCGATCGCCTTGAAAAGGTCGATACTGCCCGTATAGATCGCGCGGCCGAGCACCGCGCCGTATACGCCGCGTTCCTTCAGCGCATACAAATCGTCCATATCGCGCACCCCGCCGGAGGCGATGATGTTTAATCCCGTCTCGCCCATCGTTACGGTATCCTCTAAATTGACGCCCGCGAGCGCGCCGTCGCGGCCGATATCGGTGAATACCGCGTCGGTAACGCCCAGCGCCCTGGCCTCGCAGCCGAACTCGAATGCGTCCTTATCGGCGATCTTTGTCCAGCCGCGCACCGCCAGCTTCCCGTCGCGCGCGTCGATGCCCGCCACGATTTTGGCGCCGTAGGCCTGCACGGCCTCGTACAGCACTTCGGGCCGTTCGGCGCACACCGTGCCCAGCACCACGCGGTCGGCGCCGGCACGGAAACGGCGGCGGATCTCCGCCATCGAACGCAGCCCGCCCCCCGACTGCACGGGGATCCCCAGCCCGGCGATGCGCTCCAGTACCCGCTCGAAGCCGCTCTTTTCGTCGAACGCGCCCGAGAGATCCACCACGTGCAGCACGCGCGCCCCCGCGTCCGCCCAGCGCTTTGCGCAGTCCAGCGGGTCGCCGTAATCGGTCACCAACTCCCTTTTGCCGTACAGCAGCCGCACGGCGCGGCCGTTTAAAATGTCGATCGCAGGATACAGGATCATTTACAACCTCATAAAATTGCGCACGAGCTGCAGGCCCGCGTCGCCGCTCTTTTCGGGATGAAACTGTACGCCGTATACGTTCCCGCGCGACACGGCCGAGGCAAAAGTACGGTAATATTCCGTAACGCCGACGGTATCTTCGCGCAAGACGTCGGCATAATAGCTGTGTACAAAATAGAACTGCGTGCCGTCCGGAATGCCCGCAAACAGCGCGGAACGCATGTCGGATACGGCATTCCAGCCCATGTGCGGGATCTTTCCCTGCGTAAAGGGCACCACGCGGCCGCCGATCAGCCCCAGGCCGCGGAACACGCCCCCTTCCTCGCTCTCCTCCAGCAAAAACTGCATGCCGAGGCAAATACCCAAGACCGGCGTATCGGCGGCGCGGCGCGTCACATATGCCGCCAGCCCCGTGCGCTCCAGGTTCTCCATGCCCGCGCCAAAGCTCCCCACGCCGGGCAGGATCAGCTTATCGCATCCGTTTAAATCGGCCGGCTGCGCCGAAACGACGGCCCGGCCGCCCAAAAATTCGACGGCCTTTTGCACGGAGCGCAGATTGCCCATGCCGTAATCGACGACGCCGATCATTCTATCATCCCCTTAGAGGAGGGAATGTCGTCCGAAACGATCGCCACCGCATCGCGCAGACACAGCGCAAGCGCCTTGAATATGGCCTCCGCGCGGTGATGCAGATTGCCGCCGCGCAGCAGTTTTACATACAAATTGACGCTCGCATGCGTCGAAAAAGCGCGTAAAAACTCTTCGACCAGCTCGGCGTCGAAGCTGCCGACTTTTCCCGAAAGCGATGCCTCGAATGCAAGATAGGGCCGCCCGCCGATATCCAGCGCCACGAGCGCGGCGCAATCGTCCATCGGCACGATGCGATCGGCAAAGCGGGCAATACCGCGCTTGTCGCCCAGCGCCGTACGGAAACAATCGCCCAGCGCAATACCCGCATCCTCCACCGTGTGGTGTGCGTCCACCTCCAGATCGCCCTTACACGAGAGCATAAGATCGAAGCGCGCGTGCACGGTAAGCAGTTCCAGCATATGATCGAAAAATCCGACCCCCGTTCCGATCTGCGCCCTGCCCGTTCCGTCCACGGTGAGCGAGAGCGCGATGTCCGTCTCTTTGGTGACGCGCTTTATCTGTGCCGTTCTCATATCATTTTCCCTCCGTGCGAATGAGGATCGCGTTTGCGTGCGCCGCAAGTTCTTCGCTCTGCGCAAGGCGCACAATGTCTGCCCCGTCCTCCGACAGCGCCTGTTTGGTATACGAGATCACGCTCATCTTGCGGGTAAACACGTCCTCGTTGAGCACCTGAAAGAACTTTGCGCTGCCCGAAGTGGGCAAAATATGATCGGGGCCCGCAAAGTAGTCCCCCACCGGCTCGGGCGTGTATCCGCCCAGGAACACCGCACCCGCGTTGCGGATATGCGGGAGCAGCGCCATGGGATCGACGGTATACAGCTCGAGATGCTCCGGCGCGACCGCGTTTGCGATCTCGCACGCCTCCTCCACCGTATCCGTTACGATGATCCCGCCGCCCGCCTCCAGCGAACGCCGCGCGATCGGCTCGCGCGGAAGGGTACACAGCTGCCGCTCCACCTGCTCCGCAACGGCCTCGGCAAGCGGGGCGCTCGTCGTCACCAGAATGGCACGTGCCAGCACGTCGTGCTCGGCCTGCGACAGCATGTCTGCCGCCACATAGGCGGGATCGGCGCTCTCGTCCGCGACGATCAGGATCTCGCTTGGCCCGGCAAGCATGTCGATGCCCACCTGCCCGTACACCTCTTTTTTGGCAAGGGTGACGTAAATATTCCCCGGACCGGCGATCACGTCCACCTTTTTAACGCTCTGCGTGCCGTAGGCGAGCGCGGCGATCGCCTGCGCCCCGCCCATCTTATATATTTCCGTTACGCCGCATTCGTTGGCGGCGACCAGCGTTAAGGGCGCGATCCTGCCCTCTTTCGCGGGCGTGGCCACGACGATGCGGCCCACTCCCGCCGCCTTGGCAGGGAGCACTCCCATCAGCACGGATGAGGAGAGCGGCGCCGTGCCGCCCGGCACGTATATGCCCGCCGCGTCGACCGGGCGCACCACATACCCTGTAGTGCGGCCGCCCTCGGTGACGATGTTCTGTTTGCGGCCGGTGCGCCTGTGATAGGTATAGATGTTTGCGATCGCCTTTTTTAAGCTATAAAGCAGCGCCTCGGGGATCGCCTCGTAGGCCGCCGCGATCTCCTCCCGCGAGACGCGAAAGGTCTCCGCCGTCAGCTCGGTCGCATCGAAGCGTCTTTCGCAGTCGAACACCGCCGCGTCGCCGCGGGCGCGCACATCGGCCAAAATGGCCTTTACGCGCGCAAGTTCCTCCGTCCGCTCATCCAGCGCGCGCTCCAGCAGCGCGCCGCACGTCTCTTTGGTATAAATTTTCATAATATCGCCTCCCGCAGCCGTCCTATGAGGGGTAAAATTTCGTCCGCCCCCGTTTTAAGGCTCACCTTGTTGGCGACCAACCGCGCCGTAATGGCGGGAAACACCTCTTCCAATACGACCAGTCCGTTGGCCTTTAAGGTGGAGCCCGTCTGCACGACGTCTAAAATGACGTCGGCAAGCCCCGTGACAGGGGCAAGCTCGATAGAGCCGTGCAGGGGGATGATCTCGATCTCCTCGCCGCGGTCGGCAAACACCCGTCTTGCCGTATTGACGTACTTGGTGGCCACGCGCAGATGGGCGTTGGTGAGCACGTCGCTGCGCGAGGGATATCCCGCAATGCACAGCCGGCATTTTCCGATGCCGAGGTCGAGCATCTCGTAAAGATCGCGCCCCTCCTCGATCAGCGTATCCTTTCCGGCGATCCCCAGATCGGCCACGCCCGATTCTACATATACGGGCACGTCCGCCGGTTTTACAAGAAAAAATCCGTACTTTTTATCCGCGCTCTCCAGCACCAGCCTGCGCGTATCGCGCTCCAGCACCGAAGTATCTACGCCGCACTGTTTTAACAGGTCCGCCGAAAGTTCGGCAAGTCTGCCCTTGGGCAACGCAAACCGTATCATACCCGCTTTACTCCGTCCTTCCCCGCAAAGTATTTTTCGTCCGCGCACACCGTGCGCAGCGCCTCCTCGCCGTATTCCGCCAGCAGCACGGTGCGTTTTCCCTCGCCCGCCAGCCTACGGCACACCTCGCAGGCGGCGCGTTCGGCGCCCTCTTCGCAGCCTACGGCCGCGTCCGGGTGCGGCGCGGGGGGAAGGTTTCCCTGCCGCTCCAACGCCACAAGCACGCGCTTTAACCCCATGGCAAATCCTACGGCGGGGATATGCTTGCCGAAGTCGTCGGCAAGGTCGTCGTAGCGGCCGCCGCTCAAAACAGGCGCGCCCAATTCCTTTACAAAGCCCGAAAACACGATACCGGAATAGTACGACAGGCGCTTCACCGTTCCCAGATCGAAACAGACGCTTTCGTCGTATCCCAGCGACGACAAAATACGGTGCACCGCACGCAGGTGCGCAACGGCCGCGCGCGCCACGGGATTGTCGGTAAGCGCTTCGGCGCGGTCGAACACTTCCGCCCCGCCAAACAGGGTGGGAATGGCGGCAACGGCCGCGCGCGTCCCCTCGTCCGCGCCGGCGGCGCGCAGCAGGCGCTCGGCGTTCAGCCCGTCTTTGGCGTTGATCAGGCGGCGAGCCTCCTCTGCCTGCGCGTCCGAAAGACCGCACGCCTCCAAAAGCCCCTTAAAATAGCCCACGTGGCCCACTTCCACCACCACGTTTTCCAACCCCGTCTCGCGCAGACAGTCCACGGCAAAGGCAATGGTCTGCGCATCCGAAAAGGCGCCCTCTTCCCCCAGCCGTTCCACGCCGGCCTGCACGATCTCGCGGCTCTTTACGCCGCCCGCGTTCTGCGCGTCCCACTTGTTGGCAAAATAGTACAGCCGCGCCCGCTCCGACTGCAGCTTGGTCGCCGCAATACGCGAAATGGAGAGCGTGGCGTCGGGTCGCAGAACGAGCAATTTACCGTCCGAATCGGTAAATTTGAACATCTGCTCCTGCGGGAGCGCGTTGGTGATCTCGGCATAAGTATCGTAATAATCCACCGCGGCCGAGAGTACGGGCTCGTAGCCGTCCGCTTCAAAGCGGATGGTCAGCCGTCTGCGTACATCGTTCAACACGCGGCATTCGCGCGGCAGCAGATCCTGTACGCCTGCCGGCAGTTTGCGAAAGGTCATAACATTCTCCGAATGTAGCTTTGCCTTATTATATCATTATGCGGCCCGCATTGTCAAATAAATGCGCCCGCCGCGTGCGCTTTTGCACGCGGCGGGCGCCGGACGTTGCGGCGCGGCGGCAGAGCCCTGCCGCCGCGCTATTGCAGCTGTTCTCGAAACTGCGACATGATCTTGCTTTCGATACGCGAGATCTGTACCTGCGAAACACCGATCCTGCGCGCCACCTCGCTCTGCGTCATATCGCGGAAATACCGCAAAAACACGATCTTTTTTTCCCGCGCGGGCAGCCGTCCGATGGCTTCTTTTAATTGCAGCCGCTCGAGCATGGCGTCCTGGTCGTCGTCTGAGGGCAGCCGCTCGGCCAGCGGCGCCGATCGTTCGTCCCTGCGGTCGCCCTGTTCGTAAATGGAGAGCGGCATGCGCGAGGAGCCGAGGGTGAATACGACCTCGCTTTCTTCCATACGAAAAGCCTGCGCCAGCTCTTTTACCGAGGGCTGTTCCCCCGTCTCCGCCAGGCGGCGCTCGATATACGCGTTGATGTCGCGCGCGGTCCGCTTGATCATGCGCGAAACCTTTATGGCGCCGTCGTCGCGCAAAAAGCGCTTTATCTCCCCTGCGATCATCGGAACGGCATAGGTGGAAAAGCGCACGCCGAAGCGCTCGTCGAAGCCCGCAATGGCCTTTAAAAACCCCATGCCCGCCAGCTGAAACAGATCGTCGTACTCCACGCCCTTACCGAGATAGCGTTTTAAAATGCTCTTTAAAAGGCAGGTGTTATGCTGCAAGAGTTCCTCTTTGGCGGCGGCGTCGCCGCCCTTGGCACGGCGCAGCAGCGCGAGCGTATCTTCTTCATTGAGCATCGGCTTTGGCCCTTGCGCCGAACTCTTTGCTCATGGTCACCCGCGTCCCCTTGCCGACCTGCGACCGCACGGAAAACTCCGTCATAAACGTCTGCATAATGGTAAATCCCATGCCCGAGCGCTCCTCGTCCGGCAGCGTGGTATAAAAGGGCGTAAGGGCCTGCTGCAGGTCCTCGATCCCCCTTCCGCCGTCGGACACTTCGATATGTAAGCGCGCGCCGCTTATTTTGCAGGCAACGGTGATCCATCCCTCGCCCCCGCGGTAGCCGTGCACGATGCTGTTGGTCACCGCCTCCGAGACCGCCGTCTTTACGTCGGAGAGTTCGGAGAGCGTAGGATTGAGCGCCAGCGCAAAAGCCGCCACCACGTTGCGTGCAAACACCTCATTCTCCGAGCGGGACAAAATTTGCAAAACCATTTCGTTCTCGTTCATATCTTCCCCTTACAGCTTCGGCATCAGCGAATACACGCCGCTCAGCGCCAAAATTTTATCCGCGCCCGGATCGGGATCCTCCAGATACATGCGCATACCGTACGCCTTTAGCCGCTTGTACCGCCCCATCAAATAGCCGATGCCCGTCGAATCCATAAACTTTACGCCGGCAAGGTTAAAAACGGCGCGCGAAAGCCCGGCGTTTTCGTCGATGCAGCGGTCGGCCTCGGCGCGCGCCGAGGCCACGGAGTGCTCGTCGAGTTCTCCCGATAAATAAATATAGAGGTTATCCCCCCTGCGGCTCGCCTGCGTCTTCATGCACGCCCTCCCGCAATTTTAAAATCAACGATATTATAACGGATGGCGCACGGCAGATTTTGCGCGATCGGAGGAGATCGCGTCGGATCGCGTCGAAAAACAAGGCGGGATACGCCGCCCCGCGGGCCGCCGCGCACAGGAAGGCATGCAAAAATTTTAAAAAAATCGCCGTTAAAAAAAGTATAAAACTTATAAAAAATCGCTTGACTTTTTGCGGCGTTTATACTATGATAGTCAAGCATTGCGATTACGGAACTCCGAAAAGCGGGCCTTTAGCTCAGTGGTCAGAGCTGTCGGCTCATAACCGATTGGTCCGCGGTTCGAATCCGTGAAGGCCCACCACAGCGCAAGATTTCGTAGTTGCGGCGGGCGGTAATGCGCCGCCTATACGGCCCAATAGCTCAGTTGGTTAGAGCGCCAGCCTGTCACGCTGGAGGTCGACGGTTCGAGCCCGTTTTGGGTC
>CALVPS010000035.1 GCA_944354035.1 uncultured Clostridia bacterium | reverse complement strand
ACCTGAACGGACTGCTGCGGGAGTTTTACCCGAAAGGCAGGAATCTTTCGCGGGTCAGTCCCGCGACCCTGAAAAAGGGCCCGGCGTCGATCAACGCCGGGCCCAAGAAAGTTTTGCGGTTCCGAACGCCGCAAGATTTGTTCCAAAAAAATTTTACACGGTGTTGTATTTCGTTTGACGATTCATCGCGTACAAACGTATGGCGGTCTAGAAAACTTTTCGGGCAGGCGTACGGGTATGCGAAAGTGCGCATTAAACGCGCAACGGTCGTACTTCATAGTATCATTTACCAAACAGAAATTCGCCGCGTCCGTTCTAAACGGGCGCGGCGTTCGCATTTGATATCAGCGATGAAACTCTTTTTTGTAAGGCGCAGTTTTTTTACCTTTCGCGGCGTACCGGGCGAGGAGATCGCGCTGGCCGGAAAGAGCTGCCTGGCGCGCATGTGCGAAAGTTTCGGCGTCGAGCTTTTATCCGGAGCGCCGCCCGCGGGGAGCAAGATCGTGCTGTATCCCGCGTACCCCTTTTTGACGCCCGCGCAGCTGAAGCGCTATCTCGAAGGGCATCCGACGGGCAGCCTGCGCTTCGGCGGCGGGTACGTAGAGCGCTTCGGCGAGGCGTTTTTTGCGGCCGACGAGCCCGCGGAGGGGCTGTTTTCCGTGGCGGATCTTGCCGCGGCAAGGGCGCGGGCGCTGCGCATATGCGCAGAGGACCGCATGCGCGGCGGGGCGTTGGTAGAGGAGGGGGCGGCGGTAGAGGCGGGCGTGCGTTTGGCCCGCGGTGCCGTCGTGCGTGCGGGCGCCGTCGTGCGCGGCGCCTCATTTGTGGGGGAAAACGCCGAGGTGGGCGGCGGCAGCGAGATCGACGACAGCGAGATCGGCGCGGAAACGCACGTTGAGCACAGCGTGCTGAAGGGGGCGCGCGTCGGCAGGCGCTGCAGCGTAGGTCCGTTTGCGCTGCTTCGTCCCGCGTCGGAAGTGGGCGACGGGTGCCGCATCGGCGACTTTGTGGAGCTGAAGAACGCGCGCATCGGAAGGGGGTGTAAGATCGCGCACCACGCCTATGTGGGGGACGCCGACCTGGGCGAGGGCGTCAACGTGGGCTGCGGCGCGGTGTTCGTCAACTACGACGGGTGCAAAAAATCGCGCAGCAAAGTGGGCGACGGGGCGTTTATCGGCAGTAACTGCAATCTTATCGCGCCTGTGCGGGTGGGGGCGGGTTGCTACGTTGCGGCGGGCACGACGGTGACGTGCGACCTGGCTGCGGATGATTTTTGCATCGGCCGCGCGCGCGAGTGCGTCAAACCGGACCGCGCAAACAAATACCTTCCGCCCCGTTAGTCGGTTCGTTCCGTTGCGGCGCGGCCCCCAAGCCTGTTTTGTCCGCGCGCGGTAGCGCGGGTTTTTTTCCGTCCGGGGCGGTCCGTTCACCGTTTGCAATTGCCGTGCATACCATAACTATGCGCCGTCGGGTGCGCGGGAGGTATCATGGGCAAGTATTTCGGTACGGACGGATTTCGCGGCAGAGCAAACCAAACGCTCACCGCCGTGCATGCATTTCGGGTGGGGCGTTTTCTCGGGCACTATTTTGCGCGCGGAAGGAGCGGCGGGGCGCGCATCGTCGTCGGAAAAGATACGCGCCGCTCGTCGTATGCCTTTGAGTACGCGCTCGCTTCGGGTGCGGCCGCTTCGGGCGCTGACGTATATTTGCTGCACGTCACCACTACGCCCTCCGTCTCGTTTGTCACGCGGACGGAGGCATTCGACTGCGGCGTTATGATCTCCGCCAGCCACAATCCGTTTGAAGATAACGGCATAAAGCTGTTCGGCGGCGACGGCGAAAAACTTGCCTGCGACGTTTTAGAGCTGGTGGAAGACTATCTGGAGGGCGGCTCGCTCCCGTTTGCCGACGGTGCAGCCATCGGCCGCACCGTCGATCACGTGTCCGGGCGCAATCGGTATCTCGCCTATCTGCTTTCGCTGCCGCGTGTTTCCTTCCGCGGGCTGCGTGTGGGGTTGGACAGCGCCAACGGAAGCGCTTGGGCACTCTCCAAGGCGGTATTTGATGCCCTTGGCGCGCAGGTGACGGCCATCGGCGCCGCGCCGGACGGCTTAAATATCAATGCCGGGTGCGGATCCACCGCGCCGCAGGCATTGTGTGCGCTGGTGCGCGATCAGGCCCTGGATGTGGGGTTCGCCTTCGACGGAGACGCCGATCGCTGCATCTGCGTAGACGAACGCGGCGAGGTGGTGGACGGCGACGGCATTTTGTATGCGTGTGCCAGAGAGTATGCCGCCTGCGGCGCGTTGGACGGGAACGCCGTCGTCGCCACCATTGCCAGCAATACGGGGCTGGACCGCGCGCTTGCCGCGGAGGGGATCGGGTGCATCCGCACGGACGTGGGCGACAAGTTCGTGTACGAAGGTATGGTAAAACACGGCTGTACGCTGGGAGGCGAGTCGTCCGGGCATATCGTCTTCCGCAAATATGCCACCACGGGCGACGGTATCCTGACGGCGTTAAAACTTGCCGAGATGACGATCGGACGCAAGTGTCCGTTTTCCTGCCTCACGCGCGGGTATGTGCCGCTGCCGCAAAAGACGTGCAGTGTGCGGGTGCGCGATCGTGCCGCGGCGCTGGCGGACGCGCGCGTGCGCGCCGCGGCGGCGCGGGCAGAAGTCCTGTGCGGCGGACGGGTGCTGCTGCGCGCCTCGGGCACGGAACCCGTCGTGCGCATTCTGGCGGAGGGGACGGAGGCGCTTCGCCTGACGGAGGCCGTAAATATGGTCGAGCGTGCCGTTGCGGCCGTCGGGGAGGGGGACTGATGTGCGGGATCGTCGGGTATTCCGGCAAGGCCGACGCGGCGCCCGTGCTGCTTGAAGGACTTGCGCGCCTGGAGTATCGCGGATACGATTCGGCGGGGATCGCCGTGCTAAACTGCGGTGCGTTTTCCGTCGTAAAGCGCAAGGGACGCGTCGACGCGCTTGCCGAAGCGCGCTCGCTGCCGGGGCATTTGGGGATCGGTCATACGCGCTGGGCAACGCATGGCGCGCCCTGCGAACGCAACGCGCATCCGCATGTCTATCGGAATATCTGCATCGTGCACAACGGGATCGTCGAAAACGCCCGTGCTCTGCGTGCGGAATGTGAGGTGCGCGGCGAGGCGTTTGCCTCCGAAACGGACAGCGAAGTCATAGCGCATCTGGTGGCGTTTTCGTACGGGCAAAGGGGCGACCTGCTTGCGGCCGTACACGCCGCCTGTCAAAAGCTGCGCGGCTCGTGGGCGATCGCCGTCATGTGTTCCGATCTACCCGCGCGTATTGTATGTGCGCGCATGCGCAGTCCGCTGATCGTGGCAACGGGGAAGGAAGAGTGCCTTATCGCCAGCGACGTTCCCGCCGTCGCCGCGCCCGGGCGCCTCGTCTATGTGCAGGAAGACGGCGAGTATGCGCAGGTGGACGGAGGGCACGTTGCCTTTTACGACGCGGCGTTGCGCCCCGTAAGCAAGCGACCCGTTGCATGCGATCCGCATACCGATCTGCCGCAAAAGGGGGGCTTTACCCATTTTATGGCCAAGGAGATGAGCGAGGTCCCGCAGGCACTTTTGCATTCTGCGATCGGGGAAGATGATCGGCAATATTTGCAGCTTTTCAAAGTACTATGTCAGACACAATACATTTATATTGTGGCGTGTGGAACGGCATACCACAGCGGATTGTGTGCCAAACTTGCCTTTGAAGAATTTGCCCGTATCCCTGCGGAGGTGTGTTTTGCCAGCGAATTCCGGTACCGCACCCCCATTTTTCCGAAAAACTCGCTTGTGATCGCCGTCAGCCAAAGCGGTGAAACGGCGGATACGCTGGCCGCCGCTTCGCTTGCCAAGGCGTGCGGGATCCGCGTGTTGGCCGTCGTCAATGTTCCGCACGCATCGCTGACGCGCCTTGCCGATCATTGCGTGTATACGGACGCGGGAAGGGAAGTCGCCGTGGCCGCCACTAAAAGTTTTCAGGCTCAGCTCGCCTCACTGTATTCGCTTGCCGCGCTGGCGGCAAAGGCGCGCGGGCGGCAGGCGCCGTCGCTTGCAGGACTTCCCGCGCTCGCGCGCGAGACGCTCGCCGTCTCGCAGGCGGTGCGCGCATGGACGCCCTATTTTGTAGGCGCGCGCAGCGTGTTCTTTGTGGGGCGGGGCGCCGATTACTGCGCCGCCCTGGAAGGTAGCTTAAAATTTAAGGAGATCACCTATCTGCCGAGCGAGGGGTATCCCGCGGGTGAATTAAAGCACGGCACCCTGGCGCTGGTCGATGCCTCCACGCCGGTCGTCGTCGTTTTGACCTGTCGCCGCCTTGCCGAAAAGACGCTCAACGCCGTACACGAAGTTTCTGCCCGCGGCGCCAACGTGTTTCTCGTTACCAATTTTTCGTGCGATACAGGCGGCAATGTGCGCGCCGGCGTGCTGTTGCCGCGCTGCGAAGAGGCGTATTCGCCCGCGCTCTCCGTTATCCCGCTGCAGGCGCTTGCCTATTATGTGGCGCTGGCATGCGGAAACGATCCCGACAAACCGCGCAATTTGGCCAAAAGCGTCACGGTGGAATAGCGGTGCCGTTTGCGGCGGTTTGTTTTGCGTAAAACGGCTTGCGCGGTTCCGATTTTTTGCGCGGTCCGACCGCGCGTTAAAAGATATAAAGGGACGTCCGGGGCCACCGGGCGTTCCTTTTACCGTATTTTTTGCATTCCTGACGGCAACGGCGATCTTGTGGCGGTATCATGTCCGATCTTCAAAAATTACGATACGGACGTTAAAAATCGGGGAGGAAACATTAGGATCGAATGTATGGAAATATGGAAAGGATGCGGGGAGGTGCACTTAAGAGAGCAGTCTTTCCCGGGCGTTGCTGCGTCTGCGATAATTGCGCTGTTTGGAATGGCGGTTGTGCTGATTTTGGTGCATATTGTTCACCGGCGGGGAAGGTTATTGTTCCATTTATTCTGATTGTAACGATCGCTGCGGTTTTTCTGTTTTTACAAAAGAAACATGCTTTAAAATTGATTGCGCCGCAAAAGAATGGTATCGATCGTGGGTAAGGGTGTATTTCCGTCATGGCGGGAAAACGGACAAATCCTTACAAGAGGTTGTTCAGAGCAATACGGCTCCGTATAGACAGAAGAGGACGGGATGATTTAAAATAGAGATTTTTCAAGCTCGAAGGGAGCGTTTGTCAAACACGCTGCTTGTACAGGGGACAATAGTGGGGTTTAAAGCGTTGTTGAAAAATAAGGGAAAAAGAGTTAAAGAATGCGTTCGCGGCTGCACAAGCGGGGCGTTCGGAAATTTCCGAACGCCCCGCTTGTGTTGTTTTATATTTCGGCTATTCCGGTCGGCATAAACGATGGCGGCGCGTTTTCAATTCGTACAAGATCAAACGCGGTCGATCGTCGTTACGGTATTTTTCGGCGCCGTGCGCGGCGCCTCCGGTTCGCGGGCATAGCCCACCGCCACGCTTGCCATGGGCGTAAAGCCGTTCGGTACCTTCATGGCGGCGACCAGCGCGCGGTCTTTTGCGGCTTCGACGATCGCTCCGCGCACGTACAGGTTCCCCAACCCCAGATCGGTGGCGGCGAGCAGCATGTTCTGGATCATGCACGAAACATTCAGCGCGCCGATCTCGCCCTGCTGCGAAGAGGAGACCACGATCAGCAGCGGCGCGCCGTGCAGCGGGTCGGCGGCCGCGTCGCCGATGGCCGACGCGGCGCACAGCCGTATGCGCTCTAAAACGCCCTTGTCTGTGATGACGGAGAGGTGCAGTGTTTCATATTTGTGCATGCCGACGGGCGCGTACAGTGCCGCCTGTAACAGTTCGTCCGCCGAAGCGGCGGGTACGGGGGTCGCAAGAAAATCACGCGTGGAGACGCGTGCCCGCAATACGTCTGAAAATTGCATACGATGCTCCTTTATGGCGATATTTTTGTCTGTGCGCCGTCAGCCGATCCTGCGGACAAACGGCCGATAGTTTAAAATGCGCTCTATTTCTTCCAGTGCGTCGGCGGGGATGGAAAATCCGCTTGCCTGCACGTTTGCCTGCAATTGCGCGGGTTTGCTGGCGCCCGTGATCACCGAGGTGACCTGTTTTTTCCGCAGGATCCATGCCAGGGCAAGCACGGAGAGGGGAACGCCCAATCCCTCGGCCACCTTTATAAGCTGTTCCACCTTATCCAGGTTTTCTTCCGTGAGAAGGTTGTTGATCTGTCGGTCGGCCTGCCACGTCGCGCGCGAGCCCTCGGGCAGCGGCATGCCTTTGCGGTATTTGCCCGTAAGGAGTCCCTGCGAAAGGGGCGAAAAGGTGACGATCCCCACGCCGTTCTTTTCGCAGATCGATACGATCTCGTCTTCGATATAGCGGTCTACCATGTTGTATTGCGGCTGAATGACGGAGAGCGGGCGTAAGTTGTACTGCTTTGTTATGGCGACGGCCTCGGTGATCTGTACGGGCGACCATTCCGAAACGCCGTAATAGAGGATCTTGCCGGCCGCTACCATATCCGAAAGCACCTGCATCGTCTCTTCGATGGGGGTGGTGGGGTCAAAACGGTGGCAAAAGTACAGGTCAAGGTATTCCAGCTTCATGTTTTTCAGCGTCTTATCGAGCTGTTCTATAATGTGCTTACGCGAAAGACCCCAATCGTTTGCGCCCCGTCCCATCGGGAAAAACACCTTGGAGGAGACGACGTACTCGCTGCGCGCGTGATCTTTCAACGCCTTTCCCAAAAAGCGCTCCGCCGCCCCGCCCGAATAGGCGTCGGCGCAGTCAAAAAAGTTTACGCCCGCATCAAAGGCGGCGTTTACCGTCTGCAGCGCCACGGCTTCGGCGTCGGTGCCCGCCAGATCGGTCACCCAGCTCCCAAGCGAAATTTCGCTTACTTTCAGTCCCCATTTCCCGAGATTACGGTAATTCATATTCTGCTCCTTTCTTTTTATTCTGTTTTTTCTTATTATACCACGCGCCCGGCAAAAAAGCAATATGCCCGTCGGCATCCGGAGGTTTTTTTGCAGTTATGTTTGCGAACAACTTGTCAAAGATTTAAAAATATGGTATAATCGGAATGATGTTTTTGATCGACGAACCCATCCCCGCAGCGCGGGCAAAACAGATGAATCCGGTGGTGCTCGCTTTTGTGGGCGACGCGGTATACACGCTGTACGTGCGACGGCGGCTTGCACTCTGCTGCGGCGAAAAGACGGGCGCGCTCAATCGGCGCGCGTCCGAGCGCGTCTCCGCCCACGGGCAGAGCGAAAGTCTGCAGCGCATCCTCCCCATGCTTACCGAGGAGGAAGGCGAAATTTTCCGCCGCGGGCGCAACGCCAAAAAACCGACCAAGAGCAAAAACGCCACCGTGGGGGAATATGTCCGCTCCACGGGCTTTGAGGCGCTTTTGGGCTATTTATATCTGACGGGGCAGACAGAGCGCATAGGGGAGCTCTTCTTTCCGGAGGAGGAAGCATGAAGACGGAGGGCAGAAACGCCGTACTCGAACTGTTGAAGACGGAAAAGACCGTCGAAAAAATTTTGCTGGAAAAGGGCGCGCAGGGCACGCTGGGAAAAATTTTTGCCGAGGCGCGCAAAAACAATATCCGCGTGCAGTTTGTCGACCGCGCCGTGCTGGATAAAGAGAGCGCTACGGGGCGCCATCAGGGCGTTATCGCCTATGCCTCGTCGTACGAATACGTGCCGCTCGACGCGCTGTTCGGCACGGGCGACAGCCTGATCGTCCTGTGCGACGGGATAGAGGACGTACACAACCTGGGCAGTATTTTGCGCGTGGCGGAGTGTGCGGGCGCCGACGGGGTGGTGATCCCCAATGCCAGGAGCGCCGCCGTAAACGAGGCGGTCGTCCGCATTTCGGCCGGGGCGGCGGAGCACATCCGGGTCGCAAGGGTCCCTTCTCTCAACCGCGCCGTCGGGCAGCTGCAGGCGGCGGGGTACTGGGTGTACGCGCTGGAGGCGGGCGGCGAAAGCATTTATAACGCCGATCTTACAGGCAAAGTGGCGCTTGTGGTGGGGGGGGAAGACAGCGGCGTGCGGCGGCTGACGCGCGAAACGTGCGATAAGGTGCTCTCGATCCCGTTGTTCGGCAAGGTCAATTCGCTGAATGCGTCCGTCGCGTTGGGCATTGCGGTATACGAGGTGGTACGTGCAAGATCACAAAAATAAACGGGACGAGGCGCTGGTCGCCCTGGCGCAGATCGGCGACGATGCCGCCGCAGAAGAGCTGCTCAACCGCTACAAAAGCGCCGTCCGCGCCCGCGCCCGCAAGTTTTTTTTGGAGGGCGGCGAAACGGAGGACTTGGTACAGGAGGGGATGATCGGCCTGTATGCCGCCATCCGAGGCTATCGCGCAGACGGCGGCAAGAGCTTTAAAAATTTTGCCTATCTGTGCGTGACCCGCCGTATTTACGACGTCTTGCGCGTCGCCGGCAGACGGCGCGATTGCGAGGGCGCGTTCGATCCCGACTCCGTCGCCGAAGGCGACACGCCGGAAGATTTTGTGCTCGCCGGCGAATCACGCGCCGAATTTCATTTAAAACTTATGCGCGAGCTCTCCGATTTTGAGTTCCGCGTGGTCACGCTCTATCTCGACGGCATGAGCTATGCCTCCATTGCCGAAGAGACGGGCAAAGATATGAAGAGCATCGACAACGCGCTTGCGCGTTCCAAAAAAAAGCTGCAGCGGGCGTTCCGCGCCTGACGCCGCGCGCCCGAGGGCGCCGGACGGGGGAAATCGTATGGCACATCTTTCGCTCTATCGCAAATTCCGACCTGCCGCATTCGATCAGATCGTGCGGCAGGAACATGTTGTGCGCGTGCTGCGCAACCAGATCGAGCGCGGCGAAGTGGGGCACGCCTATCTGTTTTGCGGGCCGCGCGGCACGGGAAAAACCAGCGTGGCGCGCATTTTTGCGCGCGCCGTCAACTGCGAGCACCCCGTAAACGGTTCGCCGTGCGGCGAATGCGCCGTCTGCCGCGCCCTGTCGGGCAATTCGCTCGACATTGCCGAGATCGACGCCGCCTCCAACAACGGCGTAAACGAAATGCGCGACCTGCGCGAAAAGGTGCAGTATCCGCCCGTCTCCGGCCGCTATAAAGTGTATATCGTCGACGAGGTGCACATGCTTACCGACAGCGCCTTCAATGCTCTGTTAAAGACGCTGGAGGAGCCGCCCGCGCATGCCCTGTTTATTTTGGCGACGACCGAGCCGCACAAGATTCCGGCCACCATTCTTTCGCGCTGTATGCGGCTGGATTTTAAGCTGATCCCCGAGGAGGATCTCGAGCGGCATCTGTCCGCCATTTTGCGGGAGATCGGCAAGCCCTGTGAGCCGGAGGCCGTTGCGGCGATCGCGCGTGCGGGTGCCGGGAGCGATCGCGATATGCTGTCCATTGCCGAAATGTGTCTTGCCTACGGCGACGCGCTGACTTACGAGGCGGTGACGGCAGTGCTGGGTACGGCCGATTTCCGTACGACGGCGCGTTTGGTCGGCGCCATGCTGGCGGCGGATATGCCGCAGGCGCTGGCCGAGGCGGAGGCCGTTCTTGCCGAGGGCAAAAGCGTGGGGGTACTCCTGCGCGACGTACTTACTTTTTTAAATCAGACGGCCATTGCAAAGACGTGCGCCCGTGCCGAACGGATGCTGTCGCTGCCCAAGGAGATGTTTGCGGCGGTCCGGGCGGTGGCAGACGCGGCGGACGGCGCGGCGATCCTGCGTGCGACCGAGCTGTTTGCCAAGGCCGAAACGGATATGCGCTATTCGTCGTCGCCGCGCATCGTGTTCGAAACGGCGCTGATGCGCGTCAGCATGCCGCAGGCGGATCGCGACGTGCAGGCGCTGCTGGTGCGCCTGAACGCGCTGGAGGCAAAAATGGCGGCGGGGGAGCCCGCGCCGCAGGCGCGGGCGGGCGAAAACGCCGCGGCGCCGTCCGTTTCGCGGGGACAGCCGCCAAAACCGCAGGCGGCCGAAAAGAGCACGGCATTCTACAGGCCGTCGCCGGACGAGCCGCCGCCCCTTGACGACGCGCCCCCTTGGGAGGAGCCGCCGACAGTCCGTCCGCCGCTGCGCGGGCGCACAAATACGCCCGCGCCGCAGGCGCGGGCAGGCGAAAACGCCGCGGCGCCGTCCGTTTCGCGGGATCAATCGTCAACACTGCAGGCGGCAGACGGCGACGGGGCGCGGCAGCGTTCGCCGGAGGAGACGTTTGGTCTGTTCTTGCGTCGTTTACGGAAGCTGCCCAAAAGCGGCGTGCTGTATGCGCTCTGCCGCGACCTCGAATCGCGGTGCGAGGACGGGAAGATGGTGCTTACGACCGATATCAAGACGATCTGCGATTCGCTCAACGGCGAACATCACCGTGCGGTCATGGAGCAGGTGTTTTCCGAGCTTGGCATAGCCGCGTTCGAAGTGCGCTACGTCGGCAGCGAGCGGCGCGAGGAGCAGGACGGCCTGACGCAGCTGAAAAAGGACTTTTCCGACTATCCGATCGAGATCAAATAAACGCCGTGCCGCGGCGGGCGGCGCGCAGCAGGAGGAGAACATGGCAAGTTTTAAGGGAGGCATGGGGGGCGCCGGCATGCAGAATTTGATGAAACAGGCGCAAAAAATGCAGGAGGAGATGCAGGCGACCGAAAAACTGCTCGACGAATGGGAGATCGTGGGGACGGCGGGTGGCGAGGCGGTCGTCGTATATATGAACGCCAAGCGGGTGATCGACGGCATCGAGATCGACAAATCGGTCATCGATCCCGAGGACGAGGAGATGCTGGAAGATCTGATCATGGCGGCCATTCTCGACGGCTATAAAAAGGCGGACGCCGTCCGTGAAGAAAAAATGGCAAAATTCGGCGGCATGGGCGGCATGGGAGGACTGTTGTAAGTGGATGTTTTTATCGAGCCGATCGGAAGGCTGATGAACGAGTTTTCCAAGCTGCCGGGCGTCGGCATGAAGACGGCGCAGCGTTACGCCTATAAAGTGATCGCTATGCCCGAGAGCGAGGCGCGCGCCTTTGCCGAGGCCATCATCAATGTAAAGCGTAAGGTGCGTTTCTGTAAAACTTGCGGCAATTTTACCGAGGACGACGTGTGCGCCATCTGCCGCACGCGCGACAAATCGACCATCTGCGTCGTAAAAGAGCCCAAAGATGTGATCGCATTGGAAAAATTGCACGAATATCGGGGTGTGTATCACGTTCTGCACGGCGTGATCGACCCCATGAACGGCGTGACCCCCAACGATATCCGCATCAAAGAGCTGCTGCAGCGCGTGGGCGAGGGCGGCGTAAAAGAGGTGATCATGGCCACCAATCCCGATGTGGAAGGCGAGGCGACCGCCATGTATATCGCCAAGCTCTTAAAGCCGCTCGGCATAACGGTGACGCGCATTTCGCGCGGGGTGCCGATCGGCAGCGAATTGGAGTATGCGGACGAGGCAACGCTGGCCCGCGCCCTGATGGAGAGGAAACAGATATGAATATTTCCGTACTTGGCTGCGGCAGGTGGGGTTCGTTTATCGCATGGTATTTATCGCGCATGGGGAACGCGGTCACAAGCTGGGGGCCGGAGGGCGATCCCTCGTACGAAGTATTAAAGCGTACGGGCGCCAACGAATACGTGACTCTGGACGAAAAAACGATTTTGACCTGCGATTTGGAGCGCGCCGTCACCTCGGCGCAGATTATTGTTATCTCCATCAGTTCGCAGGGGCTGCGCGGCTTTATGCAGCGCGTTATGCGCTATCCCGTCTCCGACAAGGTGTTCGTGCTGTGTATGAAGGGGATAGAGACGGGCACGGGGAAGCGCCTGTCGGAAATTCTGGTCGAAAGCGGCGTCCCGCTGCAGAACATCGCCGTCTGGGTGGGGCCCGGGCACATTCAGAGCTTTGTGCAGGGCATTCCCAACTGCATGGTCATCGATTCGCAGAACGACGCGCTGAAAAAGGAGTTGGTCGACCGCTTTAAAAGCGATCTCATTCGCTTTTATTACGGCAACGACCTGCTGGGAACGGAGATCGGCGCGGCGGCCAAAAATGTTATGGGGATCGCCGCCGGCGTGCTCGACGTACTGTGCGTTCCGCTGAAGGGTCCGCTGATGTCGCGCGGCGCGCGCGAGGTGGCGCGTCTCATCAAGGCGATGGGGGGCAACGAGCTCTCCGCCTACGGTCTGGCGCATTTGGGCGACTACGAGACGACGCTGTTTTCGCACTATTCGCACAACCGCATGTACGGCGAAATGCTGGCGCGCGGCCGGCGGTTCGAAAAGCTTGCCGAAGGGGTCGCCACATCGGAGGCGATGAAGCTCCTCGGTGAACGATACGGCGTCGATCTTCCCATTACCAGGGCGGTATACGAGGTGTGTTACGGTTCCGGCGACGACGTAACGCGCTGCAAAGAGGAGATCGGAAGGCTCTTCCGCCGCAGCACAAAGCCGGAAATGTACGAGTGATATCCGGGTTTCTACGCAAAAAAACAGTACTATGCGTAACATAGTATTATTTTATAGGGAGGAATTGTGTCGTGGCAGACCTATTTTCAGAGTTCAACGATCAAGAGGATTCAATGCCGGCGCCCGACGGCGATCGGCTGCAGACATTTGTGGATGTCGACGCAAATTTGCAGCGCGTGCTCGGCCGTCCCGCAAAAATATTGGGGATCGTGTATACCGTTCTCGGCGCCGCGGCGGTCGTGCTGTCGTTTTGCGGTCTTATGCTCGATGCGCTGATCAGGGACGCTCTGCCGTCGCTGTACCTTTCGGACGGTGCCCTGATCGGGATTCTTTGTTTCGCCGCCGTCTGTTTCGGCCTTGGCATCGGTATGCTGGCCGCGGCGGCGCGCAACGTAAAGGATGTGGCGCGCCGTCCGCCGTCGCGCTATGTATATGAGTTTCGCGAAGGGCACTTTTATATAACGATCCTTCGCTGCGGCGAAACCATGGGGCGCATGAAGTATTATTATGCCGATCTCAGCAAGGTCACCGAAGGCAAGCGTTATTTTATGTTGTTCGTTTCGCGTGCGAGTATCTTTGTCGTGGATAAAACCGCGCTGTCCGTTGAGGAGCGCGCGCTTTTACGCAGATTGCTGCACCTTCCGCCGCGCACAGAGACGGCCTGATCGATCGCACAGCATGCGCCGTTGCGCACACTTTGCGCCGCAAAGGGTGCGCATACAAAAATGCCAAATATAATATATGCAGGCAGGCGCGGGCGTTGTTACGCCCGCGCCTGCCTGTCGTTTTGTCGGTCGGTTTTTTCTGTCGCCCATGCCGTTTGCAGCCGTCTTTCTCATCAAAACGGCGAGATGAAAACGGGCGCTTGCCGCCGCACGCGGGCGCAGCCCGCGTGCGGCGCAAAAGACAAAAAAAGAAACCCCACACATCGGCGCAAATCGGTAAGACCTCGGCACGATATACAGGGTTCGGTGGTGGGGACGACAGAACTCGAATCTGTGACCTCTTGCATGTCAAGCAAACGCTCTAACCAACTGAGCTACGCCCCCGCAGAACAAAATTTATCATACACAACTTTTTTGTCCTTGTCAAGCGATCTGCGCAAAATATTCCGAAAAAAATGCCGTTTTTCGTTGTTTTTAAGGGTTTTTTTCGGCGGAAGGCCGATCTTTTCCGACGGCTTTCCGTCCGCGGCAGGGTACGCGGTGCCCTATACGGGAATGCCGCCATGCATGCCGTACGCCGCCGTCTGCTGCGATTCGTTCCGTTCCGTGGCGCGCAGCGCAAACCGAAGGGCCGCTTTGCGCAAACGGCGGACTGCGGCATGTTGGGGCCGCAACAAGTTGGGGTCGCAACAAATGTGCGGGCTGCGCGCGATCATATCGTTCAGACGGGTCTGCGGCAGAGTTCGCGCCGGGCCGTCCGCGCGGCATGACGGGAGCCGTATCCGGCCGATCGGGCGCGGTGCATAGCAGGCGTGCCAACGGAAAAAACTGCAAGGGGGCGCGCTCGGCGGCCCATATCCGCAAACGGGCCGCGTGTATTTCATTGCCGCAGCGGGGACTGCATGGAAACGACGTTTGTTATCTCGAGGGCGCGCGGCATCCCGGAACAAACGGCGGTGAATTTTCTGCGGCGCATATTCCGCGGGCGGGCGCGCTCGGCAGACGCGGATCGTCGGTCTCCGCGCGCGATGTCGTTTGCGCGCGTTGTAAGAAAAACCTGCAAAATCTTGCGCAAAAGTTGTCAGTCGGTTGACATTTTGTGCGTCGTCTGTTATACTGATAAAAATCGCCGCGGCGTTTACGCAGACCGCGGCGACGCGCGGCATGCCCGAAGCCGCGGCGGGATCCTGGTAAACAAAAGGGGAGGAACGGGCAATGAACGATGTAATGGGGACCATCCTGGAGGCGGAGGCGCGCGCCGAGCACGAGCG
>CALVPS010000034.1 GCA_944354035.1 uncultured Clostridia bacterium | reverse complement strand
GGCAGGATTCGAACGTGCGACCTTCGGGTTATGAGCCCGACGAGCTACCTGGCTGCTCCACCCCGCGATGTTGGTATTCGGAAAACCGAATAGCCTATTCATTGTAACGGAACAAATACCGTTTGTCAACTGTTTTCGAAAAAAAATATAAAAGTTTTTTTATGTGCAAAAAACTTTTTCCGTTTTTTTGCGTGATTTCTCCGCACGGTTGCATTGCGGCGGCAGGTGTGTTATACTGGTAGATATGAAGCTTTCGTTGCAACAATACCGCGGGATGCGGGTATGCGTAGCGCTCTCCGGCGGGATCGATTCGGTGTGCCTGCTGCATTACTGCCTGCGGCATGCGGCCGAGGCGCAGCTTTCGGTGACGGCGGTCACCTGCGAACACGGGCTCCGCGGGGAGGCTTCGCTGCGCGATCTGGCGTTTGTGCAGCACCTGTGCGAACAACGCAAGGTGCCGCTACGTATATTTCGTGCCGACGTTGCGGCCATGGCGGCGCAGCAGGGCACGGGAACGGAAGAGGCGGGCCGCGCGTGGCGGTACGCCTGCTTTGCGCAAGTGTTGGACGAGGGCTTTGCCGACGTGGTATTTACGGCGCATCAGCGCGACGACTATGCCGAAACGGTGCTGTTTCGCCTGGCGCGCGGCACGGCGGCGGCGGGCCTGAACGCGTTTCCCGCGCGCTCCGGGCTCGCACGGCCCATGCTGGGAGTGACGCGGGCCGAAATTGCGTCGTACGCGCGCGAAAACGGACTTGCGTACGTCGAGGACGAGACGAATGCCGACGAGCGTTTTGCGCGCAATCGGCTGCGCGTTTCGGTGCTGCCCGCGTTGGAGGCGGCGGTGCCCGGCGCGGCGGAGCACCTGGTGCAGTTCGCCGAACGCATTTCCGAGGACGAGGCGTTTTTGGCCTCGCTTGCCGTTGCGCAGGTGCGTACCGGGCCGGACGGGGCACGCGTTTCGCTGTCGCTGCCGGAGCCGCTCTTTTCCCGCGCCTGCCTGTTTGCCATGAAGGCGTACGGGATCGCGCGCGATTACACGGCCGTCCACGTTGCGCAGCTCAAAGCGCTGCGCGGTCTGCAGAGCGGAAGACGCGTCACTCTGCCGTTGGGGGTCGAGGCGATGCGAGAATACGGCGATGTCGTGTTTTATCGTCCGCGCGGCCGCTGCGCGGACGAATTTCCCTTCGCCGTGGGCGAGTTTGCGGGCGAAGGCTTTGCGCTTTCGGTGACGGAGACGGCGCGAGAAGGCGCTCTGTGCGCCGACTTCGGGGCGTTCCCCGCGGGCTGCGTGGTGCGTACCCGGCGGGAAGGAGATGTCTTTACTCCTTTCGGCGGGCGGCGCAAGCCGCTGAAAAAGTTTTTTACCGACCGCAAGATCCCTGCACGCCTGGGCAATCTTCTTCCGCTCGTTGCCAAGGGGAGCGAGGTATACGCCGTCGGCGGCGCGGAGATCGCGGACGACGTAAAGGTGACGCGGCACACCGTACGCCGCGTGTATTTGTATACGGCGGCGCGCATTCCGGATCGCGCCGCGGCCAAGGAGGAGACGGATGCATCCCGATTGTGAACGCATTTTATTTACGCAGGAACAGATCGCAGCGCGCGTGCGCGCGGCCGCCGCATGGCTGGATCGGCGCTTTGCGGGCAGACGGCCGGTCGCCGTGTGCAATTTAAAGGGGAGCGTCGTGTTTTTCTGCGACCTGCTGCGCGCCATGCAGACCGACGCGGAGATGGACTTCATGGCGGTGAGTTCGTACGGGAACGCGACCGCCGCCGTCTGCCGCCCCAAAATAAAAAAGCACCTCTTCTCTTCGGTGGAGGGGCGCGATGTATTGCTGGTGGAAGATATCGTCGATACGGGCCACACGCTGCTGACGCTGCGCGCCTTTTTAAGAGAGCGCGGCGCAAAGTCGATCACGGTAGTCACGCTGCTCGATAAGCCCGCGCGGCGCGAGGTCCCCGCCGAGGCCGACTACGCCTGTTTTTCGGTGGAGGATGCCTTTGTGGTGGGGTATGGGCTGGACTATGCCGAGCGATACCGCAATCTTCCCTATATCGGCGTTTTAAAGCGCGAGGCATGTTTTGCGTCGGGCAAAGACGAAGCGCCCGCCGGACAGGCGGGCGCGGACGGATTCGGGTCATAAGGCGCGGTCGTTACTTGTTGTCGAACACGGCGTTGCGCAGACTGTAGCGCAGGGTGCCGAGTTCTTCCAAAACGGGCACATCCATGCGCAAAAGCACGTTGCGGTAGGTATTGCTGGAGCCTTCGGTCACCTTAGCCGCATATACAAGGTCTTGCGCTCCGCCCGAGTTGGTGCCGCTGTAGCGGATGGTCACGGCGTACGCGTTCAGCGTGCGGTCGCTGTCGCCGCCTTCGCCGTCGATGGCAAAGCGGATGCGCTCGGAGGTAGCGGAGGGGCCGGAGGAGGCCGTGACCGTTTCGACCGACCGCGTAACGGGGTTGATCGAGCGGAAGGAGAATGCCTCCGTCATGGCGCTGCCGCGCAGGGCAAACAAGATCTGCTCGTTGTCGAAGTACGAGCCGCCGCCGTCGATCTCGCAGCTCGTCTTCAGATCGCCGCGGTCTGCGGGTTCCGCATAGTCTATGGCGATCTCCGCCCGCGTGCAGTCGGCGTTGTATGCCACCGAATAGGTGTATTCGTAATAGGTGCATGCGCTTTCCGCGTCCTGCGGGTTGGCGTTGGGCGTATGGCTTTGCACCGTCTTTACGCTGCGCAGGGGCTGTAGCCCTTCGGTGACGTTGCGGAACCAGACGTCGGACGTCGTACGATCCGTAAACGCTTCGCCCTGTTCGCCGTTGACCGTAAACGAGCCCTCGATGGAAAATTCCGTACGCAGGTGGTAAACCGTCTCGTCGTTGCGGCCGTCGCCGTCCAGATCGTACGGCTCCGCCGTAAGGGAGGTCGTGTATACGCCGTTTTGGTAGTCGGCGGACAGGCTGTCCGTCTCGGCTGCGGGCACAAACGTCACCGCGTATTCCAACCGTTCTCCGGTCCCGGTGATGTTGGTCGTAATGTTGCCGGAGGCGTGCCAATTGGCGTTCAGGCTCATGGCGGGCATCGAGGCGCATCCGCTGAGTGCAAGCATGGGGACGGCCAGCGCAAGGCCGAATCCCGCGATCGTCTTCTTTTTCATGATGGTCTCCGTGGGCGGAACGATCCGCCGTGTCGATAGGGCGCGGCGCCCGTGCGGCGGGGGGCGCCCTTACAACACAGCAGTATAGCACACTTTTTTTCGTTTGTAAAAAGCTATCGGCAGAATTCTGCAAAAATTTTATGAAAATTGTGAAAGAACGGATAAAAATCGATCGAGGTCAGGCATGACGGAACTTATCGAGGCCGCCACCCTGGATGACGCGCTTGATTTTTTGGCGCGGCGGACGGCGGAAAACGAGGCGCTCGGCCGGAACAATTTGATCTTTTGCGAAGACCGCCTTACGCTGCTGGCGGAGCGCGCCGTGCTGCGGCATACGGGCGGCACCTTCCGCACCGAGGTGACTACCTTTGCGCGCTACTTGTCGGGAGCGGGAAAGATCCTCTCAAAACAGGGCTCCGTCATGGCGGTGTCTTCCATTTTGTCGGCCTGCCGCGACCGACTGCAGTGCTTCCGCGCGGGGGCGGCCGAGGCCGTGTACGAGACGATCGCGCAGTTTTCCGCCTCGCGCGTCGACGCCGCGGCGCTGCGCGCAAGCGCGGCCGAAACGGGGGAGCTTTTGGGGCGTAAGCTGTCCGACCTGGCGCTTGTGCTCGAAGAATACCGCGCCTTTTTGGATGCGCGCGGCCTGCTGGACGAAAACGACTACCTGGCGCTGCTGCCCGAGCGTCTCACGCCGGAGCGTCTGCGCGCGGTCGACGTGATCTTTTTTGCATTTCCATCGTTTACGCGGCGGGCCGCGGAAGGCGTGCGCGCCGCCGCGTGCGCGGCGCGCAGCGTAACGGGCGTGTTCGTGGGCGGCGAGAGTGCCGTATACACCAACGAGGGCGCGCGCATCTTCCGCGCCGTCTGCCGGGCGCTTGGTCCCGTGCGCGAGGAGCGCGTGCAAAGTTCGCTCTCGGGCGAGGCGTGGGCGCTGCGCAACGGGCTGTTCGCGCCCGAGTGTCTGCCCGACCGCCCCGCGCGGAGCGCGGGCATCCGCCTGTTCCGGCCCGAGGACGAGGCGGCGGAGGCAGACGCGGTATGCGCGCTGATCAAGCGCTGCACGGCGCCCGTTTCCGTCGGGGGCGAGGGGCTGCGCTACCGCGACATCGCGGTGCTCGTGCCGGACGAACGCGGATTTTTTGCGTTTGAAAAGGCATTTTCCGCCTATCATATTCCCTACTTTGCCGACGTGAGGCGGCCGTTTGTGCGCCATCCCTTCTGCGCGTTCGTCTGCGCCGTGCTCCGGGCGGTCGCCGACGGCGGTCTGCCCGCCTCCGTCGAGGCGGTCGCCGCCAACGTCTGTTTCGGCGATCGCGGCGGCTATCGCAACTATCTTGCAAAATTCGGCGGGTTCCGCGGCGCCGTCGAGCGCCCGATCCGCGAGGAGGCCGCGGGGGAGGAGTATACGTCGCTGTGCGCCGCGCGCGAGCGCATGCGCGCCGTGCTGAAGGTGTTCCCCGCGCGCGGAACGGGGCGGCGGTTTGCCGAGGGCGTGCGCGCGCTGGCCCGTCTGACGGACGCGGAGGGCGTTTGCGCCCGGTTGGAGGGATATTTTTCGGGGGCGGAGCGGGCCTTTCTCTCGTTAAAGCCGCTCGAAGGGCTGTTGGAAGAGACGGCGGCGGTGGCGGGCGAAAGCGCGCTCTCCGCCCGCGAATTTCTGACGATGTTCACAAGCGGCCTTTCGGCCGCCAAAGTGGCCATGATCCCCAACGCCGCCGACGCGGTGTTCGTGGGCGACGCCACGCAGAGCCGTTTTGCGCGCGCCGAGGTCGTGTTTGCCACGGGCATGACGGACGCGCTTCCCCGTATATCGCCCGATACCGCCGTGGTATCGGACGGCGACATCCAAAAACTCTCGTCGCTGCGCGTGGAGGTAGAACCGACCATCGCCGTGGTCAACGCCCGCGCGCGAGAGGGGCTGTCGCTCAACCTGTGCGCCTTCCGGCGGGCGCTGTATGTCAGCTGTCCGCTGCGGCGGCGGGGGGAGGAGACGGCCGTCAGCGAGGCGGTCTCCTATTTGACCCGCCTGTTCGTGCCGGCGCCCCTGCCGGAGATCTGGCCCCATGCCTGCAGCGAACGCGCGCCTGCGGAATTGGCGCTGCTGCACTTTGCCGAGCGGCGCGGAACGGGCCGCGGCGCCCCGGAAGAGCGCTATCGGGCGCTGCTGCGCGTGCTGGCCGAGCGCGAGGGCGAAGCGCTTGTACGGCAGCTGTTGGCGCATGGCGAAAAGCTGCCCGTCCCTCAGGCCGGAACGCTGTATTTTATGCGCGGAACGGCCTCGCCCACCTTGCTTGAGCGGTATTTCGAATGCCCTTATGCCGTCTTTTTGCGGAGCGCGCTGTGCCTTGTCGAGCGGGAGGAACGTCCCGTACAGGCGCGCGACACGGGCAATTTCGTACATGAAATTTTACAGCGCACGGCGGAGGCGATCGGGTTGCTCGAAAGCGAACAGGCCTGCCGCGCGTTTGCCGACGCCGAGGGGCGCGCGCTGCTGGCGCAGCCGCGCTATGCCGCCATGACCGATACCGCGGCGGGGGAATACGCGGCGGAACGGCTTTTAAAGGAGAGTGCGGAGATCGCCGCGGCCGCCTACCGGCATGTAAGCGGATCGGCGTACCGCGTGCTGTATACGGAGACGCTTCTCTCGCTGCCGGAGATCCGCCTGGTCGGCAAGGCCGACCGCGTGGACGCCGCGGGCGAATACGTACGCGTCATCGATTATAAGACGGGCCGTTTCGACGATACGCCCGCCGCTTATTATACGGGGCGCAGCTTGCAGCTGCCGCTCTATCTCACCGCGGCGGCGCAAGGGGCCACGCCGGCGGGCGCCTTTTATTTCCCCGCGGAGGATAGGTTTACCCGCCCCGGCGAGGGGAAATTCCGCCTGCAGGGTTTTTTCCGAAGAGAGGAAGAGGTGCTTTCGCTGATGGACCCCGCTTGTGCCGAAGGGGAGAGCGCCCTGTTCGAGGGCGGCCCCGCTTCGCGCCGCGGCATGGAGCGGGAGGAGTTCGAGGCGTTCTTGTCGTATGCGCTGCTGGCGGCGCGGCAGGCCGAGGGGGAGATGGCGGCCGGGAACATTGCGCCCTCCCCGTACGAGGGGGCGTGCGGCTACTGCCCCTATCGCGGGGCGTGCGGGTTTACGGGCGAGGCGCGCAAGGCGGGGAATGTCACCTGCGCGGATATCGCGCGCATCGCGCGGGAAGGAGGAAAGGCATGAGCGTTTCGCTTACGGAAGAACAGCGCGCGGCGATCGGCGCGCGCGGGCAGGCGATCGTTTCGGCCTCTGCCGGCAGCGGAAAGACGTTCGTCATGATCGAGCGGCTGGTCGCGCTGGTGCTGGGCGGCACGGACGTGCGCAATGTGCTGGCCGTCACGTTTACCAACAAGGCGGCCGCGCAGATGCGCGAGCGGCTGCGCGCGGCGCTGCTGAAGGCGATCCGCACGGCGGACGCACCCACCCGTCGCCGCCTCAAGGCGCAGCTCGAGGCGCTTCCCATGGCCGAGATCAGCACCATACACGCCTTCTGCGGGCGGCTGGTGCGCGCATATTTTTACAAGACGGAGGAAGGCGGCGAGGGATGCGGTCCCAATTTTCGCATCATCTCTGCGGATGACGCCGAGGGCGAGGAGCTCTCCGCCCGCGCAATGGACGAGGTGTTCGAGACCGCCTATGCCGACGGGGAAGGCGTGCTCTATCCGCTGCTCTCCGTCTATTTCCGCCGCAAGCGCGATACATCGCTGCGCAAGCTGCTGCGCGAACTGTATGCTTCCGCCCGCGAGGAGGGCGGCTATCGCGAAAAGCTGGCTTCCATGGGGCGGGAAGGGGCGTTTTCCGCCGTCTGCAGCGAGCTCTTTGCAGGCTATCGCGCGCGGGCGCAGGCCGTTGCGGACGACCTGGCGCGGCGGGAGGAGGGGTATATCGCGTTGGGCGAACGGGCGGCGGCGCTCGCGCGCGCGGTGTCGTCGTCGGCCCTGGCGCTGTGCGCCTGCGGCGATCTGTTCGCCATGTGTGCGGCGGCGGTCCTGCCCGACGCATTTGCGCGTACGCCGTCGCGGCCCAAGGCCTCGCCCGGGGAAAAGGAGGCGCTTGCGGCGTTGGCCGCCGCAAAAAAGCGGCTGAAAGATTTAAAGGAAGAGCTGGCGGGATTCGGCTCCGCCGAGGAGGAGGCGGCGCGATTTGCGGACGCGTGTGCGCGGAGTGCGGCGCTGGGAGATCTGCTGCTTGCGTACGACGACGCCTATGCGCGCGCCAAGCGCGAAGCGGGCGTGCTCGATTACAACGATCTGGAACACTTTGCCCTGCGGCTGCTGCACGATGAGGAGGTCTTGCGCGAGGTGCGCCAAAAATACCGCGTGGTGTTCGTGGACGAATATCAGGACGTAAACCCCATCCAGGAGCAGCTGCTTGCGCAGCTGGCGGGCGACGAGCTGTTTTTGGTGGGCGACGCCAAGCAGGCCATTTACGGCTTTCGCGGCAGCCGCTCGCGTTATTTTACGCAGAAGACGCAGACGCTGCCCGTATCGCTCGTATTAAGCAGCAACTTCCGCTCCGCGCCCGCCGTGTTGGAGGCGGTGAACCGGGTGTTTGCGGCGCTGTTCGAGGGGTATGTCCCCATGCGCGGCGGCGAACGCTACGGGGTGCGGCGGGGCGAAACGCTGCTGCATCGCGTCGAAAAGCCCCTGCGCGAAAAGACGCCGCCCGCGGGCGTATATTCTGTGCTGCAAAGCGCCGCGCGCAAGGAGGAAGATCCGCTGGCCGCGTGCGTTGCGTCGCTGATCGCGCGCGAAGTGAAGGACGGGGTGTGGTACGATGCGGATGACGCCGATGCCGACGGTCCGCGCAAAAAGCGGGTGACCTACGGCGATATTGCGGTGCTCACCCGCCGCCGCGGAGGCGAGGCCGCGCGCATCGTGCGGGTGCTGTCCGAACGGGGGATCCCCGTCTCTACGGCGGCCGAGGTAAACGTATGCGACTACTTCGAGGCACGGCTCGTGTTGGATATTTTGTCCTATCTCGACAATCCCGAGCAGGATATCCCGTTCGTTTCGTCGCTTTTGTCGGCGCTCGGCGGCATGACGGAGGAGGAGCTGGCGCGCATCCGCCTTGCCATGGGCGAACGGGATGCGTCCGGTGCGGATTATCCCGACTTCCGCGCCGTATGCGCGGCGTACCGCGGCCGTTTCGAGGACGGCATTGCGCAAAAACTGCGGGCGTTTTCCGATATGGCCGAACGGCTGCGGGCGCACGCCTGCGTGCGGACGGCGGCGGAGACGATCAACGAACTGCTGGCCCTTGGCCTGGAGACGCAGCTGGCGGCCAAGCCCGAGGGGGCGTCGCGCCTTGCGCGCGTGCGGCGGTTGGCGGCGGAAGGGGAAGACGTCGACGTACACACGTTTCTGGCGCGGCTGAAGAGCGCCGGGTACCGCGTAGGATTTTCGGAGGGCGGGGGAGAGAACGCCGTACAGGTGATCACGATGCACGCCTCCAAGGGGCTGGAGTTTCCCGTCGTGATCCTGGCGGGTCTGAACGTGCCCTTCCACGGCGGCGCCGAGCGTGAAGAGGTGCTTTGGTCGGAGGAGTACGGCGCGGCGCCCAAGAGCTACGATACGCAGGGCAGGCTCGTCTACACCACCGTGCTGCGGCGGCTGCTCGCCGCGCGCGAGGCGGACGAGACCCGCCGCGAGGAGGCCAATCTTTTGTACGTGGGCATGACGCGCGCCCGCTATCGGCTGCATCTGCTGCAGGAATCGCGCGAAAAGGCCGCTCCGTTTGCCCCGGAGAGCGCCCGGTGCATGGCAGACCTCATCGATCCCGCCGCATTGACCGCATGCGCCGCAGAGGTTGTGCCGCCTGCGGAGACGGCCCCGCAGGGAACTGCCGTGCAGTGCGAGGGGGGCATGGCCGAGGACAGCCTTGCGGACGCGTACCGCAGGCCGTATCCTTTTGCGGAGAGCACGCGCCTGCCCGTAAAGAGCTCCGCCACGGCGCTGATGCGCGCCATGGCGGACATGCCGTCTCTCTCCCGGCCCGTTTTTTCGGACGCGGACGATAAGTTTGTGGCCGTGGGACAGACGGACGAGGGGGGCGTGTCGCAAGGACCCTTTGCAGGACTCGCGGACGAGGGGGACATGCCTGCGGGAGAAAGCAGTATCGCCCGCGGGATCGCCTATCATGCCTTTTTGCAGCACGTGCGTTTCGGGGCGGACCTTGCGGGGGAGTGGGAGCGCGTGCGGCGCGAAGGACTGCTCGGCGAAGAGCAGCTTGCTCTGCTCGACCGTGCGCAGCTTGCGGCCATTTTAGCCGTGCCCTGTCTTGCCTCGCTCGACGCAGCGAGGCTGCGGCGCGAGCAGACCTTTTTGGTGCGCCTGCCCGCAAACGAACTGCTGCCGACTTCCGCCGACGATGAGATCGTGTTCCAGGGGGCGATCGACCTGCTGAGCGAGGACGAATCGGGCTATACCATTGTCGACTACAAGTACTCCGCGCTGGACGACGACGCCCTGCGAAAAAAATACGCGCTGCAGATCCTGCTGTACAAAAAGGCGGCGGCGCGGATCCTGGGGGTGGACGAGCGTACGCTGCGCGCCTTCATCGTCAACATCGCGCGTTGCCGCGAGATCAAAATGTGAGCCGATTTTTCCGTTTTCGGCAGGATACGACCAAATATTTGCCTTTTGAAAGGGTATTTTTAAACGGAGGTCGCTATGGAAATTTTAAATAAGATCGTTGCGCTGTTTGCGCGCGCGCCCGCGTGGATCCCGCTGGCGCTCTGTCCGGGGCTGCTGCTTGCGTGCGCCGTGCTGTTTACGCTGTTCGGCGGCAGGAGGACATATCCCGCCGTTGCGGTCGCCCTCGGCGCGGCCGCCTTTTCCATGCTGTGCTGCATGACGCAGCCGGCGCACGCATTGGCGTTTGCGGGGTTGTTTGCATCGTTCGCCGCGCTGTGCGCGCTGTTGTTTCTGGCGCCGACCGTACGCCGCGCCCGTACCGAAAAAAAGCGTGCGCCGCGCGGGCGGGAAGAGCGCATTTACCGGACCTTCCGCGAGGCGCTGACCGAGGCGCCCGATGCGCCGCCGCTCAAGGCCGCGCCCAAAAAGGAATGCTGTTTCGAGGAGAAGGCGCCCTCCGACGCGGATGCGGGGCTGTGTCTGACGCACGCCCTGGACCTGCTGGAGCGCCTGCGGCGGGCGCCGTTGACCCCTGCGGACCGATTGGAGGCGGACGTGCTGCAACGCTCCGTAGAGGGCTGCCGCGGCCGCGCGCTCGGCGCGGACGAGGCGCGCGTGCTGAACGACTGCCTCGCGTCCGTGTTAAAACTTACGGCAAAATACCGCCTGTAGCCGTGGGGGAAGGGCGTGCCGTGGCGGCTCCGCCGCGCAAAATCAATTGACTTTGCGCGGCGGGTGGGATATAATCGAATGGTATCGCTGTGGTATTCTTGCCGCGGCCGTTCCGGTGCGCGGCAGACGAAAACACGTTAAGAGGTGACCTTTTGGATCGAAAAGAGAAACGCCGGGATCTTGCGGCGGAGACTGCAGACGGGGCCGATCGTCTCCATGACGGCGCGTGCGCCGAGACGCCGTGCGGTGAGCGTCCCCTTTCCGCCGAAGCACGGCCCGCGGAGACGACGGAAAGCCCGTCCGCCGAGGCGTCTGCCGAAGCACGGCCCGCGGAGACGACGGAAAGCCCGTCCGCCGAGGCGTCTGCCGAAGCACGGCCCGCGGAGACGGAGAAAGAGGCCGGGGAATGGCCGGAGCCCGCGCCCGAGGGGACGCCCGCCGCCATGCAGACGATGGCGCCGCCCAAGCGCAAGCGCAGGTGGCTTTGGAACCTGCTGCTGATCGCCGTGATCGGGCTTGGTATTTACAGCATGTTCGGCATCTCCGGTGAATTGGTGGACGGCGAGCGCCTTACTTTTGGCGAAGTGCTGGGCCGCGTCGACGTTACGGGGCTGATCCTGCTGTTGTGCGTGGTGCTCGGCGTTATGATCACCGATTGCTGTAAGTTTATGGTGGTCAATAAGGCGGTATTGGGCAGGGTGCGCCCCGCCGTGGCCATCAAAACCAACTTTTTAGGGAAGTTTTACGACGGCATTACACCGTTTGCAACGGGCGGTCAGCCCATGCAAATTTATTACATGACGACAAAAGGCGTAAGCGGCGGCGCGGCTTCGGCCGTGGTGCTCATCCGCTATTTCGGCAGCATGTTCGCCTTTACGGTGTTGGGCGCCGCGTTTATGATCGCGGGCGCGGCGGTGGGCGTGCTCGACGGCGTAGACGGCAAAATGCTGCTTACCATCGCCGGTTGGGTGGGGCTGGTCGTCAACTTTTTGCTGCCGCTGTTTATCCTCTTCTTCGCGCTGTTCCCGCGCCTGGCGCGCAAGCTTACGGGCTGGGTCATCTTCGTCGGCTACAAACTGCGCATCGTAAAGCGCAAAGAGCGCGCTATGCGCAAGGCGCTGCGCACGGTAAAAGATTTTATTGTCTGCTTCCGCATTATTGCCCGCAAGCCGCTCTGTCTGGTGCTGTTTTTGTTGTTTTGCTTTATCGAAAACCTTCTGACCCTTTCCGTTCCTTATTTTGTGATGAACGCGCTCTCCTGCCCGCTCGACGGCATGTTTTTTACCGTGATCGCGCTCAATGTGTACACCACGTTCGGGGTCTCGTTTATCCCAACGCCCGGCAATTCCGGCGTGGTGGAAGGCATGGGAGTTCTGGCGTTTTCGGTGGCGGCGGGTGCAACGCTCGCTTGGTCGGTGCTGTTCTGGCGATTCGGCGTCTATTATATTTATATCTTGATCGGGCTCGTCTTGACCGTTATCGATCTGTTCCGAAAGAATATCGGCCGGCGCAAACGATCGTCTGCCCAAAAGGATGAAAGAGCATGAATAAAAGGCAATCTGCCGCGGATGCGGCTGCTGTTTTGGAGACGGTCGACGTCGAGGGGAGACCGATCCGCGTGCTGGTGGGCATGGACGTATACCTGCCCAACATGGACGGCGTGGTAAATTGTATGCGCAATCTGCTGTTGAATTACCCCGCCTGGATACAGGCAACGGCCGTCGGCCCGCGCCCCAAATATTATACGGATACCGATCCCTATCCCATTCTTCGATATAACGCCTTTCACGTTCCCTTTTTAAAGACGGTGGACTTCGGGTTTCCTTCGCACGACAAGGCGTTTGTGGCGCGCGTGATGCAAATGCCGATCGATATCATCCATGTACATACGCCGTTCGGCATCTGCAAGCTGCTCACCAAGGTCGCGCGGAAGAGGAACATTCCCATCGTGGCGACATTCCATACCAACTACCGTATGGTGTTCCAAAAGATCTTGCTGCTGAAATGTTTTTACGAGCCGTATATCCGCGCGCTGGGCAGGCGCTACGCGCAGATGGACGAAATGTTTGCGGGGACCGAGGCGACGGAAGCGCAGCTGCGCAGCTTCGGTTATACGGGCACGTGTAAAATCATTCCCTTCGGCACCGCTCTGGAAACGCCGCCCGACTGTGCGGCGTATGCGCGCATGGCGGACGAGCGGTTCGGCCTGCGTCCGCAAGAGAGGGTGTTCTGCTTTGTCGGGCGGCTGGTAAAAAGCAAGCGCGTGCAGTTTACGCTGCAGGCGCTTGCGCAGGTCAGAAAACGACGGGGGGGGGTACCCTTTCGGTTTATCGTGGGTGGGACCGGAAACTACGAAAAAGCGTTAAAGCGGACGATCGCGCGGCTCGGGCTGTCCGATTGCGTGATCATGACGGGTTTTTTGACGGACGAGGAGTTGAAAATGGTGTATTCCCGCGCCGACTGCCTGTTATTTCCCTCCATTCTCGATAATTTTGCGCTCGTCAAGGTGGAGGCGGCCGCCTTTTATACGCCGGGGCTGTATCTGCGCGGATCGAATACGGCGTTCGGAACGACAGACGGGCACAACGCCCTGCATGCCGAAAATACGGTGGAGGACTTTGCGCAAAAAATAGAGTGGGCGCTTGACCATCCCGAGGCGTTGGCCGACATCGGGAAAAACGCGCACGCCGAGCTATATTTCCGCTGGAAAGACGCAGCGGAACTGTATGCGAACGAATATGAGCGCGTGATCGAGGAATATAAGGCGCGCCACGGCGCGCCGCGTCCGTAACGTTCGGGCGGTTGAAACGGCCGTCGGGGCCGCGCGGAACGCAGCCCCATCCCGTAAGGAAACAGCGCTCTTGCCGCCCGCAGTCGGATGCGCATTATTTTCTTACGGTATGGCATGCATGGCAAAAGGGCGGGGGCAAATCCCCCCGCCCTTTTAGTATACGTTTGTCAGCGTGTTTACGGTAAGCGTCAGCAATCGGTTTTTGCGGCGGGCGGTAGCGATCGTTTCCGGCGTGATGCGTTCCCCGGCAAGCGCAACGGGGGCGCCCGTCTCGTCGAATACGCTGCGCTTTACCCGCCGGCCGATCAGGTTGACGCGGTCGATTCGGAACATGCCCGTCGCCGCAGACACGGTATGGTCCGGCAGCGGGGCAGACATGGCGGTGGGCGTTGGTCGTTCCTCGGACATGGCGTCGCTTTTTGTGCCAGGGAGGATGGCGCCCTCCGGCGCGCAGCGGCGCGCCGGCCGTCTTCCGCCGGCACGCTTGCTTTCCGCGTCCGGGTATACGATCACGGTTTCGTTCAGCGCGATGCAGGCGATGTCACAGTGGCGCACTTCCTTTTCCAAGGCGATCGCAAGGCGCGCGGGGGTGTCGTCCTGCGGAAAAAAGTCGCATACGATGCCCAAATATTCTCCCGTGTGCGTATAGGCGGGCTTGCCGATGGGGCAGGGGATCCCGCTCGGGTGTTCCGCACGCGTGCGGCTCGCGATCACGGCGTCGTTTGCGGCCCGCACGGCGCGAAAGGGAAGAAAAAATTCTTCTTCGTCCGCATCGGCTGCGGCGAGCGATGCAATGCGTTTTAAGTCTTTCGAAAGGTAGGCAGCCGTAAGATAGCCAAGGGTCTCCCCCGCAGGGGAAAGGACGGGTTTTCCGATCAGTGTCGATACATTCATAATGCGTTACCTCGTGTGTATCGTACGCCGCGGCGGTCGGGCAAAGACGAAAATTTTTTACGCGAAAAGAAATTTTTTTGTCAAATGCAATAAAAAATGCTTGATAATTTTTTATAACGGTGGTACAATAAAGCTCCCAAAAAGGTTTTTTGGTGCGATTTTATATTGGGGTGTCGCCAAGCGGTAAGGCAACGGACTCTGACTCCGTCATTCGTTGGTTCGAATCCAGCTACCCCAGCCAAATTTCGGCACTTTTTAGCGAAAAAAACGCTAAAAAGTGCCTTTTTTTGACTTTTTTTCGATTTCCCGTTTTGCTCATCCTTTCAGATCGTGGGGCAAATTGTGGGGTAATCGCGGGGCGAAAAGGCTTTCCTTATAGGATATAATCTATTTTTTGCGCCTCTTTGATAAGATACTCTTGCGAATAGTCTGTATAGCCCCGATCGACCGC
>CALVPS010000033.1 GCA_944354035.1 uncultured Clostridia bacterium | reverse complement strand
AATGGGGCGGCGTGGCCTACGAAGGGGCATTTTCGCTGCTCGATCCCGTCTGCGGGGCGTTGGACGACGTGCAGATCGTGGTAAAAAACGCAGCCATGCGCATGCTGGAGCGGGAGGGGGCGCCCGTAGGCGAAGGGATGGCGCTTGCGGCGCGCCTTTCGGGCGAGCCGTCGCCCGCCTTTGCGGCGTATGCCATGCTCGGCGCCTTGTATCGTTCTTTTTTCGAACGAGGACGGCCGCGGCGTTATGCCGTGCCGGACTATCGTGCGCGGGCGCTGGCGGCGGGCGTTTCTCCGTCTGCATGCGACATCCCTTCGCGGGAGCAATATGCGGCGCGGGCGCTGATGCTGGAACGCGTACGCGGACGGCTGCTGACGCAGCTGCGGGCGCTGGATGCGCGCAGACACCGCTGTGCGGGCGCAATGCGCGCCCGCGGCGTGGCGGTGCGGCCTGCGGCGCGCGGCGCCGCGGAACAATTAAAGCGATTGCCTGAGTTCGCGCCCGGGGGCCTGAGCGCCCTGATCCGCGATTTCGGCTTAATGGAGTGGGAATTGTGACAAAGCAACAAATTTTATCGTCGTGCGAGCTGTTTTTGCTCGATCTGGACGGCACGGTGTACCTCGACGACACGCCCATCGGCGCCATGCGCCGGACGCTGGAGCGGCTGCGCGGTTGCGGAAAACGTCTGGTGTATCTTACGAACAACTCTTCGCGCACGCGGGCGGAGTACTGCGAAAAACTGCGTCGCTTGGATCTGTTCGATGCGAAGGACGACGTTTATACCTCGTCGATGGCGGCCATCGGCTATCTTGCGGCGCATCATGCGGGCGCGCGGGTACACCTTTTGGCGACCGATGCCGTGCGCGCGGAATTTGCGCAGGCGGGGGTGCGTTTGTGCGAGGAGCGCCCCGACGTGTGCGTGCTGGCATACGATACCACGCTCACGTTCGAGAAACTCAAACGCTTTAACGAGAGTCTTGCGGGCGGCTGCGTCTATATTGCCACCCATCCCGACGACGTATGCCCCACGGCAGGCGTGCCCATGCCGGACGTCGGGTCGTTTACGGCGCTCCTGCAGCGCTCCTGCGGGCGGCTGCCGCAGGTGGTGTGCGGCAAGCCGTTTACGGTGATGGGCCGGTGCATTGCGCAGCGCTACGGCGTTCCGCCCGCGCGCATGTGCATGGTGGGCGACCGCATGCACACGGATATTCGTTTTGCCAACGCCAACGGGATGAAGGGCGTGTTGGTACTTTCCGGTGAGACGACCCGCGAGAGCATGGCGCACTTTTCCGATCGGCCCGACCTGGTACTGGAGGATCTGAACGAAATTTTTTCGTGAATGGGAAAAAGGGTGTTTGAAACGCCTGCAAAAGGTGTTACAAATAGAGTGGAAACGGAAAATCAACTGCCGGTACGGCGGAGGAACGGACATATGCAGGAAGTTACCATTTTACAGCGCTCTCCCGCGCTGATAGCTGCGCTTTCCGGCGAGATCGATTCGGCAAACGCGGACGAATTTTACGAGGAGATCAGGGCGCTGTACGATCGCGCCCCGGCCGACGTCACCTTTGAATGCGAAAAGCTTGCGTTTATCGACTCGACTGCGCTGGGCACGTTTGTAAAATTGCTGAAGCATGTAAAAGAGGGCGGGCATGTGCTGCGGTTCAGAGGGATGCAGCCGCGCATAAAAAAATTGTTTGTCATTTGCTCGCTGGATACCATCATGGAGATAGAACCATGAACGAATTGCTGGTTTTGCGCGTGCGGCTGCGCAACGATATGATGACGACCGTCCGCCTTGCCACGGGCGGCGTGTGCTCGCTTGCGGGACTCAGCTACGACGGCGGAGAGGACTGCAAGGTGTGCGTTACGGAGAGCCTGCTGCTGCTTTTGCGCGGCGGTTACGGTGAGGCCGAGGTGACGTTTACCTGCGGCGATCGGCTGCATGTATCGGTCGCGGGGATCGGGCGGCAGAGTGCGCCCGCGCCTTCGGACGAGGACGAGATCGCCGCGGCGTTGCTGAATGCGCTTGCCGACGACGTGCTGATGCGCCGCGAACAAGGGGCGCTTTGCGCGATAGAGTTTGCTTTCGGGTTGCAGGCATGAACGAGGAAGAGCTGTTTAAAAAGTACCGCGAGACGGGCGATCTTTCGCTGCGCAACCAGATTGTAGAAAAATATTTATATATCGCCTCGGTCCTGGCAAAAAAGTTTGTCGGCCGCGGCGTGGAATACGACGATTTGTTTCAGGTCGCCTCGTTGGCGCTGATCAAGGGTGTGGATCGCTTCGACGAGACCAAGGGTTTAAAGTTTTCTACCTATATTACGCCGACGATCACCGGAGAGATCAAAAATTATTTTCGCGATCGCTCCCGGTTGGTGCATTTGCCGCGCAAAGTGAGCGAACTGCGGGTAGGCATCAAAAAGGCGGCGGCCGAAATTTTTGCGCAGACGGGGCGTAAAGCCACTGCCAAAGAGCTGGCAAAACGACTGCATGTCAGCGAAGAAGATATTTTACGTTGTTCCGAGGCGGGAGGCGTTGTGTCGCTGGACAGCCCCGTAGACCGCGAGGAGGACGGCATGAGCTTTCACGACGTGCTGCCCGCTGCGGACGACGTGTTTGAGGACGTGGAAAACCGCGACGCCGTAAACGCCGCGCTCTCCTCCTTGTCCGAACAGGAGCGCAAGTTGGTGGCCTATCGGTTCGGGCAGGAGCTTTCGCAGACGGAGACGGCAAAACGCCTGGGTGTTTCGCAGATGAATGTGTCGCGCATGGAGCGCAAAGTGCTGCAAAAGCTGCGCGACCAGCTAAAGCAGACGATGGTAGAATGATGACCGAGATCAGGGATTACAACGCGTTAAGGGCCGCCATCCGCCGCATGTGCGCCGCGCTGGAGGCGCAGTCCGTGCCGGAGGACGCCGTGTTCGGCTGCAAACTGGTCGCAGACGAGCTCATCTCCAATGCTCTGCGCTACGGTGGGGGGATCGCCTTCTTTTCGGCGGAGTGCAGCGGAGAAGAGGTGGTTATCAAGGTGCGCGGGGCAACCGAGTTCTGCCCGCCGCAGGACAGCCGCTGTTCGGGCGTGGATTGCGAGCGTGGGCGAGGGCTGTACCTGGTGGACGCCTATTCCGCTGCGCGCGCTTACAGCCCCAAAGAGGGGATCCGCGTCGTTATCCGTATTCGCGAACGCTCGTAAAAGACCCGCATCCGTGCGGGTCTTTTTTGGTAACGAAACTCTGCGGATAAGTTGCGGGTATAAAATAGGCTTTGCCGATGGGCAGAACGGAATTGAAAGCGCGTTATAGGATCGGATCCTTGTCCTCCCTTATAAAAGGAGTATGGTAAGCGCAGCGAGGCGGTAGGGTCGTAAACCGGGGACGTTGATAAAAACCCTTTCGCCTTGCCTGCGGCAAGCCGCTTCCCCTTATAAAGGGGAGGCAGGGGAAAAGAGCCTTCAGAAAGCCGCCTCCCCTTGCAGAGGGGAGGCGAGGGAGGGGAAGGCATACGGCCCGTTTACGGGCCGCAAGGAACGATTGCGTGACTGACGGGTCGTCCCGGGCGCGCCTTGCGCGCGGCCGATAATATGGGGGCTTACGGCCCGTCCCGCCTATGGCGGCGCGCGCCGCAGGCGAAGGAAAATGAAAAGCCATCGGCTATGCCGATGGATGATTCTTCTGCCTGTCGGTTGCCGCGCCGGTCTTTTGTCCGCAAGCTCCTTTGTGTTTTGCTCTTCCCGGCGCTCTTCGTTCAGCCCTCTCCCTTGTGCGGGAAGAGTGGGCGGAGAGACGGCTTGCCGCAGGCATGTCGGAAAGGTCGTACTTCCTTGCAGCCCCTTTTGTCTTCCGGTCTTCCCGCATCACTCCGTTTTATATCCGTTTTTATGAAAGGGGGAAGGGGTAAAAATGATTCGCCGCTCTCCCGGGCAGGTCCTTTACAAACGGATAACGTACGCTTGAACCGTCGTAAAAAAGCTTTTATCACGCTTCTTTCGCCTTTGATCTACTTACGTTTCGGCATTCGCCGTCCAAAGTATCCCCCGAGATCGCTGCGGGGATTTCGTTTACGCAACAAGCGCTCCGAACGCCAAAAGCATTCGGAGCGCTTGTTTATCAACGGGTCACTGATTGCGGCTGACGTATGCGTACAGCTTTTCAAGCAGGGAAGAGGAGATGTGCTGGCGGAATCGTCCGAGGTAAATGAATACCTTGTTGAAAAATTCGCGGTTGTCGCCGCCGATCACATAGGCGGGCAAATAGTTCAAATCGCCGTATTTTCCCGCAATAAACAGGTCGCCGAATTCGTTTTTCTCCTGCGGGGTAAGGCTGTTGATAAACGGGTCGTAGGTGTACTGCGAGGCGTCGTATACGGGCGCGGGGGCAGGCTGCGGATAGGCCGGCGTATAATAGGCGGTCGGCGTGGGCGCGGGTTCCGGCTCTCTGCCGCGCGCAAGGGCGGCCATGCTGCGCTCAAATTCGCTCATCGGCGTGTTCTGCATGGGTGCATCCTGCTGAACGGCGGGCTCTGCGACCGGGATGGGCGTATGAATGTACGCCGCCGTATTTTCGGTCATCTCGGTGGCGCCGCTTTGCTCCGAGAGCGTCTTCGCTGCGGGAAGCGCCTCCTCCGGCTGCTGCACGGGTTCTGCCAAAACCGGCTCTTCCGTCTGCGCATTTTGAGCGGCGGACGCCGGCTGCGTTTCAGCCGTATCCTGCGTTTCGGATGCGGGGGGCTGTGCGGCGATCGTCAGCGCGGCGCTCTCTAAAACCGCCTCCTGTTTGCGCTGTTTGCACGCCTGGGCAATGGCAACGATCAGCGCCAGCAGTAGCGAAGCGAGCGGCGCGGCGATCAGAAGGATGACGGGTAGCAGATCGGATTGGAAAACGGCCCAGCTGCTGCCGCCGACGGACGTCAAGATAAACGAGAGCAGCAACAGCAGTACCGCAAGCAGCAATACGCTGAAGCGAATGCAGTCGATCAGATATCCCTTTTTGGCGTCGGCGCGGATGACCGATATCGCAAGGTTCAGCAGCAGTGCCGCAAGCAGCAGCAGCGACGCGATGTTGACGAATAAAGCATCCTTCGAGGTTGAAACAAAATCGAGGGGCGTTGCCGTGTATTGCAGCAGCAGCGATCCGGGATACGTAACGGCAAACAGTACGGCGGCCGTAAGGACAAGCTGTATCAGGTTTAAAAGGCCCAGGCCCTTGCTGCGCGCCAGGGCGACGACGGCAAGGCACAGTACCAGCGCTGCCGTAATTGCCGCCGTGGGCAAATCGAACATCTCTTTGACGAATACGTCCGCGTCCATCAGACAATAATAATAGTAGCACAGGGCGAACATCCCGCCGTAAACAAGCGTAGAAACGATGGTTCCGGTCATGGCGCATATCCGCGCCGCCTTGCGAGAAACAAACGCCACAATGGCCGTTATCAGCGAAACAAGCACCGCCGCACACAGCAGCACTACCAGCAGAAGATCGGCATAAAAGATAACGCTGTTGGCCTCGATCAGCTGTTTTACATATTCCAGCGGCCCCTCCGTTACAAAGACGTTTTTAAAGAACGCGACGATATAGCCCATCAGCGAGCCCGGCAATACCTCTACGGCCGACGAGGCATAATAGCCCGTAGCGGCAAAAAATTTAAGGGGTTCGAGGTTGCCCAAAAGGCCGATGAACAGTCCGCCGACCGTCAGGATCAATACGATCGCCGCCAGCGCGCGATACCCCGCGGCGGACGACTTTTTGACCGTTTTGACGGGCTCGACGATGCCCATGTCTGCGATTGCCTGTTGATTTTGATTTTGACGCATGTAATTATCCTCGCAGTCGGAATTTTTTACGATCGTTTCCGTTGCCATTATTATACCACGATGTCGGTACCATGTCAAGGATCTGCCAAAAAAAAGCGCTGCACAACGGCGCTTTTCTCCCGTCGCGCGGCGTGCGGGCGCGGCATGTCCGAAATATCTGCCGTTTTATAGAAATATGCGCGGCGTACGGCGGAATACGGAAAAAAGTTCTTGAATTTTTTTTTCGGGCATGGTATAATCGTTTCGGCGGCGCTTTTGCGGCGCAGGGGGCGATATCGTGGGAAAAGCTGCGGCGGAACTGAAAAAAATTTTGCTGGACGTGGAAGAAAAGACGGGCGTCTGCGTACGGCTTGTCCCTTCGGGGGGCGATGAAACGCAGTTTGTGCTGGATCACTGCGGCGAACGCGTGCAGGCGTTTATCGGCGGCAGTGACGCGGCGGCCGCGCGCGAGGCGAAAATGGTGCAATATTTGATTGCCAACGCCGACTCTCGCACGCTGCTGCCGAAAAGAGACGACTATTTAAAGAGTATCCTGCTGGGCGAGGGCGGCAGCTGGTACGCATTTCGCTTTATTACCAAGTATAATCTGACGGACGGCGCCTGCTTTGCCGTAGACATTCTTCCCGATAAACACGCCGACGAGGCCTACGCGCAGCTGGAGCGCTGCGTGGCCGACACACGCGATATGGTGGTGCGTATGGACGGGACCCGCCTTGCCGCCGTCTGCTTTACGGAGGGCGACCGCACGGCCTACGAGTTCGGGCAGTTCTTGCGGCAGTCGCTGTACGAGGAGCTGGGCATCCGCGCCAGCATCGGCATCGGCGGCGAAATGCGCTCTTTTTCGGAGATCGCGCTCTCCTATCATCAGGCGGTCACGGCGGTGCGCATGAGCGCCGTGTTTCATGCCGCGGGCGAAGTACATTCGTACCGCGAGTACCTGCTGGTAAAAATGTTGGAAGATCTGCCCAAGGGGCAGCTGCGTCATTACATGGAGCAGTTCGGTGTGGACAGCGCAGCGGAAATTTTTGAGGATGCCGAAATGGCCGAAACGGCCGAAGCCTTTTTAGAGAGTAGTTTAAACGTATCGGAGACCAGCCGGAAGCTGTATATGCACCGCAATACGCTGATGTATCGTCTGGATAAGATCGAGCGCATATCGGGCTTGAATATTCGAAAATTTTCCGACGCGATCACCTTTCGCATCATGTCGGTGCTCTATAAACTTTCCAATTTGCGTCAATAAGGAGGGACAGATATGGATCGCAACGGGATCCCCGAAGAGCCGTTTGAAGAATTTGAACACGGACAGCCGTCCGAGGGCGCTTCGCCCCCCGTCGATAGGGCGGGGGGCGAAGCGCCCGATCTGCCGCCGCCCGCGCCGCAGCCCGCCGGTGGCGTGGCCGCCGAGCGCAAAAAGAGCGCGGGGCGGCGAGCGGCGGCCATTGTTACGGCCGTCGCCTGCGCACTGCTGATGTTCGGCGCCGGGTGGTTGGGCTGCTACCTTGCCCGCGACATCCGACAGCGCGACTTCGAGTGGATGATGGGCATTCTCGAGAGCCAGCACTATCGCGAGGTCGATATGGACGCCGTGTACAGTTCGGTATACGACGCCGCCATGCCCGATATTTATTCTGCGTTTTATACCAAAGAAGAATATCAGGCGATGCTGGAAGAGAGCCTGGGCCACAACCGGGGGATCGGCGTCGTCATGACTCAGTCGCAGGGACATACCGTATTGTATTCGGTGGTCGGCAACTCTCCCGCGGAACGGGCGGGCCTTTCGGGCGGCATGTACATTTTGGGCTACGCTGCCATCGGCGGTCAGACGCAGACGGGCGGCGTGGACGCGGTGAGCGAGTTTATTGCGGCGCAGGAGGGTCCGTTCGTGCTGTACGCAAGTTACGACGCCTCGGCCGCCGCCGATTCCGGCACGGCGTACGAGCTGGAGCGCGGCGACTATTTGGCCGCCTATTGCACCTACCGCGACAGCTCCGGAAGCTACGCGTACCGCGGTGAAAGCGAACTTACGCTTGCACAAACGGGCGAAGGGCTTTCCGGGCTGGACGAGCGGACGGCGTATATCCGTCTGGACGGGTTCGACGGCAATTGTGCGGCGGAATTTGCCGGCTGTCTCGCGCTGATGAAGGAGCGCCGCCGCCCCGATCTCATTCTCGATCTGCGCGGCAACGGCGGCGGGTACCTCAGCGATCTGCAGTCGATCGCCTCGCACCTGTTAAAGGAGGCCGAGGGGGAGACGCCGCTCGTCGCGTACGCGGGGTTCCGCAACGGCAGCGTGCGTAACTATTACGCCGTCGGCAACGATTACGACGCATATTTTCGCGAAGATTCCCGCATCGTCGTGCTGGCCGACGAAAATTCCGCCTCCGCCTCGGAGGCGCTCATCGGCGCCATGATCGATTACGGGACCATCGCTTACGGCGACGTGTATGTGCGTGCGCAGGAAGACGGCGCGGGCGGCACATACGGCAAGGGGGTCATGCAATCCACGTTCGTCGCCCCGAGCGGCGGGGCCCTGCAGTTGACCGTCGCCCGCATCTATTGGCCGAAGGGCAACTGCATCCACGACCGCGGGATCGGAACGGCGGACGGCGCCACCGCGATCGAAGCGCCGCTGCTGCCCGGCGAGACGGACGAATTTTTACAGCGGGCGATCGCACGGTTTTACGCCTGACGCGCCATCTGCGCCAGGTACGCCTTTAAAATATCGACCGAGCCGACCTCTTCCCGGGGTCGGCTTTCACATTGTGCGCCGCCTTCGGCCGTCGGGCGTTTGCCCTCGTTCGCCGTGTCCGCTCCGCGTCCGCACACCTCGGTGCCGCATGTCTTGCCGTCGTGCGATCGGGCGGCCGCGCACTTGTTTGCATTGTCCGGGGCTTGCGCATTGCCTGCCAGCATGGCAAAGAGTTCGCGGTTTTCCCGGTAAACGGCCAAAAATTTGCGCAGCGCGCTGCCCGCGTTCCCGTCCTTTTCCAGCATCGTAAAAAGCAGCATCCATATAAAAGGTTCCATAATGTTATGGTATGCCGTGCGCAAACGCGCCGTTCCCCTCATAGGATGGAGAGGGAGGTCGATATGAAAGATTTTGCATCGTATGCGGGAAAAAAAGGACGCGAGACGGAAGATTGGCTGCGAGAGGCGCAGGAGATCGCGGCGCGGTACGACGGCGCGGACGAAAACGAGATGCTGCGCGCCGTTTATGCCCGCGCGCTGGAGGGCAAAAAGAACGGCACGCTGACCAACGAGCAGATCGATGCGTTCTGGCACGCCTTTTCGCCTTCGCTCGATCCCGCCAGGCGCAAAAAGCTGTTCAAGATCGTTTTGCAGCTCAAGCGGATGTAGCCCGCGCGTCCTCCTCGCGCAGGGCGCGCAGCAGGGCGCGTACCTCGCGCATGCCCTGTTCGGGCGAAAAAGAGGCGCGTACCAGCCCGTCGGGGAAGGTGCCCAGCGCCCTGTGCGCCAGCGGCGCGCAGTGCAGTCCGCCGCGCACGGCAATGCCGTGGCGCTCCGAAAGCGCCGCGGCAAGCGTTTCCGAGGGGATGCGTTCGTGCAAAAAAGAGACGATCCCGCAGGGGTTGGCCGCGGAGTACGCGCGGTATTTTTTCAGCTGAGAAAGTCCGTGCAGCATCGCCTGCGTCAGGGCGGTCAGCGTGCGGGCGTCCCGTTCGCGCCGCGTCTTTACGTACAGCGCGCCCTCGAACAGCGTGCATATGGCGGGGTAGGAGAGGGTCCCGCTTTCCAGGCGGTCGGGGTAAAAGCGGGGCATTTCCGAGGAGTGGCTGTCGCTGCCTGTGCCGCCGAACATCAGGGGTTTCGGGTCGGTACGCGGCGAAAACAGCAGCGCGCCCGCGCCCTGAATGCCCTGCATCCCCTTATGCCCCGCAAGGGCAAGCAGGTCTATGCCCGTCTCGCGCATGCGCAGGGGAAAATGCCCGGCGGCCTGTGCACCGTCCACCGCAAGCAGTACGCGCGCGGGGAGGAGCGCGCGGATCGCGCGCAGGTCGGGCGTCTCGCCCGTGACGTTCGAGGCGGCGGTCACGCAGCACAGCGCCGTATTCGGCCGTATCAGTGCGGCGATCGTCTGCGGCAGCAAGCGACCCTCGGTGAGGGGGGCGACGTCGTACGTCACGCCGCGTGCGGCGGCAAGGTGCGCCATGGGCCGCAGCACGGAGTTGTGTTCCAGACAGGTGACAACGGCGTGATCCCCCGCGTTCAGCGTGCCGAAAAGCGCAAGATTCAGCGCCTCCGTACAGTTCTTTGTAAAGACGACGCGCTCGAATCCGTATCCGTCGAACAGCTCGGAGAGGAAATTGCGGCATGCCTGCACGTGTTCGGCGGCCGCCAGCGCAAGCCGATGTCCGCCGCGCCCCGGATTGGCACACGTTTTTACGGCGGCCGCAAGGGCCGCGCGGACGCTTTCGGGTTTTGTTCCGCCCGTCGCCGCGTTATCGAGATAGATCATACCATTACTATACGAACGACAGGAGAAGATCATGACAATGTTGGCTGTATTCCGTTCGCGCGCACAGGCGCTTGATTGCGTTTCGCTGTTTCGGCGGGCGGGGATCTCGGCGCGGGCCGTATCCACCCCGCGCGAGGCAGGCGTCGGCTGCGGTCTTTCGGTGCAGTTCGACGAGCGCTTTTCGGCGCGGGCAAGGGGGCTTTTGGCGCAGCGGCGCTATTCCGCCTTTTGGGGGATGCTCGTCCTGCGCGGCGGGCGGTTTTTTGCCGGGTAACGCTTGCATTTTTTGGCGAAAGCGCATATAATATCCGCATGCAGACCAATGAGATCATCCTTGCGGAACTCGCGAAACTGTATCCCGACGCCAAACCCGCGCTGGACTTTCGGTCGCCCTACGAACTGTTGGTGGCGGTCATTCTCTCGGCGCAGTGCACCGACGAACGCGTAAATAAAGTGACGCAGACGCTGTTCCGCCGATACAACACGCCGCAGGCCATGCTTGAACTTTCGCAGGAGGAGTTGGAGCGCTACATCTTTTCGTGCGGGTTTTATCGCAGCAAGGCGGCGCACATTTTATCCGCTTCGCGCGATATCCTTGAAAAATTCGGCGGGGAAGTGCCTCGCACGCAGGAGGAACTGTGCACGCTGGCGGGCGTGGGACGAAAAACTGCGAACGTCGTCTACGCCGTGGCGTTCGGCGGCGAAGCGATCGCCGTGGATACGCATGTGTTCCGCGTCTCCAACCGCTTGGGCCTTGCTGTAGGCAAGACGCCCGCGCAGGTGGAAGAGGGGCTTATGCGGGCCATCCCACGGGAGGCGTGGGCGCAGGCGCATCACTATCTTATTTATCACGGCAGAAGGGTGTGCCATGCGCAGCGTCCCGCATGTTCCGACTGCACGCTTGCGCATCTGTGCGCGTATTACGCAGAAAATGCTCCCGCGTTGCGGAAAAACGGCAAAAGCCATCGTAATGCGTAAGGCGGCGCGCCAAAAGGCGCGCCGCCCGCAAAAACCGCCGCTCGTCCTTTTGGATGCGGGGCGCGCATGGCACGGAAACGATGTATAAACTTTACCTCCTTCGTCGATAAACGGCGCAAGGAGGTTTTTTATGACCGGATTGACCGAACGGGAGCTGGACGCGCTGTCGCGGCTGTTGCGCGGAGAGGAGATGGCCTGTAAAAAGACAAAAATTTATTCCAATACGCTTACGGACGTTGCGTTGGCGCAGGAGATGGAGGCCGTCTCCCGCGCGCATGCCGCGCGTTTTGCGGCGCTGTATGCCGTGTTGGGGGGAAAGGGAGCATGAAACAGAGCAAAAAAGACGTGTCGTTGTGCGAACGGGACGCGCTGCAGGATGTGCTGGATGCGGAAGATCTGCTGACGGCGGCCTATGCCGCGGCGCTGACGGCGGGGAGCGGCGCGGCGTTTTGCAAAAAGATCTGTTCGTTCTTCGCCGACCACGCCGCAACAAGGCGGCGCGTGGAGGAACAGTTGCTCGGCCGCGGCTATCTGCGCGTGCGGGCGGCGGACCCGGCGCTGCTGCATGAGGCGGCCGAGCGTTTTTTAAAGGCGCAAAAGCAGCTTACCGCCTTGCATAACGGGGGTTGACAGGTGAGCGATTTTGTGTTACACTATAACAAAACGCGCAGACGTGCCCACGGCGCGCCCTTCCTGATCGAAGGCGGCGCCATCTATGCCGTCCGGCCGTATCTGCCGCGATGGGGGGAAGAAGGATGAAAAAGCTGCTCGAAAATGCCGACCGCGTCGACAGGGACGCCTTTGAACGCGAACAGGAGCGCCTGCGGCGCGAACGCGAGGCGATCGATGAAATGGCGGGCGCCCTTTCCGAAGAGACGAAAAAACAAAAAAAACCGGCCAAAAAAGAGGAACGGGGAGAATGACCCGCGTCCGTGCGCGCATACTGTTTTGGGAGGGAAGCGCATGGACGACCGATCTTTACGCGATATGCGATACGCGCACAATCCGCAGTTTTGCATGATCGCGCCTTCCGCGGAAGAAGAGGAAGGCATTGTCTCCGCGGGGCAGAGCTGACGGCGCTTTACACGGCGCCGCGGGTAGTTGCGGGCGCTTTGCGCCCGCTTTTTTGCGCAAACCGCGCATTTCTCAAAAAGGCGCATTTTACATGCCCAACAGTTGACAGTGCGCGCCGAAGTATGGTATGATTTTATTGTAACGGTCTGCCGCGTCAACGGGCGCGGCCATGGAGAAACACAATGGATGAAGAAAAAAGCGGCGTAAGCCTGCGCGATATCCTGCGGATGATCGGTAAGCGGATCTGGTGGATCCTGGGGATCTCCGTCCTGGTCGCGCTGATCGCCGGTTTGCTGTTCGGCCTGGTGCTGAACCGCGGCAAAGACGTATACTCCGTCGCCTTTATGCTGGAATTTCCCGGAAATACCGCGTACTATCCCGACGGCACGCCCTTTCGGTACGAGTCGATCGTGTACGCCGAAAACTTGCAGCGGATAAAGGATTCCGACGAGCAGTTTTCCGGGCTGGACGTGCAAAAAATGTCCTCGGAGGAGGACGGTATCGCCATCTTCGAGCGCACGCGCGCGGGCGAAGAAAACGATACGGTGGTGTACACGGGTATTTACGAGATCAGGGTCGGCAGCGGGTACTTTAAAAGCGAGGAACAGGCCGCCGTATTTTTGCACGCCTTGGTAGAGCTGACGATCGACGAGGTGAACGTGCGGTTCTCCTCCCTCGATTTTACGGCATGGGAGGCGAATTACGAAAATTCCGATTCGTACGCCGACCGCGTCTCCGCCCTGCGCAGGCAGTATGCCTATCTGTTGGACGAGTACGATTCGTATCTTGCAACGGGCGCCTATGCAAGCTTTTTATACGAGGGCCGTCCGCTGAGCGCTCTCCGCAACGAGTTGAGCGCCCTGCTTTCCACCCGCATCGGCAATCTCGAAACGGAACTTGCCAACAAGGGCTACATTTTTTCGGAGACGGAGCTTGCAAGCACGCTGAATAAAATAGAGGCTCTGCAGCTGGAGAGCCGCCAAAACGCCCAGCGCATCCGCGCGCTGGAAAGTGAGTTGGAAAAATTGTATGACATTTACGGTACGGGCATGTCGGCCAGCCAGCTCGACACGTTCGAATCCTTTCACGAGACCATCCGTACGCTGACCGACCGCAATGCGGAAATTTCGTACGAGGTGGGGCGGCTGTACCGCTCCGCGGGATATACCGACCCGAATGACGACGGCATTTGGACGGACGGCGAGGTATGGACGGAGGGGACGGCGTTGGTGACCGAGGCGTTTGACGCCGAGCTCGAGGCCGTAAAGGCGAAACTGATGGAGCAGACGGCGACCTGCAAACAGGCGATCGAAGGGCTGTACAAGACCTATTCTTATGTCGCGTTCGAGCAAAGCGGCATCCGTGTGATCTCCGGCGGGGTCGATCCGTTCCTTGCCGCGGCGGCGGGGCTGGTGGCGGCGTTTTTGTTGGCTTCCCTTGTCTTCTGTATGGCCGATTATCCCAAGTACAAAAAGCGGCAGGAGGCGCTGAAAGAGGTGGCCGAAACGTATGCGCCCGAAGAGGAAGCAAAGCCCGAATAAAATACGCATTGCATGCGATCGCGGTCCCCGGACAGGAGGCCGTTTTTTTGCCGCGCGGGGGAAGAGGGTAAAAGAGCGGCGCCGCATGCAAAAAGCGCCCCGCATGCGGAGCGCTGTATCGTTTGCGGATCGCGGAAAAAGGGGCCTCGGCCGCCCGGGGTCATACGTTAAAGCGGAACAACACGACGTCGCCGTTCTTCATAATATAGTCCTTGCCTTCCGAACGAACCTTTCCCTTTTCGCGTGCGCCGGCGAGGCCGCCGCATTCCAGCAGCGTCTGCCAATCGACGACTTCGGCGCGGATAAATCCCTTTTCAAAATCGCTGTGGATCTTTCCTGCCGCCTGCGGGGCCCGGGTGCCTTTTACGATCGTCCAGGCGCGCGTCTCCTTTTCGCCGGCGGTGAGGTAGGAGATAAGCCCCAGCAGCGAGTAAGAGGCGCGTATCAGCTTGGAAAGGCCGCTCTCCTTCAGCCCGAAGTCCTCCAAAAACGCCGCCTGTTCCTCGGGCGGCAGCTGCGAAAGCTCCTCCTCCGTTTTGGCGCACACCACTACGGTCTCCGCGCCGTGCCGCGCGGCATATTCGCGCACCCTTTGCACAAGGGGAATGCTCTCTTCGTCCGCGCCCATATCCATTTCGGAGATGTTGGCGCAGTAGATCACCGGTTTCGCCGAGAGCAGGAACAGGTTGTCGAGCAGCTCCTTTTCCTCGTCTGTGACGGGCATGGCGGCGGCGGGTCTTTCTTGTTCCAGGTGCGCCGCCAGCTTTTGTAAAAAGGCAAATTCGGCGGCGGCCGCCTTGTCCGAGCCGCCGCGCGCCGCATTTTTTACGCGGTCCGTGCGCTTTTGCACCGTTTCGATATCGGCCAGGATCAGCTCTAAATTGATGGTTTCGATGTCGCGCACGGGATCTACCCCGTTTTCCACGTGCGTCACGTTTTCGTCTTCAAAGCAGCGCACCACGTGCACGATGGCGTCCACTTCGCGGATGTGCGATAAAAATTTATTGCCCAGCCCCTCGCCGTGGCTTGCGCCCTTTACAAGGCCCGCAATGTCCACAAATTC
>CALVPS010000032.1 GCA_944354035.1 uncultured Clostridia bacterium | reverse complement strand
CCCGTTTTCCCCGTGCGGCACGTTTGCGTCTTCAAAGCAGCGCACCACGTGCACAATGGCGTCCACTTCGCGGATGTGCGATAAAAATTTATTGCCCAGCCCCTCGCCGTGGCTTGCGCCCTTTACAAGTCCCGCAATGTCCACAAATTCGATGACGGCGGGCGTCACTTTTTTGCTTTGATACAGCGCCGCAAGTTTTTCCAGGCGCTCGTCCGGCACGGCCACTACGCCCACGTTGGGTTCGATCGTGCAGAAGGGGTAATTTGCCGCGTCTGCGCCCGCGTGCGTAATGGCGTTGAACAGCGTGGATTTTCCTACGTTTGGAAGTCCCACAACGCCGAGTTTCATGGCAGTTCTCTCCCGTGTTTTTTCCCTATTATAGCGGATTTCTTGCGATCAGGCAAACCTTTTGTTTGCCATTTGCAAAATTTTATGGTAGAATACGAAAAAACGCCGATAAGGATTTTTTTATGGATTATAAGCGGTATATTGCACAAAAACTTTGCATTGAGGGGGTTTCTGCGGAGGAGACGGCAGAGTTGATCGCCACCCCGCCCGATCCCGCCATGGGCGACTATGCTCTGCCCTGTTTTAAGTTTGCCAAACTGTTAAAAAAGAGCCCCGCGGCGATCGCCGCGGATCTTGCCGCCCGCTTTCAGCGGGACGACGTGGTGACGGACGTATCGGCGGTGAACGGCTATTTGAACTTTCGCGTCGACCGAAAGAGCTTTGCGGACGCGGCGCTCATGCAGATCCTTGCGCAGGGGGAGGCCTACGGCGGTTCTGATATCGGCGCAGGCAAAACCGTGTGCATCGACTATTCGTCCGTCAATATTGCCAAACCCTTTCATATCGGGCATCTTTCTACCACGGTGCTGGGCGGCGCGCTTTACCGCATCTATCGTTTTTTGGGCTATCGCGCGGTGGGTATCAATCATTTGGGCGATTACGGCACGCAGTTCGGCAAGCTGATCGCCGCCTATAAGCATTGGGGCAGCCGCGAGGAGGTGGAAAAGGGCGGTATCCACGCCGTCAACGACCTGTATGTGCGCTTTAACAACGAGGCGGACGAGGCGATGGAGGCTGAAGCGCGCGAGTATTTTCGCCTGATCGAGAGCGGCGATAAAGAGGCGAACGCGCTGTTCGATTGGTTCAAGTCGCTTACGCTCGCCTATGTGCAGACCATTTACGACCGCCTGCACATCCGCTTCGACAGCTATGCGGGCGAGCGCTTTTATACCGATAAAATGGCGCCCGTCGTAGAGGAATTGCGGCAAAAGGGGCTTTTAAAGGAGAGCAACGGCGCGCAGATCGTCGACCTCGAGCCGTACGGCATGCCGCCCTGCCTCATCCTGCGTTCGGACGGCGCCTCGCTGTATGCCACGCGCGATCTGGCGGCGGCCATCTACCGCAAAAAGACGTATGATTTTTGCAAGTGCCTGTACGTGGTCGCTTATCAGCAGAATTTGCACTTTCAGCAGGTGTTCAAGGTGCTGGAACTGATGGGTTACGCATGGGCGAAAGATCTGGTGCACGTTGCCTACGGCATGGTGTCGCTGGAGGACGGCGCCATGTCCACTCGCAAGGGGAAGGTGGTGTGGCTGGAAGACGTCATATCCCGCTGCGTCGAGCGCGCGCGTGAGATTTTGGAGGAAAAGAACCCCGCCCTCGAAAACAAGGACGCCGTTGCCGAAACGGTGGGCGTGGGTGCCGTGGTGTTCGGCGCGCTGTGCAACAATAAAATAAAGGATATCACCTTTTCGTACGACAAAGCGCTCAACTTTGACGGCGAAACCAGCGTATATGTGCAGTATACCTGCGCGCGGGCGGCCTCCGTGCTGAATAAGGCGCAAACCGAGGGGCTTGCGGGCGGCGCCGCGCCCGCAGCGGTGGGCGACGCCGAGTTCGAGCTTGTCAAGCTACTGGCGGAGTTCCCCGCCGCCGTGCTGCAGGCGGCGGAGCGGTACGAGCCCTCCATCATTTCGCGCTTCTGCCTCGACGCGGCAAAGCTTTACAATAAGTTTTATTTAGACTGCAAGATTCTGCAGGCCGAAGGCGAGGTGCGCGCCTTCCGTCTTTCGCTTACGCAGGCGGCGCTTACCGTCTTAAAGACGGGGCTTGGACTGCTTGGGATCGGCGTTCCCGAAAAAATGTGAAGGGCGTACGGCAAAGGGGAGATATCGCATGATAAAAGCAATTTTTTTCGATCTGGACGGTACGTTGCTGGATACGCTGCCCGATATCTGCGCCTGCGTCAACGAGGTGCTTGCGGCGCACGGATATCCCCCCGTCACGCAGGAGCAGACGCGGGATTATGTGGGCGACGGCGCGCGGCAGCTGATCGAGCGCGCGCTCCCCGCGGGCGCGGCGGACGTCGACGTCTGCTACGAAGACTTCCGTACCCGCTTTCGCGCAAGCAAAAACGAGCGTACCCGCCTGTACCCCGGCGAGCGTGAAGCGCTTGCGCGGTTCCGGGCGCGCGGCCTGCTGCTGGGCGTGGTCACCAACAAGCCGCAGGACGCGGCCGAGCGCGTGCTGAAACAGTTTTTCTCGCAAGATTGCTTTGCGTTTATCGGCGGCGATACGGGTATGTTTCCCTGCAAGCCCGATCCTTCCCTGGCGCGCTACGCGGCGCTTACGCTGCGTCTTGCGCCGGCCGAGTGCGTATTTGTCGGCGACGGCGAGACGGATGCGCGCGTGGCGGTCAACGCGGGCATGTGCGGCGTTTCGGCTCTGTGGGGCTACCGCACGCGCAGCGGGCTCGAGGCGGCGGGCGCCGTACGCTTTGCCGATTCGTACGCCGCGCTCGAAAAAATCGTACTTCAACTTATTGAAAACTATTGATAATCAGTCTTATTTATGATATAATGCGATCAGAAATCCCAAAAAGGAGAACGATTTATGAAGAGATGTGCTGTTTGCGGCGAGATCGTCGCGGATGACGTAACGGAATGCCCTGTATGCCACGCTAAAAAATTTGTGCCCGTAGAAGAGGCAAAGTTTGCGTGCGAGCACCACGTTGGCGACGGAAAGGTAGAAGATAAAGAGGTGACCGAGGGCCTTCAGGCCAACTTTGCAGGGGAGTGCACCGAGGTGGGCATGTACCTTGCCATGGCGCGCGTTGCCGAGCGTGAAGGGTATCCCGAGATCGCCGAGGCCTACAAGCGCTATGCCTATGAAGAGGCGGAGCACGCGGCAAAATTTGCCGAACTGCTGGGCGAAGTGGTGACCGATTCCACGCAGAAGAACCTTGAAATGCGCGCGGCCGCCGAGGCGGGTGCCTGCGAGGGCAAGCTGATGCTTGCAAAGCGTGCCAAAGAGCTGGGTTATGACGCCATTCACGATACCGTGCACGAGATGGCCAAGGACGAGGCGCGCCACGGCGCCGGCTTTAAGGGCCTGTTAAAGAGATATTTTAACAAGTGACGTGCGGGGTGCAGCCCGCTGCGCCGCGCTCGTAAGAGAAAAACGATAAAAAACCGACCGTGCAGCTATGTGCGGTCGGTTTTTTGGTAACGAAACTTTGCGGATAGGTTGCGGGTAAAGAAAGGCTTTGCCGATGGGCAGAATTGAATTGAAAGCGCGTTATAGTATCGGATCCGTGCTTTTCCTTATAAAGGTCGGGTGCCGAGCGCGGCGAGGCGGGAGGGTCGTAAACAGGGGACGTTGATAAAAACCCTTTCGCCTTGCCTGCGGCAAGCCGCTTCCCCTTATAAAGGGGAGGCAGGGGAAAAGAGCCTTCAGAAAGCCGCCTCCCCTTGCAGAGGGGAGGCGAGCGAGGGGAAGGCATACGGCCCGTTTACGGGCAGTAAGGAGCAATTGCGTGTCCGCTCTGCCTTTCGGGCGCGCCTTGCGCGCGGCCGGGAATACGGGGGCTTACGGCCCGCCCCGCCTATGGCGGCACGCGCCGCAGGCGAAGGAAAATGGAATGCCGGGCGATGCCGGCGGATGGTTATTTGCCGTTCGCGCGGACAGTGCGGCAGGCAGGGTGCATCACGGCGAGGAGCGGCGTCCTGCAATGGCCGCGAGGGTTGCAGGTTTTTCGGCGCGTGGCGCGCAATGGCCGTCAGATCACTTGTTTTTCAATTTTTGCTGTGCAAGAAATACGCGCATGACCAGTGCGTGCGGCAGGAGTTTGGTGGCCGCATGCGTCGCCTTTGCCACAAAGCCGGGCACAACGTAATCGCGCCTTTTTTTCAGCGCGGCAAACGTCTTTTTGGCGATGAACGCGGGTTCATACATGCAGTCGAAGTGCGTGATGACGGCGTTGCCGTTGGCGCGGTCAAAAAAGGCCGTTTTGGTCCAATAAGGGCATACGGCAAGCACGCGTATGCCGCGGGGGCGCAGTTCGCGGTCGACCGCGCGCGAAAGCGACAACACGTACGCCTTTGTGGCGGCGTATTCCGCGCCGAAGGGGACGGGCTGAAAGGCTGCCACGCTGGCGATGTTGATCACGGTGCTCCCGCGCGTGCAGTAGGGAAGAACGGCCCGCATAAGCAGCGTCAGCGCGCGGCAATTGAGGTCGATCATGCCGGCGGCGTCCTCTTCGGAGATGCGGTCGAAGCGTTCGAATACGCCGAAACCGCCCGCGTTGATCAGCACGCGCACGTCCGGCCGTTCCGCATGCAGCAGTTCGCCCAGCGCCGCAAGGCTCTCCTCCCGCGTCAGGTCCATGGCGACGGCGCGCACGGGTACCGGAAGGGCGGGGGCAAGCTGCTCCAGCCGTTCTTTGCTGCGGGCGATCGCCCAAATTTCATCCACTTCGCAGTGCGAGGGCAGTCCCTCGGCCAGCAGTTTTCCGATGCCGGACGAGGCGCCCGTTACAATGCCGATGCGCTTTTGTTCCATGGTGTCCCTCCAAAAAAATTTTTATGATCCTGCCAAAGCGTTTGTTTGAAAACGCCCGGAATGCGGTATATAATAAGTGTCCTCCAAAGGGAGGCGCCAAAGGAGAAAAAGATATGAAGACATATTTGCAGAAAAGGAATTCGGGCGACATTTTCGACGTATGGGACGACTTCTTCAAGCCCATGTTCTACGATGAACAGATCGACGGTATGCGCACCGATATCAAGGAGACGGCCGATGCATATCAGCTGGCGATCGAAATGCCCGGCTTTCAGAAAGACGAGATAAAGGTCGCGCTCGAAAACGGCTATCTGACGGTCAGTGCCGAAAAGGCCGAGAAGGAAGAGAACGGCAAGGAGACTTCCGCCAAGTACCTGCGCAGGGAGTGCCGTGTCTCGTGCCAGAGAAGCTATTACGTCGGCGACGACGTACAGGAGGAGAACGTAAAGGCCAAGTACGAGAACGGCATGCTTACGCTGGTCGTTCCCAAGGTCGCTCCCAAAAAGCTTGCTGCCAAATCCATTGCCATTGAGTGATCGTTTGTTTGCCCGAAAGGGTACAGGTCCCGCGTCGCGGGGCCTTTTTTTGTGCCGCGGGGCGCGCTTCGGCAAACGGGGCTCGCCTTTAAAACGGGGGACGTGCGCCGTTTTGCCGCCTGTCGGGCGGTACGGGCGAATGGCGGGCGGCGGATCGCCGCGGAAGACTATATCAGCGTGCCGTATTCCTCGTACAGCGCCTCGATATGTGCCTGCAATCGGGTGAGCCGCTCCGAAAGTTCCCGTGCCCGCACAAAGTCGCGCCCGCATCGGGCGAGTTCTTCGGTCAGGGCAGCCGTCTCCGCCTCCGCTGCGGCAAGCTGCGCTTCGATCTCCCCGGCGCGGCTGCGCCGCCGCGCTTCGCGGGCGCGCTCCTCCTTCGAGCGGTATCCGTCCGTGCGCTTTCCGGCGGACAGGGCGGCGGGTTTTGGTGCGTCCGCGTTCTTTTTTGCGGCGAGATAGGCTTCGTAACCGCCCTCAAAAAAGGAGAGAGAACCGTTTTCGAGCACGGCGATGCGCGTGGCGACCGATTGGACGAACCGCCTGTCGTGCGAAACGAACAGCACCGTGCCCGTAAAGGCGCACAGCGCCGTCTCCAGCGCCTCGCGCGCGGGCAGATCGAGGTGGTTGGTCGGCTCGTCCAGAACGAGTACATTTGCGCGCTGTGCCTGCAGCAGGGCCAGCGCCAGTTTTGCTTTCAGTCCGCCCGAAAGTTCGCGCACCTTTTTTTGCACGTCGTCCGCCGTCAGGCCCGCGCGCGCCAGCAGAGCGCGCGCGGCCGTCTGATCCATGCCGCGGTGCACGCCCCAAAAGGCGTCCAGCACGCGTTCGTCGGGGTCTAACGCGGCGTTTTCCTGGTCGTAATAGGCAAAGCGTGCATATCTGCCCCGCACGACGCGGACGTCGTGCGAAAGCAAAAATTTTAAAAGCGTGCTCTTTCCCGTGCCGTTGTCGCCCAACAGCGCAAGTTTTTGACCGCGCATCAGGGCAAAGGAGACGTCGCGCAGCAGGGGGATCCCGGCGGCGGAGAGGTCGAAGTGCTCGGCCCGCAGCACGCATTCGTAGGGCGTTTCGTCGTACGAAAACCGGAATACGGGCGGGGCGGGCGGCGGGGCGGGGCGTTCGATCGGCTGCATGCGCTCCAGCTGTTTTACGCGGCTCTGCGCGCTTGAGGCGGTGGTGGCGCGCACGATGTTGCGTTCGATATACGTCTTTAATTTGGCGATCTCTTCCTGCTGCCGTTCGTAGGCGCGCCGTTCTTCCTCCAGCCGCTCCTCGCGCAGCACTTTATAGCGCGAATAGTTCCCCTTGTATGAGGTCAGCGTGCCGCGGTCGAGTTCCAGCGTGCGTGCGGTAAGGCGGTCCAAAAAGTAGCGGTCGTGTGAGACGATCAGCAGCGCGCCCTTGTAGGAGGAGAGATATTCCTCCAGCCAGAACAGGGTGTTCAGGTCCAGGTGGTTGGTCGGTTCGTCCAGCACCAGCAGTTCCGGCGCCTCCAGCAGCAGGCGGCAGAGCTGTAATTTTGTGCGTTCCCCGCCGGACATGGTGCTTACCGTCTGCGCATAGCGCTCGCCGAACCCCATGCCGTTGAGCACGGTGCGGATGCGCACGTCGGTGTGGTAACTGTCGCGCGCGGCGATGCGCTTTGTAAGGCTTTCGCACCGCGCCGAAAGTACGCGCATCCGGTCGGGGGTCGCATGCTCCATGGCCAGCTGCGTCTCGTTCAGCCGCTCCAGCAGCAGGCGGTCCTCGTAAAACACCTCTTCCATGGCGCCGTATACGGTGGACTGCGACTGCAGTCCGCCGTTCTGTGCAAGATATCCCACGCAGAGGCCGTTCTTTTTTACGATCTCGCCGGAATCGGGCGTCAACTCGCCCGTCAAAAGTTTTAAAACGGTGGTTTTTCCTTCGCCGTTGCCGCCCAAAAAGCCGACGCGCTCCCGTTCGTGCAGCGTAAACGTGACGTCTCGCACGACGGGGACGTCGGTATAGCCGAAGGTGACGTTTTTAAAATCGATAAGCATAGTTATTCCCGCTTCCGCCCATGCTGTTGGCGTGAAGAACGCGTTAAAACGGATCGAGCGCCTGCGTGCGGCACTCTCCTGCGCCCCGCCGAAAAAATGTTTTCGCCTGACCGAGCGCCTGGTAAAGCTGCTGGACCGGATTACCGACTGACCGGCGCCCGCGCCCGCAGGGCGCGCGTACGGCAAAGGGGGCGTCCCCGGATGCCGCGGCAAGGGGGCGCGTCAGAACTCCCAATCGGGGATAAAGGCGGTCTGCGCGCTGTCCTTTTCCTGTGTATACAGCGGCGAAAAACCGCACATCAGGGCGTAGTCGACGACGCGCCGGTATTCGCGCGCCGTGATACGCCGTTGCAATTCGGGGAAGGTCGTAAGATCGCCCGTCGGCGTAAACTGCCGCATGACGGAGACGGGCGTGCCGGGCGGCAGGGTCTCCTTTAAAAAGTCCAAAACGCGCAGACTGTCCGAGGTGCAGCCGGGCAGCACCAAATGCCGCACGATCACCCCGGCAAGCAGCTTGCCGTCGTCGCTCCACACGGGCGTCTTCTGCGCCATAAAGCTTACGGCGCGGCTTGCGTAGGCAAAGTAGTCGGCGCGGCCCGTATAGCGCGCCGAAAGCTGCGGGCTTACAAATTTTAAGTCGGGCAGCCATATGTCGATGTAGGGCGCGATCTGTTCCAGCGCCTCGGTCCGGCAGTACCCGCCCGAGTTGTAAACGACGGGAATGCGCGGCCTGTACATGCGCAGCGCTTCCCATACAAGGTGCGAAACATGGTCGGGAGTGACGAGGTTGATATTATCGGCGCCCATCGCTTCGAGAGCGCGGAAAATATCCGCCAGTTCGGCCGGCGTTATCTGTTTTCCGCGCTGCGCGCGCGAAACTTCGTAATTCTGGCAAAATACGCATCGCAGCGAACAGCCGCCGAAAAAAATCGTTCCGCTTCCGTTTTTATGGGAGACGGGCGGCTCTTCAAAGGGATGCAGATAGTATTTTGCAACGGTAAGCCCCCGAACGCCGCAGGCGCCGGCGCGCGTTTCGCGGTCGGCCCCGCATGCGAGTGGGCACAATGTGCACTGCATGGGCAAAATTATACCATGCCCGCGGCGAAAAAGCAACCTGCTGCCCGCCGCAATCCATTGACTTTTTTGTCGGATTCTTTTATAATGGTCGGGTATATCGAGGAGTTGGGACATGAGAAGGTTTTTTACAAGCGAAAGCGTGACGGAGGGACACCCCGACAAGGTGTGCGACCTGATCTCGGATACCATTTTGGACACGCTGATCGAACAGGATGCGGATACGCGGGCGGCGATCGAGTGCTGCGCCGCATACAATACGCTGTTTATCACGGGGGAAGTGACCAGCCGCGCCGCGGTGGATTACGAGGCGGTCGCCCGACGGGTCATCCGCGACATCGGGTATGACGCGGGCGATTTTTCGTGGGATCGCTGCCGCGTGATCACGCTGATCCACCGCCAGTCGGCCGACATCGCACTGGGCGTAGACGCCTCCGCCGAAAAAAAAGCGGGCGGCGATGAAAACGACGCGTTGGGCGCGGGCGACCAGGGCATGATGTTCGGCTATGCCTGCCGCGAAACGGAGGAGCTGATGCCCCTTCCCATCGTGCTTGCGCACAAATTGGCGGGGCGGCTCTCGCAACTGCGGCGCAGCGGCGCGCTCGCATATCTGCGCCCGGACGGCAAAACGCAGGTGACCGTGGAGTACGAGGGTAAGACGCCCGTGCGCGTCTCCACCGTGGTCGTCTCCACGCAGCATGCGGAGGGCGTCCCGCAGGAACAGATCGCGGAAGACGTAAAGCGCCTGGTCGTGGGGGCGGTCGTTCCCGCGCATCTGTTAGACGGACAGACGCGCTATCTCATCAATCCCACGGGGAAGTTTGTCATCGGCGGGCCGGAGGGGGATTCCGGACTGACGGGGCGCAAGATCGTGGTCGATACATACGGCGGCCGCTGTCCGCACGGCGGCGGCGCGTTTTCGGGCAAAGACCCCACCAAGGTAGATCGCAGTGCCGCCTATATGGCGCGCTATATCTGCAAAAACGTGGTCGCGGCCGGGCTTGCGGACGAGATCGAGCTGCAGGTCGCCTATGCGATCGGCGTGGCGCGGCCCGTCTCCGTGTTTGTGGAGACCTTCGGCACGGGCAGGCTTCCGGACGATGCGATCGCGGAGATCGTGTGCAGGGAATTCGATCTGCGCCCCGCGGCCATCATCGCGGCGCTCGGCCTGCGCCGTCCCCAATATGCCTCGACTGCCGTATTCGGACACTTCGGGCGCGAGGGATTTGCGTGGGAGCGTACCGATCGGGTGCAGGCGCTGGCCGCCTATCTGCCCGCCGTACATTGACCGCTTTCGGGTCCGCGCGGCGTTCGCCGCGCTCGTTTTTCGATCGTGCCGTCTTCGGACCGCGCCGCCAAAGAGCGGCGCGGCTTTTTTGTGCCGTGCGGTCGGCGATTTTTTGGGCTGTCCGTGCGCGGCATGACCGGCGGATCGGGTATAATCTTCCATAATTCGACATAAAGTATAGCATCGCCCGTCGGGCGGACAGGGGGTGCCGGAATGCTTTGGAAAGATATGGAAGAGCGCGCAAGGGCGTGCGGCGAATATATTGCACAGACGGGCTGCACCGTGCGCGCGTGCGCCGAGCGCTTCGGCGTCGGAAAATCGACGGTCCATAAGGACGTGACGGAGCGGCTGCGGGCGATCGACGCGCGGCTGTTTTGCAGGGTACGCAGGGTATTGGGGATCAACCTGCGCGAGCGGCATCTGCGCGGCGGCGCGGCGACGCGGCGCAAGTACAAGGGCGCGGAACCCCGCGCGCAGGGCGGGGCGGCGGAAAAAGACGCGCCGCGAGGGGTGCATGACTGTTTTCGGGAATAGTATTGACAAATACGGATCTGTATGGTAAAATGGGCATGAAAACGATCGTGGAGGGGTAAATATGCCAAGAGAGAAGCTGCCCTTCGGGCCGCCTCCCCCGGGAAAAGATTTGGCCATGATGTATTCGGGAAGGCTCGGCCACATTTTATTCAGCTTTTCCGTTGTATGCATGGTGCTGTGTTGTATGGGGCTGGCCTCCTTTGTAATGTCCGCCGTTCTCATCCTCGTCGCCCTTGTAGGCGTCCTCATCACGCTGGGTACGGTATTTTCCTTTGCGCCCGACTTTTTTACCGACATGTTGGACGCTGCCGGAAACGCCATCGAGTTTTCGCAGATGCTGCTCGATATCTTCCCCATTTTGTTTGCGTGCGGGACGGCCTGCGCCGCATTAGCGGTCGTGTTCTACGCGCTCGACCGCAGCAGACGGCATATCGGGGGCATTGTGCTCTCCTCTATCTTTTTGGGTATTTTGCTGATCTTGCTGATCGCGTATCTCATATAGGCGGTGACGGAATGAACGTACTGCATTTTTTTGTTACGGGATATCCCGGGTATCGCCCCGTTGTAATGATTGACGGGCAGCGGATAAAACTGAAGAAGGACGATAAGGGGCGCCTTTCGTGCGCGTACACGACGGAGGCGAAGATCGTCCGCGTTACCGTGCTGCGCTACTTTGAAACCAACGCCAAGGGCTGGTTCTGGCTGGGGCTGCTGTTCCTTTTGTTGGGGCTGGGCATTTTTGCGCCATCGTACAGCCGCCGCTGCCTTGCGCCCGCATGCTGCTTCGACGTATGGCTGGGCGAACAGAGCGAGGTAGGCGTCAATTTCGTGCGCGCCAAAAAGGGCGGCCGTGTGGTGGAATACCGCACGGAGTGCGGCGTGCAGGAGTACTCCAACGTGTATAATGTGGATCTGCGCGCCAAAAGGCGTGCGCGGGTGCTTGCCTTGATGCAGGCGCTGATCATCATCGGCGTGCTGGTGACGGGCGTGCTGCTCATTATAAAATACGGATTGGGGTTATTTTAGAGCGCTGCCTGCGTCCGGGCGGACAGGCCCGCGGCGCGGCGTTCGGCGCACGTTTCGGGGACTTGGCGAACAGGCGGGGAGACCCGCCTGTTTTTGCGGCTTCGACGCGTGCCGCGCCGTAAAAGGGCAAAACATTTTTTCGCAACGCCTTGCCAACGGGCGAATTTTGCGGTATAATGGTTTATGTCATAACGGGGGGATCTATGTTCGATACCAAATATCTCGAGCGGCTGTCCGTGCAGTTTCCCACCACGGCAGATGCGGCTTCGGAAATCATCAATCTCTCTTCCATGCTCAACCTTCCCAAGGGCACCGAGCACTTTATTACGGATATCCACGGCGAGTACGAGCCTTTTTTGCATATTTTAAAGAACGGCTCGGGCTCCATCCGCAAAAAGATCGAGGAGGAATTTAAGGGGTCGCTTTCGATGAAAGAAAAAAAGTCGCTGGCGACGCTCATCTATTATCCCGAGCAAAAGCTTGCGCAGATCGAGGCGACGGAAGAGGACCTCGACGACTGGTACAAGACCATCATCTATCGTCTGGTGCGCGTCAATCGCCGCATCGCCTCCAAATATACCCGTTCGCGCGTGCGCAAAGAGCTGCCCAAAGATTACGCCTACGTCATTGAGGAGCTGCTCAGCGAAAAGGAGGAGGTGGAAGATAAAGAGGCGTACTACAACGGCATCATTTCCGCCATCATCGCCACGAAGCGCGCGCGCCACTTTGTGATCGCGTTCTGCAACGTGATCCAGCGTTTGGCGGTCGACCGCATCCACATTCTTGGCGATATCTTCGACCGCGGCCCCGGCGCGCATATCATCATGGATACCCTCATGGGCTTCGATAACGTCGATTTTCAGTGGGGCAACCACGATATGTGCTGGATGGGCGCGGCCAGCGGCAGTTTGGCCTGCATCGCCTCCGTGGTGCGCATCTCCGCCAAGTACGGCAACTTCAACACGATCGAAAACGGCTACGGGATAAACCTTCTTCCGCTTGCCAAGTTTGCCTTGGATACCTATCAGGGCGATCCCTGCGAGTGCTTCGTCATCAACGGCTCGCAGAGTTACGAGCCGTACGATCCCGACATGGATCGCAAGATCCATAAGGCCATCACGATCATTTTGTTCAAGCTGGAGGGGCAGCTGATCGCCCGCCATCCAGAGTACAACATGGAGGGCCGTCTCCTGCTGGACAAGATCGACCGCAGACAGGGTACGGTGACGATCGACGGCAAGGCGTACCCGCTGGCCGACTGCAATTTTCCCACCATCGATCCCAAGGATCCGTATGCGCTCTCCAAGGGGGAAGAGCTGGTCATGGAAAAATTGCGCTACGCCTTTGTCAACAGCGAAAAACTGCAGCGGCATGTGGCATATCTGTTTGCACACGGCAGTATGTACCGCACGTACAACGGCAATCTGCTCTATCACGGCTGCGTGCCGTTGGAAGAGGACGGCAGTTTTAAAAAGGTGCGCGTCGGCAACGCGTATTTCAGCGGAAAGGCGCTGTTCGACGAGTTGGAGAGCCGCGTTCGCAAGGGGTACTATCTGCAAGACGGCGAAGAAAAGCAGTTCGGGCAGGACGCCATGTGGTTTTTGTGGGCAAACGAAAATTCGCCCCTCTACGGCAAGGAGCGCATGACCACCTTCGAGCGCTACTTCGTAAAGGACACCAGCTGCTATTACGAGGCAAAAAACTCCTATTACAAGTATCTGAACGACAACAAGGTGATCTCCGCCATTTTAAAGGAATTCGGCATCGATCCCGCGTCGCCTACAGCGCATATCATCAACGGGCATATGCCGGTGCACCTGAAAAACGGCGAAACGCCGATCAAGTGCGGCGGCCGTCTGCTGATGATCGACGGCGGCATGTCGCGGCCCTACCAGCGCGAAACGGGCATTGCCGGCTATACGCTTATCAGTAATTCGTACGGCATGCGCCTGGTCGCGTACGAGCCCTTCCGTTCGGCAGAGGACGCCATCCGCAACGAGAGCGACATCCACTCCATGACGGAGGTCGTGCAAAAGACGACCAGCCGCCTCTCTATCCGCGATACGGACGAGGGGCACCGCATGCAGGAGATGATCGACGAACTGACCGACCTGTTAGAGGCTTATCGCTTGGGCGTGATCCGCGAAAATCATTGAACGGCGGGCCGGCGATCGGGATAAAAAGAATACAAGTATGACCGGCGCGGCGATCCCCGCGCCTTTTTACGGGAGGGGATATGAAAGTTGTTATCGTGGGCGGCGTTGCGGGCGGCGCCACGGCGGCGGCGCGCATCCGCCGCTTAAACGAATATGCGCAGATCGTCATGTTCGAGCGCTCGGGGTACGTATCGTATGCCAATTGCGGGCTTCCGTACTATGTTGGGGGCGAGATCGGGGACGAGGCGGACCTCACGCTGCAGACGCCCGCTTCGTTTTTTGCGCGCTATCGCATCGACGTGCGCGTATTGAGCGAGGTAACGCAGATCGACCGCGCCGCCAAGACGGTCACGGTAAAGGACCTGGCCTCGGGGAAATGTTATACCGAATCGTACGATAAGCTGCTGCTCTCTCCCGGGGCGAAGCCGCTCATTCCCTGGCTGGAGGGGGTCTCCGGCGAGGGGGTCTTTACCCTGCGCACGGTGGAAGATACGCTGGCGATCGACCGCTATATCGCGGCGCACGCGCCCCGCAGCGCCGTTGTGGTGGGCGGCGGATATATCGGGCTGGAGACCGCCGAAAATTTAACGCGGCGGGGGATAGAGGTCACGCTGCTGCAGCGCGGGCGGCAGGTGCTTGCCCCGTTGGACTCGGACATGGCGTCGTTTGTGCACGCGGAGCTGCTGCGCCGCGGCGTACGGCTGCGCTTGGGAGCGGAAGCGGTAAAGTTCTGCCGCAGACAGGATGCGTTGGTCGCCGTAACGGCCGACGGCGGCGAGATCGCCGCCGACTTCGGCGTGATCGCGCTGGGCGTTGTGCCCGAAAGCGGGCTGGCGCGTGCGGCGGGGCTGGCGCTCGGACAAAGGGAGAGCATTGCCGTAGACGCACACATGCGTACGTCCGATCCCGATATTTATGCGGTGGGCGACGCGGTGGAGGTGCGCCACGCGGTGACGGGACGTCCCGCGCTGATCGCGCTGGCCGGGCCCGCCAACAAGCAGGGGCGCATCGCCGCCGACAACATCTGCGGCGGCGACAGCGTGTATCGGGGCTCGCAGGGTTCGTCTATCATCAAAATTTTTTCGCTCACCGCCGCGGCGACCGGCCTCAACGAAAAGACGGCGCGCAGCCTGGGCATCGACTGCGAAAAGGTAGTGCTCTCGCCGCTGAACCATGCCTCGTACTATCCGGGTGGGCAGGTCATGACGATGAAGGTGCTGTTCGAGCGCCCGTCCGGCCGCTTGCTCGGCGCGCAGATCGTGGGCGGCGACGGGGTGGATAAGCGCATCGACGTGCTGGCCGTCGCCATCCGCGTGGGGCTTTCCGGGACCGATTTAAAGGACCTGGAGCTCGCCTATGCGCCCCCCTATTCCTCCGCCAAAGATCCCGTGAACATGGCGGGATATATGATAGAAGACCTGCTGACGGGAAAGGTCGCGCAGATCGATCCCGCGGGCGTGGACGGCCTGCCGCGCGACGGAAGCGTCACGCTGCTGGATGTGCGCACGCCGCAGGAGTATGCGCGCGGTCATGCGCAGGGCTTTGTCAATATCCCGCTCGACGGCCTGCGCGAACGGCTTGCCGAGCTGGATGCGGGCCGTCCCGTATACGTCATGTGTCAGAGCGGGCTGCGCAGCTATATCGCCTGCCGCATTCTGTCGCAGAACGCGTTTTCTTGTTTTAACTGTGCTGGCGGGTACCGCTTTTACGGCGCGGTACACGCAGACGTGCGGCCGCGCACGGGCGCCTATCCGTGCGGAATGGAAAAATAGCCCTGGCAGAAAAAACGACCGGGACGCCGGTCGGCGATCAAAGGCGAAAACGACGGCGCGGGCCTGCGGAAGTTT
>CALVPS010000031.1 GCA_944354035.1 uncultured Clostridia bacterium | reverse complement strand
AACGGGGGATGCGGCTCCATCAACTCTTCCGACTTGCCTGCGGCAAACCGTCTCCCCTTGGAAAGAGGGCAAGGGAAGAGGGGCGCGCTTTTCTTCGTGATTGTCGGGTCGTGTGCAGGTTTTTAGCGATCGGGCAATGAATGTGGGCGTCGCTTTCGGCCTTGCATGCGGTTCCGCACGAATTTTGCGGCGGTTTTTGCGCCGTATCCTTGCCATAACGGCCGATCCATGTTATAATACACATATGTAGGACGCGGCGCGCCGCACAAAGGCCGCCCCGTCTGCGCATACTGTCACACAAAGAGATGCGCGGCGGCCTGCCGCCGCAGAGGAGGTACCGATGAACGATAAAAAACCGTCCCTGCCCGAGGAGGGGACGGATTGCGTTAGACATATGTCCGTGGAGACGGTGGGCGATAAAAACCTGTGTTTACAGGAGTCGCCCGATGCAAAAAGCGACGAGGCAGATAAGCGGGCAGCAACAAAAAAGCGGAGAGCATATCGGTTTTTTAAACGTGCGTTCGATATCGCATCGTCCGGTGCGATGCTGCTGGTTCTTTCGTGGCTGATCGTGCTTCTGCTGCTGATCAAATGGCTAGAAGATGCGGGGCGGTCGGTGTATGAATTGCAGATCGAAGAAGTCGTGTCGCCCGATGCGCCGAAGGCGAAAAAGGCGAAACGCTACCTCAGTCGCGACGGCAAAATAATAGATTGTACGCTGAAAAAACGCAAAAAAGAGCACGGAGAGGTCGTTCCCCGCGGCGTGATATATTCTTCTCTCCGCGTGGGCAAGGGCGGGAAGCAATTTCGGTTTTACAAGATCCGCTCTATGTGTCCCGGGGCGGAGGATATGAAACAGGCGTTGATCGACGCGGGGCTGAACGAGGCGGATCCGCCGGCATTTAAAATGAAGGACGATCCGCGCATCACCCCGGTCGGCAGATTTTTACGCAAAACGTCGTTGGATGAACTGCCACAATTATGGAATATTTTTAAGGGCGATATGAGCGTCGTCGGTCCGCGTCCGCCTCTCCCGCGTGAGGTTGCGGAATATGAACCATGGCATATGCATCGCTTGGATGTAAAGGGCGGGCTGCTGTGTCTGTGGCAGATCCAACCCAATCGTAATGCACTTTCTTTTGACGAGTGGGTAAAACTGGATCTTGAATATATCCGCAGACAAAGCTTTTGGTTGGATATGAAGATCATATTCAAGGGCGCGTATATGGTGATTTTTGACCGAAGCGGAGAATAGACGCGGCGGTATCCGAAACGCAGAGACGCCCGTAGTCGAAGAGGTATTTTCCGGCGATTCCGGTGATGGCCGGAAGCGGCATCGAACCGCAGCATGCGCGCGACGGAACGGTCGCGCAAAAAATGCTGTGCTCCGTGCGCAGGGACGGGGCTTTTTTGCGGAAAACCCCTTTACATGACGCGCATTTTGGTATATAATAAAGAGAGAACGGAGAAATACAATGCGTACGGTGTTCGGCAGTTGGAAGTACATCTTTAAAAATCTTTGGTTCGTTTTGCCGTTTTCTATCCTCCCGGCGATATTTTTGTCGCTGTCGCTCGATTATACCTGTATTTCGGAGGTGGTGCGCGGCTTTTTTACGGGCGAACCGTATTTCGGCACGCTGCGCGAGACCTTTTTGCACTATCTGCATGCCTGGAGCTTTATCCGTTTCGATAGTTGGCTGGGCGCCGTTTACAGTTTGCTGGCGGTCGTCTGTGCGGTCGTATTTATGGCCGCCATGCTGGCGTTTGTCGAAAAACACATGCGGTTGGGCAAGCGCACGCTGAGCGGCGTCGGCAAACAGTGCGTCAACATGCTTTTGCCTTCGCTGCTGATCGTGGTGCTGTACGTGCTGCTGTACGAGGCGTGGGCCGTTGTCCTCTCGGCGGTGCTGCTGGTCATCGGCGAACTTCACGCGCTTGCGGCCGTATACGTGCTGTATATCCTATGCACGCTGGCATTTGTGTTTGTGCTGCTGTACCTCTCTACCGTGCTGTATTTGTGGCTCCCCTGCAAACAGATGACGGGGTTCCGCTTTTTTGAGGCGCTTGTGTATTCGTATCGCCTGATGTCCGGCGTCCGCTGGAAGGCGGTATTGTCGTTTGCCGTTTCGTTTGTTGCGGCAATGGCGGTGCTCTGCGGCTGCGCCTTCTTGCCGGAATATGTGTTCCGTATCGTCGGCGTGGTGCTGTTTGCGCTTTTGTATTTGAATTTCAGTATCCGCATGGAGACGGTATACTTCGAAACGGACAAGTTGGACCGGGAAGACGAGCTGCATCGCTACAGGGAGCTTTGATATGCGTTTTCGGAATGCGTTTCACATTACCATCGATCACTTTTCAAGCGTGTTTAAAATGCTGCTGTACCGCATTGTGGTGGCGGTACTGGTCTGCAGTGTTTCGTATGTCATTTTAAAACTCTCCCTCGATATCATCACCGAGAGCGTGGAGGTGGCCGCCATCAAGTCGCTGGTGGGTGACTTTTTCCGCGCGCTCGTATCGGGCGATTCCGGGCGGCTGCAAATTTTCCGCGAAGATTTCCAGGCCGCCCTGCGCGACCTGTTTGTGCTGTTGGGCGAAAATATCGGCGCGATCGCGGGGGCCGTGGTGGGGCTGGTGTGCATGTACCTTCTCTCCCGTTTTTTGAACGGGCTGTGTGTGGTCGCCGTCGCCAACACGATGAACGACCGCATGAGCGTGTACGCACGTACGAGTTTTTCGGATGCTTTCTTTAAAAATTTGGGGCGCGCCTCGCTGTACGAGGTCATCTATGTTCCCGTATCCTTTTTGTTCGACGCCCTGTCGCTGCTCATCTGCTGGCTGCTGTTCTTTTATGTGCCGTCTTTCTTGCCTTCGTGGGGATTTTTTACCGTGCTGATCGCGTTGTGTCTTACGCTTACGGTGCTCCTTTGCCTACAGGCCTTAAAAATGACGCTCATCTCCCGCTGGCTGCCCTCCGTGGTGACGGGAAGTAACGCGGTGGGGAAGGGGCTGGGCGCCTCCCTGCGCGCAAAAAAGAACTTCGGGCGGCGGTATACCACCTTTTTGGTGGCGGTGTATCTTATCGTCGTCGTAAACGTCGTCTTCGGGCTGGCCACCTTCGGGAGCGCCATGCTCCTCACCGTGCCTGCCAGCTTTTTGTTCCTGCTTGCCCTGCAGTTTACGCATTTTTATGAAGACGAGGGCAAACAATACTTTATCTCCATCCGAAACATTGCCGGAGGGGAGAGCGCGCCGCAGGGCGACATTCCCGACGTGCACGAGGAGTTGGACGAGATCAACAGCCGTATCAATGCCGGACCCGAAGAGGAAGAGGACGCAGACGCGCAGGATTAAGGAACCTTGCGGCGCGCGGCGTAAAATGCCGCGCACCCGAAAAAATATTTATGATATAAGGAGAGGGATGTATGGGATACCGTCAAATGTACGAAGCGTGGCTGAACGACCCGCGCCTTGCGCAGGCTGACCGTGAGGAGCTTGCGGCGATCGCAAAAGACGAAAAGGAGCAGGAGTACCGCTTCGGCGGCGAGCTCGAATTCGGCACCGCCGGCATGCGCGGCATTATCGGCTGCGGCATGAACATGATGAATGTTTATACCGTAATGCGCGCAACGCAGGGGCTTTCGGAGTACATCAATACGCTTCCGCCGCAGGATCGGGCCAGGGGCGTCGTCATTTCGTACGATACGCGCAGAAATTCGCGTCTGTTTGCCGAAAAGGCGGCAAGCGTGTTGGCCAAAAACGGGATCAAGGCATACTTGTTCGACGACGTGCACCCCGTGCCCATGCTTTCGTATGCGGTGCGCTATCTGGGTACGATCGCCGGCATCATGATCACCGCTTCGCACAATCCCAAAGAATATAACGGGTATAAGGTATACGGCGAGGACGGCGCGCAGATGTCGCCCGAGGCGACCGCCATCGTCGTCGGCTTTATCGAAAAGATCGGCGACTATCTGTCGGTGACGGGCGACGAGAACAGCCCGCTCATCCTGCCCGTGCCCAAAGAGGTGGACGATACCTATATCGAGGCGCTGAAAAAGCTTACTCTTTCGCCGGAGGCGGTCGCCAAGTGCGGCAAAAATTTAAAGCTGGTATATACGCCCGTGCACGGCTCGGGATACGTGCCCGTCACGCGTATTTTAAAGGAACTGGGCATCAACGTCACCGTCGTGGCCGAACAGACCACCAAAGATACCGAGTTTTCTACGGTGGCCGTCCCCAATCCCGAGTTCAAAGAGACGCTTTCGATGGGTATTGCCCTTGCCGATCGGATCGACGCCGACGTTGTATTCGGCACCGATCCCGATTCCGACCGCCTCGGCGTGGCCGTCAAAGACGATAAGGGCGAATTTGTGGCGCTTTCCGGCAACCAGGTGGGGATTTTGTTGCTCGATTACATATTGAATCGCTTAAAAGACGAAAATGCGCTGCCTGCCAATGCCGCGGTTGTAAAGTCGTTCGTCACGACGGGCATGGCCAAGGCCATCTGCGCCGACTTCGGCGTGGCACTGTTTGAAACGCCCGTCGGCTTTAAGTTCATCGGCGAAAAGATCAAGCAGTGGGAACAGGACGGCTCGCATACCTATGTGTTCGGGTTTGAAGAGTCGTGCGGCTATCTGCGCGGCACGCACGCCCGCGACAAAGACGCGGTGGTGGCCTCTATGCTGTGCGCAGAAATGGTGTGCTACTACACCTATATCGGTAAGACGGTTTGGGGCAGATTGCAGGAGATCTACGCAAAATACGGCTTTGTGCTCGATAAAAACGAGTCGATCCAGTACTCCGGGCTGAACGCCATGAAGGAGATGAACGCCGTTGTCGACGCGCTTAAAACGGTGCAGGTCGGGTCGTTCGGGCCGTTTAAGGTGGAGGCGGTGCGCGACTATTCCGCGTCCGTCCGCCGCACGGCGGACGGGGCGACGGAGACGTTGGACATCCCCAAGTGCAACTGCGTCTACTATGAATTGGAGGGCGGCTCCTTTGTGTGCGTGCGTCCCTCCGGCACGGAGCCCAAACTGAAGATATACTATTCGGTAAAGGCGCCTTCCGAGGCCGAGGCGCAGAGCGCGCTTCAGTCGGCCAAACAATCGGTCGCCGCGCTGCTTGCCTCCGTCAAACGCTGATTTTTCGTCCGACGCCCCCGCGCACCGTGCGCGGGGGCGTTTTTCTGTTCGGGGAAGTCCGATGCGCCGCCCTGTCTTTTGCGAATGCCCGGCATGCGTGCCGCCGCAGCGGCGCATTTCGTCTGCGTGGGAAATCTTTTATTTTTTTGTAAAACTTTTATGTTAAGAAACGGAATAAATTGACAATATGCCGCAAAAAGGCGTATAATAATGCCGACAGCGGAGAAAAAGAAAATGATTTATTTAAAAGATTTTAAACAGGGGCGCCTGTTGTACGAGGCGCTGGATTCGGATGTCCGGCTGGGGATCCTGGAGGAGCTGCTGCAAAAGGGCGAACTCAACCTGGCCTATTTTGCCAAGCGCTTTAACGTCTCCAACGGGGCGATCACCGCCCATATCAAAAAGCTGCATGCGGCGGGGCTGATCGAAATTTCCACCTCGTCCGGGATCCGCGGCACGCAGAAGATCTGTTCGCCGGCGGCGGACAAGATCGTCATCGATTTTTTGGCACAGCCGCAGCAGGAGGGGCGCGTGGAATCGGCGCATATCGATGTGGGGCAATACGTCGGGTACGAAGTGCATCCCACCTGCGGTCTTGCCACGCGCGAGCAGATCGTGGGGCGCTTTGACGATCCTGCCTGTTTTTCGTACCCCGAGCGCTTTAAGGCGGGCATTGTGTGGCTTTCGTGGGGGTATGTGGAGTACCTCGTCCCCAATTATCTTACCGAGGGCACCGCGCTGCATGAGCTGCAGTTTTCGCTTGAGCTTGCTTCGGAGGCGCCCGGGTACGCTGCGTACTACCCCAGCGATATTTCCTTTTTTGTAAACGGGACGTTTATCGGCACCTATCAGAGCAAAGGCGAGTACAACGACCGCGCGGGGACGGCAAATCCCTCGTGGTGGTACGGCAACCTTGGCCAATACGGCAAAAAGGTGACCCTGGCCGTCAACGAAGAAGGGAGCTTTTTGGGCGGGATAAAGGTGGCCGATACGCGGCTCTCGCAGCTGGCGCTGGTGCCCGGGGCGCAGATCCGCTTCCGCATCGCCGTGCCGGAAGATGCGCCCCATCGCGGCGGGTTTACGCTGTTCGGAAGGGGATTCGGCGACTACGACGAGGGCATCGTCTGTCGCTTTATTTGTAACGGATAGAGGAGGGGATCATGGATATTGCTGCGCTTTCCGGGCGTTTCGGCGTCAACGCCGAGCAAAAAAACGAGGCGGGATTTCCCGTATTTTGCAAAAACAACGCGGGGCGGCGACTGTTGATCGTAACGGACGAGACAACGCGCTCCATCGCGCCGTCCGTCACGCGTTGGCTGACAGGGGCGGGGATCGCCCATACGGTGTTCACCGTGCCCGAGCGCGAGCCCGTGGCGGACGAGCGCACCATTGCGCTGGTTTGCCGGGCGGCGCAGGGGTATGATTATCTGCTGGCCGTGGGGGCGGGCACTCTGAACGACGTATGCAAGTACGCAGGCTTTTTGCTGCATAAGCCGAGCGGCGTATTTGCCACCGCGCCGTCGATGGACGGGTTCTCTTCGGGCGTGACGCCGCTGATCGAAAACGGTTTTAAGATCACGCGGCCGGCGCAGGTCGCCGCGGACGTACTGATGGACTTCGACGTGCTCTCCCGTGCGCCGCGCATCATGATCGGCGCGGGGGTGGGCGATATTTTGGCCAAGTACTGCTGCCTGACCGATTGGCGCATCTCGTCGTTTTTGACGGGCGAGGCGGTCAACGAAGAGGCGGCCTCGCTGATGTACGGCGCGGTGCGCGCCTGCGACGACAGCCTGCCCGCGCTGCAGGCGGGCGCGGCGTCCGGCGTGGAAAAACTGATGGACGCCCTGCTCATTTCGGGCTACGCCATGGTCATTGCCGGAAATTCCCGCCCCGCTTCGGGGGCGGAGCATCATATGAGCCACTATCTGGAAATGGATTTTTTGCGCCGCGGCAAGCGTATCCCGCTGCATGGCGTAAAGGTGGGGTTGGGGACGGTGGTATCGCTGTATCTTTACCAAACGCTCTCCGCGCGCCCTGCGTTCGAGGGCTGCGAACGGGTGTATGCCGAGGCCGAAAAGCTGCCGCCGCCCGAATATGTGCAGGGCATTTTGCAGTCGCTGGGCTGCCCCACGCGCTTTTCGCAGCTGGACATCCCGCGCGACACGGTGTACCGCATGCTGTTCGAAGCCTATAAGATCCGCGACCGGTTCACCGTTTTAACGCTGTATTGCACCAAGGGTTTTATGGACGCGGCGGCGGACGAGATCATGGAGCGGTATTTTTAATGCAGACGGGCATTTCTACGGCGTCGCTGTTTTTGCGGCGCAACAACGAGGACGCGCTGGCGTTGCTGGATGCGTGGCACGTGCCCGCCGCCGAGGTGTTTCTGACCTCGTTCTGCGAATACGATCCCGCGTTCGCGCGCCTTCTGAACGAACGGCGCAATCGCGTGAACGTGCACTCCGTCCACGTACTGAACACGCAGTTCGAGCCGCAGCTGTACGCCGAGCATCCGCGTGTAAAGGGGGATGCGTATGCTTGGCTGCGCAAGGTGTTGACGTGCGCGCGCACGTTGGGCGCGCGGTATTACACCTTTCACGGGATCGCGCGTCTCAAACGTACCTTCCGCGAAGATCTGCCGCGTGCAGCCGCCGTCACGCGGGAAATATGCGAGGTGTGCGCCGAGTACGGCGTAGCGCTCTGCTACGAAAACGTGGAGTGGGCGCTGTACGATCGTCCCGGCGTATTCGGGCGCCTGAAAGAGGATTGCCCCGCGCTTTTCGGCGTGCTCGATATCAAGCAGGCGCGCATTTCCGGCTACGACTGGCGCGACTACCTGCGGGAGATGGGGAGCGCGCTGGCCACGGTGCACGTAAGCGATATCGACGCCTCCGGGCGCATGTGTCTTCCCGGGCGGGGCATATTTGCCTTCGACGAGCTGTTTGCGCGCCTGGCCGATACGGGTTTTGCGGGCGCGGTGCTCATTGAAAGTTACACGCGCGACTACGCCGACGAGTGCGAACTGCGCGCGTCGTACGAATTTTTGGCGGAACAGGCGGCGCGCTTTTTTTGAGGAAAAAATTTGCGTTTCCCGCGTAAAAAAATTGACAAGCCGCCGCCGCTTTGCTATAATAGGCAGGTAGTTTTGGCTATGAATAAGTGCTGCGGCGAAGGAGGGTTGAAAGATGTCCACGATCAGAGTCGGTGAAAACGAAAATTTAGAGAGCGCGCTTCGTCGCTTTAAAAGAAAGTGCTCCCGCGACGGCATTATCGGCGACCTTCGCAAGAAGGAATTTTACGAGAAGCCTTCCGTAAAGAAGAGAAAGAAAGCGGAAGCCGCCAGAAAGAGAAGCAGAAATTAACAAAAGATCCGTAACGCTTGTTACGGATCTTTTTTGCAAAAAAAGTCGAAATAAGGGATCCGGAGGTCGTTGCCATGGAACGCACACTGAAAATGCTTGCAAAAGAGGCAAAGTCGCGCATGAAAAAGGGCTTTTGGAAACAGTGCGAGGAGGAGCTGGACGCGCGCCGCCGTTCCGCGCGCGAGCAGGGGTTAAACGAAAGCAAAATGGAGCGCTACTTTATGGGGAAGGTCTCTACGCAGATCCGCGGTGAAACGCCCGACGCCTTTTACTTAAAGGTGCGCGACATGCTGCTTGCCGAGGGCGAGGTATCCGACGCCATCGGCCGGCTCACGGACAGGGCGTATTACGATACGCTTTCGTACGAAGAAAAACAGCGTTATACGCTGGAGCTCTCCGAAAAATATCTTGCGGCGCTGAAGCGGTTTCGCAGGGAATGCCTGTTCGAGCAGGGGGAAAAGGGCTAAACCGCCTTTCTGCGGGCAAGCGTCAGCGGGATCTGTACGAGGAATGCGACGATCGTGCCGGTAAAGAAGCCCGCTCCGTGTCCTAAATTATGCAGAAGGTCGTAGGGATAGGGCGCAAACGAGACGGCAGAGGTGCCGCCCTTGAAACACATTGCAAGGTAAATAAGCGCAAGGACGATGCCGCCGAAGATGAGATCGGTTTTGTTGCGCCGCGGTTTCGTGAGCGAGAACAGGTAGTCGATGAGGACATAGGCGTAGAACGCATAGTTGACGCCCGAAAAGCCGCGGAAGTACATATTTCCGCGTGCGGCGGCGCAGACACAGCCTTGGAGCACGGCAAAGGAGAGGACGAGCCCCAATAGTCCCAGGCTGCCCGTCTTGCGCTCCAGATACAGCCCGACCACCAGGAAGCACAGCATGTTGAGCAGTACGTGCTGCCATGTTCCGTGAGCGAAATCGTTGAGAAAACAGCGCCAAATGCGCCCGAAATCAAAGGAATTTTCCCAGCTCACGGAGTCGTTTCCGTACGCATCTTCCCAGTTGGCGCCGAGCAAGCCGTAGAGCAGAATGTTCGTTAGGACGACGGCGATCGTCGTCACATAAAAATAGTTGCGGGAATACCATGTCAGATATTTTTTCGGAGAATCGATAAATTTCACGGCGGCGTCTCCTTGTTAGGAGTATATTATATTAAATGGCGCGCGCGTTTGCAAGCGGGCGTTCTGCTTTTTTCTTGCGGAGCGCGGAGAAAACTTGTCATTTGGCGCCGCGTGTGATATAATGTACGGGATATGGAAGATCTACGGCAACTCAACGAAGAGCAGCTTGCGCCCGTCCTCGATACCGAGGGCGCGGTTTTGGTTTTGGCGGGCGCGGGGAGCGGCAAGACGCGCGTGCTGACATCGCGTATTGCGCACCTTGTCGGCGACAAAGGCGTGCCGCCCGAAAATATTTTGGCCATCACCTTTACCAACAAGGCCGCAAACGAAATGCGCGAACGGCTCGACGCCATGACCGATGTAAGCAGGATGTGGGTGTGTACCATCCATTCGATGTGCGTCAGGATCCTGCGCATGTATGCCGAGCGGCGCGGCATCCGCGAAAATTTTTCCATTTATTCCGAGCAGGAGCGTTCGGCCGTCGTAAAGCAGGCCTTTAAAGAGTGCGGCTATGCGGATGACGAGGGACTGCTGAAATCGGTAAAATGGCACATCTCCAATGCAAAGATGCTGGGGCTTACGCCCGAGCAGTACGCCGCGCGCTACCCGCGCGAGCGCAATATCGAGGCGGCCGTGGCCGTATATAAAAAGTACGGCAAGCATTTAAAGGTATATAACGCCCTCGATTTCGACGATCTGCTGACCGAAACGCTCGAGCTGCTGCGCTCCGACGACGAGGCGCGCGAATATCTCGCCGGAAAATTCCGCTACGTGCACGTGGACGAGTTCCAGGATACCAACACCGTACAGTTCGAGATCGTGCGCTGTCTCTCCTGCGTACACCGCAATTTATTTGCGGTGGGCGACGACGACCAGTCGATCTACGGCTGGCGGGGCGCCAAAATAGAAAATATCCTGCACTTTGAAACCTTTTATCCCGAGGCAAAAATTTACAAACTGCAGCGCAATTACCGCTCCACCAAGGCCATTTTGTCGCTGGCGAACGCCTCGATCGCGCACAACGCGCATCGTAAGGGCAAGACGCTCTGGACGGACAATCCCGAGGGCGAGAGGCCCGTATATTTCGAGGCGGAAGAGGAGGCGGGCGAGGCGCTGTACTGCGCCCGCAAAATTTACGAGCTGCGCAGCCGCGGATATCGACTCTCCGATTTTGCCGTTTTAATGCGCATCAACGCGCTGACACGCTCGTACGAGCAGGAGTTTACAAAGTACGGCCTCTCGTATAAGGTGTTCGGCGGCTTTAAGTTCTTCGAGCGCAAAGAGATCAAAGACGTGCTGGCCTATCTGCGCGTCGTCGCCAATCCGTTCGACAGCGAGGCGGTGCTGCGCGTGATCAACGTGCCGCGGCGCGGCATCGGCGAAAAGACGGTGCAGACCCTGCTGGACTATGCCGAGCGTGAGGACGTATCGCTGTACGACGCCGTTCTCGACTGCGACGCGCTGCCGTTGAACGCGGGCGCGAAGGCCAAGGTGAACGCGTTCGGAAGTTTTATTCGCGACCTCGTCATCGATTCGCAGTCGCTGGATATCGCCCGCCTGACGGAGCGGCTTTTAAGGACATCCGGCATGTACGAGCAGTACGCCGACAATTCGGACGAAAGCGTGACAAAGCGCGCCAACCTCGACGAATTTCAAAATTCCGTCGACGAGTTCGTGCGCATGAACGGCGACGCCTCGCTTGCCGACTATCTGCAGCAGATCACCCTCTATTCCGATACCGACGAAATGGACGACGGCGACTACGTGACCGTCGCCACCATCCACGCGGTGAAAGGGCTGGAGTTCAAATGCGTGTTTTTGGTGGGGCTGGAGGAAAACATCATGCCCACCTCGCGCGCGGCGGACGACCCGCACGCCATGGAGGAGGAACGGCGGCTGATGTATGTGGCGATCACCCGCGCCCGCGAGCGGTTGTTTTTGACGCGTTCCAAAAGCCGCTATCTGTACGGCCGGCGCGAGGCGACCGCTCGTTCGCAATTCATTACGGAACTTTCGGACGAACTGCAGCTGCCCGCCTTGCCCTCGTATGGCTATCGTGACCGGCAGGAATACGGCGCGCTACGCCCCACGGGATGGTGCGGCGACCGCGCGTGGGGGGCAGGATCCGCCCATCGGGGGGGCGTTCGCTTCGGCGCGGACGAGATGCGTCATTCCTATCTCGAAAAGACATCCTCAGCGTTCGACGAAGGCGCTTGCCGCACATACGGCGCCGGAAAAACGCCCGTTCCCTTCGGCAATGCGGGAAAAACCGCGCCGAAGATGCAGCCGCGCAACGATACGTCGCGCTTTGCGGTGGGGCAGCGCGTTCGCCATGCCCGTTTCGGCGACGGAACGGTGACCGCCATGCGCGGTTCGGCGCAGAATTTAATTATTACCGTCCGCTTTGAACAAGCGGGCAACAAGGACCTTGCGGCGGCGCTTGCTCCGCTGGAAATTTTGGGGTGACATATGGACAGGATGCACGAGTTGGTCGCCGTTTTAAACCGCTGGGCATACGAATATTATGTTTTGGACGCGCCCAGCGTTTCCGATCGCGAATACGACCGTCTGTACGACGAACTGCGCACACTGGAGCGCCGCACGGGGGTGGTCTTGCCCGATTCCCCTACGCGCCGCGTGGGGGGCGAGCCCGTAAAAGCGTTTGCGCGGCACAGGCATATCGCGCGGCTGTACAGCCTGGATAAGGCGGTCACCGGCGACGAGCTCAATGCCTTTTTTACGCGCGTGGGCAAGGTCTCGCCCCGGGCAAAGTACACCGTGGAATACAAGTTCGACGGGCTTACCATGTGCCTTACCTATCGGGACGGCGCCTTTGTGCGCGCAACGACGCGCGGCAACGGTATAGAGGGCGAGGACGTCACCGCACAGGCGCTGACGGTAAAGAGCTTTCCGCTCGCCATCTCTTACCGCGGTACGCTGGAGGTGCGCGGCGAGGCGATCATCCGTCTCTCCGTGCTGGAGGCATATAACCGCGCGCATCCCGACGAGCCGCTGAAAAACGCGCGCAACGCGGCGGCGGGCGCCATCCGCAACCTCGATCCGAAGGTGACGGCGGCGCGCCGTCCCGAGATCGTGTTTTACGACGTCAATTACATGAGCGAAGGCGCCGTTTCCTCGCAGGAGGAGGCCATGGCCTTTTTGCGGCGCGAGGGCTTTAAAACATTTCCCTATTTTAAGGTGTGCGCCTCGCCCGAAGAGGTGTTTTCCGCCATCGACGAGATCGAGATCGGGCGCAAAAAGCTGGACGTGCTGACGGACGGCGCGGTGGTAAAGGCGGACGACGAAGAGACGCGCGCCGCCATGGGGTACACCGATAAGTTTCCCCGCTGGGCGATCGCCTACAAGTTCGAAGCGGAGGAGGCGGAGGCGACGGTAGAAGAGGTCGTCTGGCAAGTGGGCCGTACCGGAAAACTTACGCCGCTCGCAAAAATAACGCCCGTGGAGCTGGCGGGCGCCACGGTGCGCCGCGCAACGCTGAACAACTACGGCGACCTTACGCGCAAAGACGTAAAGCTGCATTCCCGCGTGTTGGTGCGGCGCTCGAACGAGGTGATCCCCGAAATTTTGGGCGCGATATCGCATACCGAGGGCAGCGTGCCCGTGCAAAAACCCGTCGTGTGTCCTGCATGCGGGGCACCCGTGTCGGAGGTGGGGGCCAATTTGTTCTGCACCAACGAGGCATGCCCGCCCCGTATCGTGCAAAAGCTGACGCACTACTGTTCCAAAAACGCGGCGGACGTGGAGGGCATGTCCGAGGCGACCCTTACGCTGCTGTACGAAAAACGGGGCGTGCGGCGCTTTTCCGATCTGTATGCGCTGACCGCGGAGAGCTTTGCGGGCTTGGAGGGCTTTAAGCAAAAAAAGATCGCCAACCTTCTGCAGGCGGTGGCGGCCAGCAAGCGCATGCCGCTGGAGCGGTTTTTGTATGCGATCGGGATAGAGGGCATCGGGCGGGTCGCCGCCCGCGATCTGGCGGCGTTCGGCAGCGTCGACGCCGTGGCGGCGCTGACGTTCGAGGACCTCGTCGCCCTCGAAAACGTAGGCGACGTGACGGCCAACGCCGTACTGCGCTACTTTGCGGACGACGAGAACCGCGCAGAGTTGGCCCGGCTGAAAGCAGCGGGCGTGGCGCCGACCGCGGAAGAACGCCCGTCGGAGGGCGCGTTTGCGGGCGAGTGCGTGGTGCTTACGGGCGGCCTCTCGTCTATGTCGCGCGCCGAGGCGCAAAAGAGGATCGAGCAGGCGGGCGGCACGGCGCAGAGCGCGGTGACGGGAAAGACCACCCTGGTCGTTGCCGGGAGCGATGCGGGCAGCAAGCTGCAAAAGGCGCGCGAAAAGGGCATCCGCATCATCGGCGAAGAGGAATTTTTGGCCATACTGGGCGAAGAGGCGCGCTGACGCCGCGGGCGGAGGCCGCCCGGGCACGAGCCGTCTGTGCGGCCGCGCGGCGGTCCGTTTTGCGGCTTTGCACGAAAAATTGGGCAAAAGTGCTTGAAATATGCACGCGTGCGTGCTATAATAAGACATGCGCGCGGCGGGATGGCGAAGCATCCGCGCACGGGAGGGCGGCGGCGTGTACAGCATGACGGGTTACGGCAAGGGCGTGTGCCGCATGGACGACGTGGAACTGACGGTAGAAATAAAATCGGTCAACAACCGTTTTTTCGATCTGGCCGTCAAAAGTCCGCGCATCTTTTTGGGATACGAAGAACACATTCGCTCCGCCGTGCACGCGCGCGTTTCCCGCGGGCATATCGACGTCTTTGTAAGCTATACCGATAAGCGCGAGCGAGAAAAAAATTACGCGGTGGATCTCTCCGTCGCCCGCGCCTATATCGGGGCGGCGGCCGAACTGAAAGCCGCTTTTCCCGCGGTGAAGGACGATACTTCGCTTTCCTTTTATCTGCGACTGCCGGACGTGGTGCGCACCGAAGAGGTCGTCTCTGCCGACGAAACGATGCTGCGCGCCCTGGACGGCGCGCTGGATGCCGCGCTTTCGGCTCATGCCGATATGCGCCTGGCGGAGGGCGATCGGTTAAAGGCCGACCTGCTTGCGCGCATGAACGCCATCGAAGCGCTTACGAAAAAAATCGCGGCACGCGCGCCGCTCGTTGCGGAGGAATACCGCAAAAAGCTGATCGAGCGCATGACGGAGTTTTTGGGCGGCAAGGTGGACGAGACGCGTATTTTAACGGAGGCGGCCATTTTTGCCGATAAGTGCAGCATCGACGAAGAGCTTACCAGGCTGTTTTCGCACATTCGCGCCTTCCGCGAGATCTGTATGCTCGAACAGGTGGGGCGCAAGCTCGACTTTCTCGTGCAGGAGTTCAACCGCGAATGCAACACCATATGCAGCAAGGCCTCGGACGGCGGCATTACGGCGGACGCACTCTCGATGAAAAACGAGATCGAAAAGGTGCGCGAGCAGATTCAGAATTTGGAGTAACGCATGAAGAACGTGCTTGTGGTGATCTCCGGGCCTTCGGGCGTGGGAAAGGGGACCATTGTAAACTATTTGCTGGAGCGCGACGCCGCCTTGATAAAGTCGGTGTCGTGTACCACGCGTGCCCCGCGCGAGGGCGAGCAGGACGGAAAAGATTACTTTTTTATTTCGCGCGAGGAGTTTTTGTCGCGCATCCGCGAAAACGATTTTTTGGAGTACGACGAGCATTTCGGCAACTTTTACGGCACGCCGCGCTCGTTTGTGGAGCGCCGCTTAAAGGAAAAGTCGGTCGTTTTGGAGATCGACGTGGTGGGGGCGCTGAACGCAAAGCGACTTATGCCGGAGCGCGCGGTGCTCATTATGGTGGCGCCGCCCTCCATGGAGGTGCTGGAAGAACGGCTGTTCGGCCGCGGCTCCGAATCGGAGGAGGAGCGCGCCGACCGCATGCGGCGCGTAAAGTACGAGCTGGAGCAGGCGCACCTGTACGACTACGTCGTCGTCAACGAAAGTTCCGATTCGTCGGCAGATAAAATTTTGCAGATCATCCGCAAGGAAAAGGAGAAACGTATATGATCAACGAGCCTTCGGTAGACGCGCTCATCCGTAAACTCGGTACCAACGAGGAACCCGCCAGCCGATACGAGCTGTGCGTGGTCGTCGCAAAGCGCACGCGGCAGATCATCGAGCAGATGCAGTCCACGGGCGTGACCGAACTTCCCGGCAAGCAAAAAGAGATCGTGCTCGCCTGCCAGGAGATCATGAACGGCAAAGTAAAAAGCGCGCACGACTGACGCGCCACGCCATTTCTTTTTTGCCCCGTACGGGGCTTATTTTTCATACGGCATATGATTTGCGAGGTCATCGTCGATATCGCACACAGCGAAGTCGATAAAATTTTCGATTACGCCTGCGAATTTCCCGTGGCGGAGGGCATGCGCGTCGTCGTTCCCTTCGGAAGAAGTACGGCGACGGGTTTTGTGATGCGCGTAAAGGAGACAAGCGATTGCCCCGCCGAAAAATTAAAGCGCGTTTACCGCGCCGAAGAGGCATGCCCCGCGCTCACCGCCGAGTGTCTGGCGTTGGCAAAGACGCTCGCGCGCCGTTACCGTGTGCCGCTGGCGCTGGCGCTGCGCCTGTTTTTGCCTTCGGAGATGCGCACGGGCAGGGTGGCGGAGACCTACCGCACCTATGTGCGGGCGGCGGAGGGGGCAGCCGCGCCGAAAAACGCGCCGCAGCAGGCGGCCTGCCTTGCCTATTTAAACGAGCATGGCGAGGAGGACGCGGCGCGGCTGCGCAAGCGCTTCGGTGCCGCCGTCGGCGCGCTGGCAAAAAAGGGCGCGGTCGTGCTGGAAAAGCGCCGCGTTCTGCGCGATCCCTACAAAGGGATGTCGGCCGAGGCGGCCGTGCACGCCCTTACGGATGCGCAGCAGGCCGCGGTACGATCGATCGGCCGGACGCAGAAAACGGTAACGCTGCTGCACGGGGTGACGGGCAGCGGCAAAACGGAAATTTACTTAACGCTGATCGCCGGGGCGCTGGCGGCCGGCAAAACGGCGATCTTTCTGGTGCCGGAAATTTCGCTTACGCCGCAAATGTTGTTTCAGTTGCGGTCGCGCTTCCAAAGCGCCGTCGCCATTCTGCACAGCGGGCTTTCGGCGGGCGAGCGCTTTGACGAATGGCATCGTCTGCGCGCGGGCGAGGCGCGCATTGCGGTGGGGGCGCGTTCGGCGGTGTTTGCGCCCGTCGAAAACGTGGGGCTCATCGTCATTGACGAAGAGCACGACGGCAGCTATCTTTCGGAGAGCGCGCCGCGCTACAATACCTTTGACGTGGCGCTGCTGCGCGCGAAATATAACGGCTGCAAGCTGCTGCTGGGCAGCGCGACCCCCGCGGTGGAGACCTATCGCCGCGCGGAGGAGGGGGAGTTCGAGCTGGTGCGGTTAAACGAGCGCATCAACGCGCGCCCCATGCCGGAGATCTCCATCGTGGATATGCGACGCGAGGTGCGCCGCGGCAATCCTTCCCCTTTTTCGGTGGCGCTGCGCACCCGATTGGAGGGCTGCCTGGCCGAGGGGCGGCAGGCGATCTTGTTTTTGAACCGGCGCGGATACGCGCAGACGGTGTTATGCCGCGATTGCGGCTATGTGGCAAAGTGCGAACACTGCGACGTGGCGCTGACCTATCACAGTGAAGAGGACTGCTTAAAGTGCCACTACTGCGGGGCGCGTTATAAAATGCCTGCTGCCTGCCCCGCCTGCGGCGGGCGGCACATCAGTTATGCCGGCACGGGCACGCAGCGCGTGGTCGGCGAGTTGAAAAAACTGTACCCTGCGGCGCGCATCCTGCGTATGGACAACGATACGACCGGCGGGAAAGAGGGACATTATCGCATTTTAAAGCAGTTTGCCGCGCGCGAGGCGGACATTCTGGTGGGAACGCAGATGGTGGCCAAGGGGCATGATTTCCCCATGGTGACGCTGGTGGGCGTTCTCGATGCGGATATGAGCCTGCACTTTCCCGATTACCGCAGCGGCGAGCGCACCTTTCAGCTGGTCACGCAGGTGGCCGGGCGCAGCGGACGCGGCGCCGAGCGCGGCGAGGTGGTGCTGCAGACGTACGATCCCGAAAATTACATTCTGCGCTTTGCCGCGGCATACGACTACGAGGGCTTTTACCGGCACGAGATCGGGATGCGCGCCGCAGCCATGCTGCCGCCCTTTGCCGCGATCGTCCGCGTCATGGTCACGTCGGAGCGCGAGGCGGACGCCCTGGACGCGCTGCGCGAAGTGTACGGGCGGCTGCGCGCGGTATACGAGGCGAATGCCGATTCGTTTTTGTTTTTTAATCGCATGCACGCGCCCATCC
>CALVPS010000030.1 GCA_944354035.1 uncultured Clostridia bacterium | reverse complement strand
TTGATGCAAAGGAGTAAAAGAATGCAATCAAAGCAAAGACAACTGAATAATACGGGAATTTATTTAAGACTTTCCAAGGACGACGAGCGCGCGGGCGAGTCGCTTTCGATAGACAACCAAAGGCTTATTCTGCAAAAGTATGTAGCCGAGCGTGGCTGGAACCTTGTGGATGAATATGTGGACGACGGATTTTCGGGTACTGACTTTGAAAGACCGGAGGTGAAGAGGCTGTTGGACGACGCCAAGACGGGACGGATAAACACGATTGTGGTAAAAGACCTCTCCCGTTTCGGCAGAAATTATATTATGGTCGGACAGTACCTCGACTACATATTTCCCGCCTACGGCATACGCTTCATTGCAATCAATGACAACGTGGATACCGCTGACAGGAACAGCACGGGAATGGATATGATGCCCATTATGAATGTGTTTAACGAGTGGCACTCGGCGAACACCTCTAAAAAGATACGCGCCGTGTTGGAAGCGAGTCAGAAAGCGGGCAAATACACTTCGGGCTACTACCCTTACGGCTATATTGTCGGCAACGATGAAAACCGCACGGCAATCATAGACAAGCCCGCGGCGGAGGTTGTGCGGAAAATTTATCAAATGCGCATCGAGGGGCTATCGCCCTATCAGATTGCAAGGCGGTTATCCGACGAAGGCATACCCAACCCCACTCTGTACCGCACTAAAAAGGACGGAGGAAAAATCAACAGGCAATGCCCGCCATGGTGGAGCCATAAAACGGTGAGAGACATTTTATCAGACCCAACCTACAAGGGCTGTACGGTACAGCACAGGCGCTCTACCATTTCCTACAAGAACCACAGTACATATTGGCGACCGCAGGAAGAATGGATAGTAAAGCAAAACGCCCACGAACCTATCGTGAGCGAGGAAGTCTGGGAGAAGGCGCAGGAAGTCGCCCGCTCGGTATCGAGGGCAAAGAGGACAAAGAGCGGAGTATCCCTCCCTCTTTCAGGTTTTATCTATTGCGCCGACTGCGGACACAAGATGAAGATAGTTCATTCCAAGAAAAAGCTTAAGGACGGCAGGGAATACGATTGCGAGTGCTACATCTGCCGCACCTATGCAAATCTCGGCAAGAACTACTGCACCACCCACGCCATTCAGCGAACGAACATCGAAGCCCTTGTGCTGGCAGACATCCGCTCCAAGTTCGACTTCGTTCTGGAAGACGAAGATGCGGCGCGGGAAGAATTTCTGAAAGGTAAGTCCAAGCGCTCCGCCTCTTCAATGGCTGCCGACAAAAGGCAACTCAAAGCCAAGCACAAGCGCGTGGAAGAATTGGACGTACTCATCCGAACCGCCTTCGAGGACAAGGTCTTAAAGAAGATGCCCGAAAACTTATGCAACTCACTCTGCGAAAGCTATCAGGCGGAACAGCAGACGCTGAAAGCCGAGATAACCGCATTGGAGAAAAAATTGCAGGAAGAGAGCAAGGATGAAGCCGACGTCGAGGAATATATCAGACGCATAAAGCTGTACGGCAGTTGTCCCGAACTGACGAGGGAAATGTGCCTGCAACTGATTGAATTCATCACAATCGACGCAAAGACGGAACGAAACAACCGCTGGCACTCCCCTGCACCGAGAAACATTCATATCTATTACAAACTGATATATAAAGAGCACGCAAAACCTAACGAAAATTAACATTCCTTTTTGTACGCAATATAACGCGCGGGTGGCGAACGTATGCCGCAGGGAATGAAAACCTTTGTGCGGGATATTCAGTCTTTTCAGGAGCAGTTCAAAACTTCGCTGGTAGGAACGGACGGAAACGGACTTTCCGTTTGCGGACACAATGAAGGGCGAATCGCTCCTTTTCTTTATGCTTTTTAGGATTAGCAGCAGCTGTTTCGGCAACGGTATTATGCGACGAGAAGTTACGGTTTTCGGCTCGTCTATAACAAGCCCGTCTTTGCCGTCATGACAGGACTTGGAAACGGTCAGAATGCCTTTCGTAAAGTCTATATCGCTCCATTGCAGGGCGATAAGCTCGCCAATGCGCAGCCCGCTGTACAGGCAGAGGATGATACCGTACAATTTATCTTTTTTGCCCGTACGGACGGCTTGCTCTATCTGCTTTTGTTCGGCGAGGGTAAAGCACTCCACGGGTTTTTCTTTGAGCTTAGGGCGTTTGAGTTTATCTGCCGTATATTCGTTTGTCAAACCCAACAGATGCGCCGTGGTTTCGTCCGTATGAACGACCGCCGAGATGATATTGCCCTCGCCGTACCGCTCCGCGAAGAAGCGGGTGCACTCGGCAAAGAATTGCTGTTGCTCTTGAAACGATAGATTTTTGAAGAACGCGCCGTCTGTAAAGATAGGCCACTTCAAAGAAACAGACTATACGAAAGCAGATGAAGGCGGAAGGGTTTTGGCCGCGCCCCCTTGTTTGCGGCCCTCCCGCCGCGCTTTGCTCGGCACCCTTCATTACGCAGGGAGGGCAAGAGGAAAAAGCTGCCTCCGTTTGGCATATTCTCCCGCAAAAGAGGGCCTTCCTCCCCCTGCCTCCCCTTGGCGCATTCTCCCGCGAAGGGGCCCGGAGAGATCACGCCGTCCCCTTTCGACCGGGGCTTTTGCCTCACAAAAGCCCCGGTCGAGCCCCAACGCCGGGCAGTCTTTGGGACGGCAATTTTTTATGACAAAAAATACGCGCCCGCTGAATGCGGGCGCGTACGGTTTACTCCGCCTGTGCGGAACGCTCTTTAATTTCCAAATTGTACTTTTTGGAATCCCTGGGCGTGGCGGCGCGCACCAGCGTCCGCAGCGCCTTGGCGATCTTGCCCTGTTTCCCGATGACCTTTCCCATGTCCGAATCGGACAGCAGGACGGTGATGTTGATCGTCTCGTCCGTTTCCTCTACATCGTAGCGAATGCCCGCCTTGTCTTCGGCAAACTGTTCCACTACGTAGCGAATAAGCTCCAGCATGACTGACCCTCCTATAGCGGTGTATACAAAACAGCTGCGCCGTTCTTTTTTTGCCGCGCAGAACGCGCATTACTTCTTCTTTTTCGTCTTGGTCTTGGAAGGCGAAAGTTTTTCGGATTTTTCCAAAACGCCCGCACGGACCAGCAGGTTTTTCACCGTTTCGGTGGGCTGAACGCCCTTGGCGATCCATTCCTTTGCCTTATCCGCATCTACGTTAAGCGTAACGGGCTGCGATTTAGGATCGTAAAAACCGACCTTTTCGATATACTCGCCCGTCGCCGCCTTGCGCGCGTCCACAACCACGATGCGATACACGGGGGACTTTTTATCACCCATGCGCACCAATCTCATTTTTACCATACTGCCTGACCTCCAAAAATTTGTTTTTCTGTGTTATTTATGTTTGCCGCCGCTGCGGTAAACCGCCGTTTAAAAGGGAAGGCGCATCTTCCCCTTGCCACCCTTTAACTGCTTCATCAAAAGCTTTGCCTGATCGAATTGTTTGAGCAGTTGGTTGATCTCCTGCACCGTCGTGCCCGAACCGAGCGCGATCCTGCGCTTGCGCGAGGCGTTGATGATCTGCGGATTGTCGCGCTCTTTGGGCGTCATTGAAAGAATGATGGCGCGCAGCCGCTCGATGCGCTTTTCATCGATATCGCCCTCTTTTAACTTTAACTTACTGCCGGGAAGCATGCCCATCAGAGCGCTTGCCCCGCCCATTTTTTTAAGCGCTTCGAACTGCTGCAGATAATCGGAAAGCGTAAAGGAATTTTCGCGCATTTTGCGCTCGAGATCTTTTGCCTGCTGCTCGCTGACCGCCTCCTGCGCCTTTTCGATCAGCGACAGTACGTCGCCCATGCCCAAAATACGCGAGGCCATGCGGTCGGGATAGAAAGGCTCGAGGTCGGTCATCTTTTCGCCGACGCCGATCAGCTTGATCGGCTTGCCCGTCACCGCCTTGATCGAAAGGCAGGCGCCGCCGCGCGTATCGCCGTCCAGCTTGGTGAGGATCACACCGGTCAGTTCCAGCCGCTCGTTAAACGTCTGCGCCACATTCACCGCGTCCTGACCCGTCATGGCGTCCACCACCAGCAGCGTTTCGGTCACCGCGACCGCCCGCTTGATCTCTTCCAACTCCTTCATCAGCGCGTCGTCGATATGAAGCCGACCCGCCGTATCGACGATCACGGTATCGTATCCCATTTTAAGGGCATATTCGCCGGCCTGTTTTACCGTTTTGGCAGGCGCCTGCGTGCCCTTTTCGAACACCTCGCACCCGACGCGTCCCCCCACCACTTTCAGCTGCTCTATGGCGGCGGGTCGGTAAATATCGCAGGCGGCCAACAGGGGGCGCTTGCCCTGCTTTTTTAAATAGAGCGCAAGCTTTCCGCACAGCGTCGTTTTACCGGCGCCCTGCAGTCCGCACATCATGATAACGGTGGGCGGCTTGGGCGACACCTCGAGCTTGGCGTTCCCCGCGCCCATCAGTGCGGTCAGCTCGTCGTTGACGATCTTTATTACCTGCTGGGCGGGATTGAGCGATTGCAGCACCTGCTGCCCCACCGCCTTTTCGGAGACCTCGGCAATAAACTGCTTGGCGACCTTTAAGTTGACGTCCGCCTCAAGGAGGGCGATGCGCACCTCGCGCATGGCGGAACGGATCTCCAGCTCGGTGAGCCGGCCGCGCTTGGTAAGTTTGGAAAAAATATGATTGAGTCGCTCGGAGAGCGAAGCAAACAACGCCACGCGTCTTCCTCCTATATCAATTTTTCGGGATCCGCCTCGAAGATCGCCTTCGCCTCCCCGGAATAGTCGCGGTCGGTGAGTTGTTTCAATTGCGCGCACTGCGCGGGGGAAAGCGCTTCCTCTGCCCATTTGCCGACCTTGGCAAGCATAAGAGACTGTGCAAGGGAAGTTTCTGCAAGGGTACGGCAGACGTGCAGCTTTTCTTCGTACTCTTCAAGCTGGCGGCGCGCCTTTTGCAGCGTATCCGATACGCTCTGCCGCGAACAGCCCTTTTGCTCGGCGATCTCCGCCAGCGACAGGTCGTAATTAAAGTACAGATCCGTCACTTCGCGCTGATGGCCCGTCAGGAGCGGGCTGTAAATATCCAACAGGCGCAACATATGCAGATCCATACCCTTCTCCTTCCGAAGAACAGTATACGCGAAACAAAAAAGCCTGTCAAGCATTTTTACTTGACAGGCAAAAATTTTTATTTTACCGCTTTACTGCGCAGCCGCAGGCGCTTCGGGCGCGGGAGCGGGCGCGTTGCACGCATAGTCCTTATCCTTCGTGAGAAGCATGAACAGGCCGCCCCAGAAGTTCATAAAGATCAGCGTAAGGACCGCCCACTTGGTAAGATCGGCCCTGCGGGTGATCGTCTTCATCTTTTTCCACGCGATCGCGGCAAAGATCGGCTCGATGATCGTCCAGAAAAACATGACCGAGCTGATGACCGTAAATACTTTGGCTGCAGTTTTCATAATGATCTCCTTTTTTTCATTTATTAAACATATTATATCACAATTCTTACAAATATGTCAATATTTTTTTCATAAAAAACCTACATAAAACTACACGATCTCTCTCATCTGAAAACGTCGTACGCCGACAGCGAACGGGCAAGGCGGCGCTTTTTGTGCGCCTCGCAAAAAAACTGCCGGGCAAACGCTTCGTCCGGCAGGGAAAACCCGTTTATGAATAATGAAATTCTATATAAGATTTTATCGACTCGAACCACTCCAAAAAAACATCCGGCCCCGCGACCGCCACTGCGATCACGACAACGGCCCCGACGATGATCACCCCCAAAAGCACTCCTAATGCAATGGAAAAAAGATACGACCGCGCGTAGTTTCTTCGGGCAATATACGACCCGTCAAAGCTGAATACAATCGCAATGACAAAGCCGACGATCGAAAGCGAGAACAAAAACCCGTATCCGACATACCCCCATGCACTCATCGGGCGAAATTCTTTGGGAAGGCCTTCTAATTTTTCTCGCTCCGTCTTCGTTTCGATCCTCCTGTATATCCCAAAACGGGATATCGTTATTATACCATTTCGGTATAATTGTGTCAAGAGGAAAATCATGAGATTACGCGAATTGCGTTTACGGCGCGGGATATCGCAGCTGCGGCTTGCCATGGAACTGCATATGAACCAAAACAGCATCAGCCGCTATGAGACCGGGGAGCGGGAAGCGGACTATGCCACCCTGATAAAGCTGGCGGATTATTTTTGCGTTTCGATCGACTATCTGTTGGAACATACCGACGAACCATCGCCCTATCCGAAAAAGCGGTAGAGCGGCGCATGTGCGCCGCTCTACCGCTTTTGGAGATCCCGCGATCCCCGTCTTAAAAAAAGCCTTCCACAAACTGTTCCGCGTCGAAGCGTTCGATATCGTCGATCTTTTCGCCGGTGCCGACGAACACGACGGGCACCTTCAGTTCGCCGCACAGCGAATAGACGAATCCGCCCTTGGCGGTGCCGTCAAGCTTGGTGAGCACAATGCCGTCCAGCGCCACCGCCTCGTCGAAGATGCGCGCCTGCGCCACGGCGTTCTGACCCGTAGTGGCGTCCAACACCAGGTACTTTAAAAACTGCGCCTCGGGCCACTCGCGCCGCACCACGCGGTCCATTTTTTGCAGCTCCTTCATCAAATTTTCCTTTACGTGCAGGCGGCCCGCCGTATCTACCAGCACCACGTCCGTCCCGCGCGCCTTGGCAGAAGACACCGCGTCGAAAATGACGGCGGAGGGATCGCTGCCGTCCTCGTGTTTTACGATGCGCACTTTGGCGCGCTCCGCCCATATCTCCAGCTGGTCGATCGCCGCCGCCCGAAAGGTATCGGCTGCGGCGATGGTGACGCTCTTTTTTTGTTTGACGAACCAATTTGCCACTTTTCCGATCGTGGTGGTCTTACCCACGCCGTTTACCCCCACAAACATAATGACGCACGGATAGGTGAACGCGGGCACGGGCGCCTCGTTTAACGTATCTTCCAAAATATCTTTCAGCAGGTCGGTAACGAACTGCTCGTCCTTGATTTTTTGGCCGATCGCCTCTTCCTTTACCTGCTCCACCACGTCCTCGGCCGTGCGCACGGAGACGTCGGCGGAGATAAGAATTTCTTCCAGCTCGTCGTAAAACGCGTCGCCGATCTTATTTTTTAAAAAGAGCCGGCGCATTTTTACGGCGATCGAATCCTTCGTCTTTTTCAGCGCCTCTTTTAACTTTCCGAATACCCCCATACAAACACCTCCTTGCGGACCGCGCCGCCCGACGCGCGCTTACGCGATGACCGTATCGCCGCCCAGGCGCGCCTCCACCTCCGAAAGTTTGACCGAAACGATCTTGGAAACGCCCTTCTCCTCCATGGTGACGCCGAACAGCACGTCCGCCTGGTTCATGGTGGGCTTGCGGTGCGTGATCACGATAAACTGCGTATCCTTGGAGAACTTTTTTAAATAGCGGGCAAAGCGGTCGACGTTCGCCTCGTCGAGCGCGGCCTCGATCTCGTCCAAAATACAAAACGGCATGGGACGCGATTTTAAAATAGCGAACAGAATGGCGATCGCCGTAAAGGCGCGTTCCCCGCCCGAAAGCAGCGAAATTTTGGTCAGCTTTTTGCCCGGCGGGCAGGCGACGATCTCGATCCCGGCGTTGAGCGGGTCGTCGCAGTCGGTGTAGTCGAGCTGCATTTCCGCCTTGCCGCCGCCGAACAATTCGCGGAAAATTTTGGTGAAGTTTGCGTTGATCTCGTTGAAGCCGTCGTCGAACTTTTTTTGCATTTCCGCCTTCAGTTCGTCCAAAACGCCCGTAAGGTCGTCGATGCCCTTTTCCAGATCGTCGCGCTGGGTCTGCATTTCGGAATAGCGCGCCGAGAGGGCGTCATAATCCTCCTCCGCGTTCTGGTTGATGGCGCCCAACGCGCCGATGCGATGCTTTAGGCTGTTGATGCGGGTGGAGGATTGCGCAATATCGTAATGCTCGTCGCGCAGGGCCTGAGCGCTCTCGTAGGAGAGGCCATAGGCCTCGTCGATGCGCTGCTTCATGTTTTCCAGGCTGACCTCCGCCTTGGAAATTTCCAATTCGCAGGCGTGCTTCTCCTCGGAAAGGGTCATCTGTTTGCCCAAAAGTCCGCGCTTTTCTTCGGCCAGAGCGCCCTGACGCTCGGAAACGGCGCGTTTTTCGCTCTCCACGCCGGAGAGGCGCTCGCGGATGGCGGCAACCGTCTTTTGTTCCTCGTCGGTCAGCGCGGCCTTCTCTTCGTCGCGCTTGAGCTGCTCGATGCTGCGCTCGGTCGCGGCGATGGAGGCGCGCGTCTCGTCTGCCTTTTTTAACAGCGCCGCCTTTTCTTCGCGCAGACGGCGCACGTTCTCTTCCTCTGCCTGCCGCGCGGAAATCAGCGTTGCGCGCTCTACGCGCAGCTCGCTCAGCCGGCCGGAGAGCTTATCGCGCTCCACCTTCAGCGCCTCGCCCTCGGCCTGCCGCTGCGCCGCCTCGGCCGCGGCCTCGCTGCGGATACGGTTCAGCAATTCCTCGCTCTCCGCCGAAGAGAGGGCCTCCGACTGCAGATCGTCCGCCGTACGCTCCAGCCGTCCGAGCAGGGCGCGGTAATCTTCGGCGTCGTGCGCAGCCTCGGCGATCAGGCCCTCCAGCGTCTGCAGACGCTGCGAGAGAGCGGCAAACGCGGCCGCCTGTTCCTGCACCTCTACGCGAAACGCCTCGTATGCGGACTGCGCCGCGGCCAGCTGCCGCTCGCAGACGGCAAGGTCGGCCTTCAGCTGTTCCATAGCCGTCTTTTTGCGGGCGATCCCCTCTTCGCATTCCTTGATGTGCCGCTCGCCCGCCAGCAGGTTGCCGCTCTCGCGGCGGCGGGAACCGCCCGTCATGGCGCCGCTGGAGGCGATCGTATCGCCGTCCAACGTCACCAGCTTAAAGGCGCGCGGATATTTTTTGGCGATACGGGTGGCGTTGCCGATCGTATCGCAGATGAGCGTATTGTCCAGCAGGTATTTTACGATGTTCCCGTAATATGCGTCGTAGCGCACCAGCTCGTCCGCAAGGCCGAGGGCGCCCTCTTCGCGCAGGGCCGCGGCGATCTCGCGCGAGTTGCCGCGAGGGCGCATGGCGTCCGCCGGCAGGAAAGTGACGATGCCGCCGCCCGTCCGCTTTAAATACTCGATCAGATAGCGCGCGTCGTCCTGCGTGGCGGTCACCAGGTTTTGCATGGCGCCGCCGATGGCCGTTTCGATGGCGACCTCGTACTGCTTTTCCGTGCGTACGATGTCGGCGATCGCGCCCTTGATGCGGCGGCCGAGCTCGGGATCGTTGCGGGCGGAGAGCTGCAGCCTGCGCACCGAATCGCGGTAACCGTCGAAACGGTTTTTCAGGTTGCGGTACATTTCGAGATTGTTGGTCAGGTTCAGGATCGACGTATTACAGTCGGCGATCGCCGCGGAGAGTTCGCCGCGGCGGCGTTCGCACGCGGAAATTTCGCCCTGCAGCTGCGCCTCGCGTTCGGGTTTGGCATTTAAAAAATCCTCGCACGCGCGCCTTTCTGCACGGCATTCCTCGCTCTGACGCGTCAATTCGTCCCGACGCGCCCCGGCCTTATCGATCGCCTCGCGCACCTCCGTCATGCGTTCGCCGATCGCCTCGCGCTTGGCGGAAAGACTCCCCGCCGTCGCCCGGACGTCTGCCAGGTTTTCGACGGAGGAGAGTTCGCTGGCGCGCTTTTCGTCGGAGACGCGTTCAAACGCGGCAACGCGCGCGTCCGCCTCGCGCAGGCGCGCCTCCAGCTGCGCGCTCTCGCGCTCGTTTGCCTGTGCGCGATCCGCAGCCTTCTGCATGCGCGCGGCGCTCCCGGCGACCAGCCCGTCGATCTCCTGCGTGCGGCGCAGGGAATACTCCACCTCGTCCGAGGCGGCGCGCAGCTGCCTGCGGTAGGAACTGATGCGCTCGCCGATCACCTTGGCCTCGCCCGTCTTATGCTCCATGCCCACTTCGAACAGGCGCAATTTTTCGTTGAGAGAACGCAGGCTTTCGTCGGCGCGGGCGATCTTTTCGCGCCCTTCGCGCTCTTCGGCGTCCAAAACGCCCAGCCGCTCTTCCACCGCGTTCAGCTCGCGCCCCGCGCGGTCGATCTTTTCGCGCTGCTTGTTGGTTTCGTATGCAAAATTATCAAACCGCACCAGATAGGCGTTGACCTCTTCGTACTTCAGCTCTTCGGAATAGGCGCGGTACTTTTTGGCCGTTTCGGCCTGTTTTTCCAGGGGGCGAAGCTGGTTTTCCGCCTCGTCCATGCGCTGGACGAACACGGTAAGGTTCTCTTTGGCGTTTACAAGTTTGCGCTCGATCTCGCCCTTTTGCGCCTTGAACTTCATAACGCCCGTCGCCTCTTCGAAGATGGCGCGGCGATCCTCGGGCTTGGCGTTCATGATCTGCTCTACCTTGCCCTGCCCGATGATGGAGTAGCCCTCCTTGCCGATGCCCACGCCGTGCAGCAGCGCCACAATATCTTTTAAGCGGCAGGGCTGCTTGTTCAGCAGGTACTCGCTCTCGCCCGAGCGGTACAATCGACGCGTCATGGCGACCTCGTCGTACTCGATATCGAACAGTCGGGCGGTGTTGTCGAAGATGAGCGTGACTTCGCAATAGGAGAGCTGGCGGCGCGTCTCCGTGCCGCCGAAAATGACGTCCTGCATGGACGAACCGCGCATATTCTTGGCAGACTGTTCGCCAAGCACCCAGCGGACCGCGTCGGCCACGTTGCTCTTTCCGCAGCCGTTGGGTCCGACGATACAGGTGACGCCGTCTTCAAATTGAATGGAGGTCTTATCGGCAAACGATTTGAACCCCGCCAGCTGAATTTCTTTGAAATTCAATGTCGTTCCCTCTTTATGAGAATTTCGTAAAGCGCCTGCGCCGCGCGTACTTCGGCATGTTTTTTGTTTGCGCCGAAGCCCTGCGCCTCGGCCCCCATGGCGGCGACCGTGCAAACGTAGCCCGCCTCCGCCTCGGATACGCGGTATACGGGCGTGATGTGTACGCGCTGCTGCACGTATTCCTGCAACAGCGACTTATAGTTTACCTCTTCCGTCATAGAAAGCGTGCGGTCTAAAAACGTCTGCGCCGCCGCCAGGCCGCCATCGATATACAGCGCGCCCACCACGGCCTCGAACAGGTTCGAACGCGTCTTGCCGCGCAGCACGTCGTCGCCGCCCGCATAACGCAAAAAGCGCAAGAGCCCCACGCCCGATTCGGCCAACTCCAGCGCCCGCTGCGATACGCAGCGCTGGCGCATATCGGTCAAATGCCCCTCGTCCTCTCCGAAACGGCGGTACAGCCGCTCGGTAACGCACAATCCCAGCACCGCGTCGCCCAAAAACTCCAGGCGCTCGTTGCTCGGCTCTCCCGTTATGTTGGAGCAGGAGGCATGCGTAAAACACGTTTTAAGCAGCGCGCGGTCGGAAAAACGATGGCCGATCGCCCGTTCCGCCTCGTCGGCGAGGGCGTCCGTCCACGCGGCGTTATGCATTTTCGGCCTTTCCCGCCTCGGAAATGCCCGCCTCGGCCAGCATACGCTCCATGGTCCCGATCAGTCCGCCGCGGCAGGCCTCTACCGCCTGCAATACGGAGGGAACGATGCTCTTCGCCTTGGAGGAACCGTGTGACTTTACGACCACCTTTTTCAACCCCAAAAACACCGATCCGCCGAAGCGCGAATAGTCGAGCGCGTTTGCAAGGCCGGAGATGGGTTTTTTGGCAAACAAATAGCTCAGTTTGCTCCCCAACGACGCCGTAAACTGCTTTTTTAACATGGCGGCGACCGTTTTGCCGCACCCTTCAATGGCTTTTAAGGCAATGTTGCCCGAAAATCCGTCCGATACGGCCACATCCACGTCGCCGTACATAATGTCGCGCCCTTCAATGTTGCCCACAAAGTCGATACCCGCGGTCGCCTTTAACAGCTGATGCGCCTCCTGGTGCAGCCCGTCGCCCTTGTGTTCTTCGGTGCCGTTGGTCAAAAGTCCCACGCGGGGGGAGGAAATGCCGAACGCCGCCTTGGCATATGCCGACGCCATAACGCCGAACTGCGCCAGATAGGCGGGCTTGCACTCGGCATTGGCGCCGCAGTCGCACAGCAACGTCTGCGAGCCGCGCACATTGGGGATCCCGGGGCAGAGCGCCGGCCGCAGCACGCCCTTTATGCGCCCCACCAGCATGATGCCGCCCGTAAGCACGGCGCCCGTGGAGCCTGCCGAAACAAAGCCGCCCGCCTCGCCGTCCGTCTTTAACAAATTCAGCCCCACGACCAGCGAACTGTCGCGCTTGCCGCGCACGGCGTGCGTGGGAACATCGTCGTTGGTGATCACCTGGCTGCAATGCACCAGCTCCACGCGCGAGGCGTCGTAGGAATATTTTTCTAACTCGCGCCGGACAAGGTCCTCGTCCCCCGTTAAAACAATTGCAAAATCTTCCCGCGCCTGCAGCGAAAGCAGCGCGCCCTTTACGATCTCGCCGGGTGCGTTGTCGCCGCCCATGGCGTCTACGACGATTTTAAGCATTCTTTTTGTCTCCTTGCCGCATGTTGCAGATATCCAAAAATATTATAGCATCGTTTTTAAAAAAACACAATCGTTTGCAGCAAACGTACGGCAATTTCCGCCCGCGTATTTCTGAAAGGGCGGCGTTACCCGACGAACTTTTCGCACTGCACCGCCGCGCCCGCTGCCGCAATGGTTTAAACGGATCGTATGCTGCGGATAAACCGGGCGCCGCCGCGGCGTTTCCCGCGGCGGCGCCCGCCGCGCTTTGAACGCCCCCTCTTTCGGCGCGCCCTTTTTTTACGCGATTTTCATTTTACAATATGCAAAAGCGCGCCCCACAGAATCATTCTGCGGGGCGCGCCCGGTATAATGCAATGCCGTTTACCACTCTACGATCTTGCCGTCTACATAATGCCAGTAGTTGCCATCATCCGTCGGCTGCGTTTCGCTGTAATAATACCGCGTAGCGGAAGTGAGATTAGTGTTGTCATAACCGATCGAAATATTTGCCCAATCTTCCGCCGTGCCGCCGTAGTACACTTTATTTATGCAAAGAACTATACCGAACGCATTAGCTCCGATGCTCGTCACGCTGTCGGGGATGGTAATGCTCGTAAGAACAAAGCATGGATTGAACGCCTCCTTGCCAATGTACGTCACGCCGTTTCCGATTGTCACGCTCGTAAGGTGGATACACCACTCAAACGCATTGTTTTCGATGTATGTCACGCTGTCAGGAATAGTAATAGAGGTGCCGCTATAATGCGCGAATGCATAATACCCTATGACTCGAATGGTAGGTGTGCCACTCCATATAATGTCGGCGCTGCAACTCATGAACGCATGACTTCCGATGCTCGTCACGCTTTCAGGAATGGCAATGCTTTTAAGGCTGAAACAATACTTGAACGCATAACTTCCGATGCTCGTCACACCGTTGCCGATTGTCACGCTTATCATCTCGGTGCAGTCCTCAAATGCGGAATTTCCGATACTTGTCACGCTGTCGGGAATGGTAATACTTGTAAGACTGCTGCAATCCCGGAACGCATAACTTCCGATGCTCGTTACGCCGTCCGGAATAACCAGGTCGGTGATAAGCTCGCCATTCTAATACAAGTTGTGCGCAGAAGAAAGCGGGTTGGCAGAGCTATTATTAAACTCGATCGCGCACCATGCCGCAAGATCGGTAATATGTACTTTTTCCAGCCCGTCGCAACCAAAGAACGCTTGATATCCGATGCTCGTCACGCTGTCGGGAATGGTAATGCTCGTAAGCCCGCTGCAATATCGGAACGCATAACTTCCGATGCTCGTCACGCCGTTTCCGATCGTCACGTTCGTAAGACTGCTGCAACCACGGAACGCCTCGCTTCCGATGCTCGTCACGCCGTCGGGAATGATAATGCTTGTCAGCCCGCTGCAATACCCGAACGCATGATCAGCAATACTTGTTCCGCCGGTAATGACGACCGTTTTTAAGGAGGCGGGGACATCGTCATCCTGGTAATCGGAAGAATCTGCACCAAAGATATAGCCGAAATGCGTATTACGGGTCCCGTCCTTTTCCGCACCCACAAACGGCAGCGTAATGCTTACCAGACTGTCGCAATCCTCGAACGCCCCATACGATATGGCGATAACGTAATCGGGCACGACGATCTCCGTTACCGTCTTATCGGTGACGCCGGTGATCTTACAGGTTGATTTGGTCGACGTGAAGGTAAAATTCTCCATCGCATCAACGACTTTCCATTTTGCGGTATAGGTCAGGGCGTCCGTCCCCATGGTAAAGGTATAGCTTGCGTCGGCGGTGACGAGGTCATCGTTGGCATCGTACCAGCCGAGGAAATTATAGCCTTTATTCGTGCTCGCAGAGATCGTAACCCTGTCTCCGTAATCGTGTTCGCCCGCGCCGGAAACAGTGCCTGCGGATGTGTTATTCTGCTGCAGCGTTACGGTGTACTGGTTGACGCTCCAGCGCGCCGCGGCGGTCTTGTCGGCCGCATAATTCCACACGGCAAGGCTGTTGCCGGAGCCGTCTGTGATCTGCGTACTGCCGACATACCAGCTCGTAAAGGAATAGCCCGTGCGCGTGGGCACCGCAAACGAATATGCCGAATCATATGTAACGCTTTCTTTCGCGGTACTCAATTCATCGCCGCCGTTTACATCCAGCGTGACCTTGTACGAGTTTGCCGTTTTGTCCGCATACAGAGAAAGCGGCTCCCAGATCGTTTCGGCGGTGAACGCATGACCCGACGAAGTTTCCCACCCGTTAAAGGTGTAGCCGGCGATGGACGGCGTATAATTTGCCGTAAATTCATTTCCCGTATAGGCGGAAACGGTTTCGAGGAGGTCGTCGCCGTCGTAATAGTTCACCGAAACGGAATAGCTGCGGTGAGTGGTGAGTTCGTAAACGTTGACCTGCGAGCCGTTGGAAGAGGTCACGACGATATAGAAAATATTGTTGCCGTTTTCCAGCGCGCCGTCCTTGCCCGCGGCAATTCGCGTGGGGATCTCCGTCTGACCGAGCTGGTCATAATACGGCCGCCAGACGCTGTCTGCACTGCATACGACTTTGTTGGAGAGAGAAACGCTGTTCGTATCGCGGTCAACGGGCATAAAGATCTCCATGCCGTTGATGCTTGCGCCTTCCACGCTGAAAATCGTGGCAGACTGCTACTGCCATACGGCGTACAGCGTGATGTTGTCCGTAACGGTATCGGCAGCAAAGTTCCACATTTCGGAACCGCTCTTGTCCGTTGCCCAGCCGCTGAACGTCCAGCCAGTCCTTGTGAGAGAAGCGGGTGCGGTGAGCGTAGAATTTTCGGCAACATCCGTTTGTTCGAATGTCGAGGCCCCGCCCGTGAATACGCCGCCGTTTGCATCATAGGTGACGATATAGGTTTGTACTGCTGGAGGGTTTTCTTCGGGCGGCTCTTCTGAAGGAGCCGAACCTTCTTTGCAGTAGACGACCTCTGCGCCCAGGATGTTGAGCGACAGGACGCCGTCTTTGAGCGTTCCGCCGGCAAACTCCTCCTCTTCGCCGAACTGATCGACGTACAACGTGATGTTGCTGTCAGAAATTTCGACTGTTCCGCTGTCACCGGCGTCGTCCGTCCAACTGCTTCCGTCGAGCGTTATGTACTGTGACTTGTTCAGCGTGCCGTCCTCATACAGATAGTAAGTTCCGTCGACGGAAGAATTATCTGTATCGGGGCCTTCGTTTTCCCCGCACCCGGCAAAGCCGAAGGCGCAGGCAATTGCCATTGCAACCGTCAGCAGTACCAATAAAAGTTTGCGTTTCATATTCTACCTCCAAAATTTTCCGTAAAACAGGGCAAAAAGGGCGCGCCTTCAATTGAAAACGCGCCCTGCATTGTATCTCCGATCGTTGCCCAACAATTTCCAAAACATACGGAAAAGAGAGATACGAAATGCCTTATCGTACCGTATGTTTTAACAATGTGAAATTGTTGGGCGCTTACAGTATAGCATAAGCGGGTAAATTTTGCAAGGACTTCCGCTATTTTTAAAATAAGATTTATAAAATTGCGGCCCGGATCGTCCTTCCGGCCCGCGCTGCTCGCCCCGCCTTAACGCCGCAGGCGTTAAGGCGGGGCGAAGTCACTCCCTCTCCACCGTGACGACGGGTTCGCAGTCGCTTAAAATTTTTACGGCGCGCTCGATATCGTTCTTAAGCTGCGCGTCCTGTACGGGACAATCGAAGGGGATCCCCACCTCGAATACGGCCTTGGTGACCGCGCCGCGCACCAAGCGGAAATCGTGGATGTTCATCCCCTCGGCAAGCCCCTCTACGGCGGCGCGCACCCGCTGTTCCAGCGCGGCGGCCTCCGCGTCGTTCAGCACAACGGGGTCGAGATGCACGGTAAGCGTTACGCCCGTTTCGGCCGCTACGCGCCGCTCTAACGCGTCGATCACCTCATGCGAGAGCGCGGCCGGGGTGGCGGCGTCCATTTCGGCATGCGCCGTTGCAAACATGGCTCCCTTTCCGTAGCCGTATATTTTTAGATCGTGGATGCCGAGCACCCCGTCGCCCGAAAGCAGAATGGCACGGACGCGCGCCACCAATGCAGGATCGGGCGCACGGCCCAACAGCTTGGACCCCGCCTCGCGCAGGATGGCGATCCCCTGCCACGCAATAAACAGCGCGACCAGCAGCCCCGCGACGGCGTCGGCAGGAAAGGCGGTGAAGCGCGTCAGAACGGCGCCGACAATGACCACGGCGGTGGCAAGGCAGTCGCAGGCGCTGTCCAGCGCGGCGGCGCGCAGCGGGTCGGAATCGATTTTTTTGGCGACGACGCGGTAACCGACAAACATGCCCGCCTTTATGGCGACGGACGCCCCCAAAACCGCGTACAGCCACGGCGCGGCCGCCGTGGAGGCGCCGCCCAAGGCGCGCCCGAGCGACTCGCGGAAGAGTTCCACCGCCAGCATCAGCACCAAAAACGCGATCAGCATCGACGCAACGTATTCGGCGCGGCGATGGCCGTACGGATGTTCGCGGTCGGCGGGCTTTTCGGCCACGCGGAAGGAGACGAACGAGATGACCCCGCTGCCGCAGTCGCTTAAATTGTTCAGGCCGTCCGCCACGACCGAAACAAGCCCCGCAACGGCACCGGCGGCGATTTTGGCGACCGCGAGAACGGCGTTCAGCGCGATCCCCGCGGCGCTTATCATTTTTCCCTGACGATCGGTCGTTTGTTTCATACCCGCTATTATACCCCGCATGCGGCCGTTCGTCAACGCAGAAAGGGGGCGGCGTATAAAAATTGTTGCGGCGGGCAACACTTACACCGCGGTGCGCAAACCACGTCCCCGTTACATAGTATAATAGCGGAGGGCCGCTCACCGAAGAGGAAATTATGGTAGTCAAACGCGGAGAACTGTATTATGCCGATCTCTCCCCCGTGGTGGGGAGCGAACAGGGCGGCGTGCGCCCCGTTTTGGTGGTGCAGAACGACACGGGGAATAAGTACTCTCCCACCGTGATCGCTGCAGCCGTCACCAGCAAGATCAACAAGGCGCGCCTGCCCACGCATATCGAGCTGCCGCATGCCTACGGACTGCAAAAGGATTCCGTCATCTTATTGGAACAGATCCGCACCATCGATAAAAAACGGCTGCTTTCGCGCATCGGCGAGCTGCCGGCGTCCACCATGGCGCGCGTCAACCGCGCCATTCTGATCAGTCTGGGGTTTGAAGACCGTAACCATGCCTGAAACGGGCGGCCGTGTCCGCACGCGCGCGAAAAACAGACACGACCGTACGCTGCATGCCCGGACAAAGACATGGTACGCCCGTTCCGTTTAAGGCCGCCCGCGTTCGTCCGCGCACCGACAGTGTACTGCCGCCGAAAAAACAATGCCGCGGCTGCGCATATGCGCAGCCGCGGCATTTCCTGTTATGGTGAATTATACTATTAAGTGCAACAGTTGAGAGAAAAAAAGGAGTTCATACAAATCTGTGGTAAAATAGAGTTGCAAAACAAAATTTACACCGGAGGAGACTTGTATGAACTACCGCCATTTTACCATAGAAGAGCGCGGTTGTCTACGAGAATACTACGTCAAAGGAAAAAGTTATCGGGAAATTGCGAGACTTTTGGGCAGGAACGTAAGTTCTGTATCAAGGGAACTGCGGAG
>CALVPS010000029.1 GCA_944354035.1 uncultured Clostridia bacterium | reverse complement strand
GTGCCGCCGAAGCGGAGGCAAAACGCATCCTTGCCGAAGGAGAGCGCAGGGCGGAACAGACGGCCGCTGAAGCGGAGCGCCGTCTCTTTGCCGAAGAGGAGGCGCTGCTGGAGGGGGCGGAACGGGCCGCCGACGAGCGCTGCCGTGCCATTCAGGCAGAGGGTGCGGCCGCGGCAGAGGCGCTGCGCGCCGCCTGCAGCGATAAGATCGGTCCCGCGGCGCTGTCCGTCGTCGCAAAGGTGTTCGGCGCATGATCGCGCCCATGTTAAAATTTCAGCTGACCGCGCTTTCTTCGGAACGCGCGCAGCTTTTGCGCGCCCTGCAAAAGACGCAGTTGGTAGAGCTCACCTTTTCGGAGGAGGAGCAGCATGCGTCCGCGGCGGATGTTGCCGCGCTTTCCGAACGGCTGGTCCGCGTAAAAAAGAGCATAGAATTTCTTACGGCGCAGGCGGACGCCGCTGCCGATAAAAAGTCGGCAAAAGCACTGTTGAGCGATCAGATCGTGCTCGATTTCGAGGCGTTTGCCGCCGTGGCGCAGCGTGAGGAGGCGCTGATGCGGCTGGTCGCCGAAACGGAGGCATGGGCCGAACAACTTGCCGCGAACAGAGCGGAGCGCCATAAAACAGAGGCGCAAAAGGGGCAGCTGGCGCCCTATGCGGGCGTATCGGAGCCCTTTTGCGCGTTTGCGGATACCCGCAGCACGCGCTGCTTTTTCGGCCTGATCGACGAGGGGGCGCTCTCCGCGCTGGAGGCGTTCGTACAGGCGACGGCGCCGGTCGACCGCACGGTGTACGCGGGTGCAAAGCAGGTGCCCGTTGCGGTCTTTTGTCACCGCTCCGTCGAAGAGGAGACCGAAAAGGCGCTCTCCGAACTTGCCTTTGCGCGCTGTCCTTTTTTGTACGAGGCAAGCGCCGCACAGGAGCTTGCGCGGCTGGACGAGGCGTCGGCGCGGCTGCGCGCGGAGGAAGCTGCGCTGGTGCGTGGCGCCTGCGAGCGGCTTCCCTCGTTAAAAGATCTTAAAATTTACAGCGACTATCTGGATTCCGAACTCGAAAAGGCGGAAGACTACGAGCGCTTTTTTCATACCGGGGCCACCTTTACCGCAAGCGGTTACCTGCCCGCCGCAGACGAAGAGGCGGTGCGCGCGGCGATCGCCGCGGTGACGGAGGCGTATATTTTGCAGTGCGCCGCGCCGACCGAGGAGGACAAGCCGCCCACGCTGTTAAAGAACAGAGGGCCTGCCCGCGCGGCGGAGTTTGTTACCAATATGTATTCCGTGCCCGACTACCGCGAATTTGATCCGAACGGCTTTGTGTTTGTTTTCTTTATGATCTTTTTCGGGCTGATCATGGCGGATATCGGCTACGGCGTGCTGCTGTTTGTCGCAGGGTTCGTGCTGGCGCGCCGCCGCAAGGTGAACGACGGCGTAAAAAAACTTGCCTCCATCCTCGCCTACGGCGGGATCTTTACCGCGATCTTCGGCGCGCTGTTCGGCTCGTGTTTCGGGTTTTCGCTCTATCATTTTTTGCCCGATCCCACGTCCGGCAGCCGCACCGACGTGCTCACCATTCTGCTGGGATGCCTTGCGCTGGGGTTGCTGCAGATCACGGTGGGGTATATTTTAAGCGCCGTCAACAGCTTCCGCAAGAGGCGCGTTGCCGATGCGATCTGCGACGCGCTCACCTGGGTGCTGTTTTGCGTGGGGCTCTTTTTTGCGGTGTTCAATTTTCTTACGGAGTACTTTGCGATCCCCGTGCCGGCGGGCGTCCGTGTCTTTTTCGACGTTATGACGCTGCCCGGCGTGGTCATGTTGGGCGTGGGGCTGCTGGGCGCGGCGCTTACGGCGGGGCGCAAGGAAAAGCTTATCGGAAAGTTTACCAAGGGATTCGGCGCGGTGTACGGCATTATCAACCTGCTGTCGGATGTGTTGAGCTACGCGCGGCTGTTCGGGCTGATGCTCTCGGGTATGATCATTGCCCAGCAGTTCAACGGGATCGGGACAGACCTCATCTCTGCCGGGACCGTGGGGTATGTGTTCGGACCGGTCGTCATGATCATCGGGCATGCGTTCAATCTCGCTATGGGCGTTTTGGGCGCGTATATCCACGACTGCCGCTTGCAGTACATCGAATTCTTTTCCAAATTTTACACGGGAGAGGGCGCGCTGTTCACGCCGCTCGGCTCGCGTAGGCAGTACGTCTATTTTACGAAATAATTGAACTTGGAGGATACATTGTTATGAGTGGTCAGGCAATTGCCGTTTTGGGGCTTGCCATCTGCGCGGGACTGTGCGGCGTCGGCTCGGCGATCGGGTTGTTCAAAACCGGTTCGGCGGCGGCAGGCGTGTTGGCGGAGGATGCAAAAAAGTTTGCCAAAGTCATGATCCTGGTGCTTCTTCCCGCCACGCAGGGGATTTACGGATTCGTCATGGCGCTGGTCGGTCAGGGCGCGGTCACGGCGGATATGAGCGTCGCCCAGGGCTGGGCGGTATTCGCGTCCGTCATGCCGCTGGCGATCACGGGGCTGGTCTCTGCCATTTATCAGGGCAAGACTTCGGTCAGTTGTATTTATGCCGTGGCAAAGGACGAAAAACTTTCGGGCAAGCTCATCATGTTCCCCGCCATGGTCGAAACCTATGCCATTTTCGGGCTTGTCATTTCGCTGCTGTTCACGCTTGCGGTATAAGGTGCGGCGATGGACGGAAAAGAAGCGATCGTCGGCAAGATCTTGTCCGACGCGGAAGACAGGGCAAAGCGGCTGACGGCGGAGGCCGAAGCGCGCGCCGAGGCAATGGCGGCCGAGGCGGATCGCGCGGCGGCCGAACGCCTTGCGGCGGGGCGGCGCGCGGCCGAAAAGCGGGCGGAGGAGATCGCCTTCCGGCGCGAGACGGTGGCTGCGCTCGAAAACCGCAAAACGCTGCTTGCCGCAAAGCGCGGCATCATCGACGAGGTGCTGGAGCAGGCGCTTGCGCTTGCCTGCGCGTTCCCCAAAGAGCGCTATCTCGCCGTGATCGAACGGTTGCTCGAGGCGTACGCGCAGGAGGGGGACGAAGTGACCCTCTCTTCCGCCGCGCCGTTCGGCGAACGGGAACTTACCGCCCTGCGGGCGTTTTCCGCAAACAAACTGCGTTTTGCGGGCACGGGCAGTTTTGAGGGCGGCATACGGCTGGAAAACGCGACGTGCGTAAAAGATCTCTCTTTCCGCGCTCTGCTCGAGGCGGACCGTTACGGAACGGAACAGGAGATCGCCGCCGCCGTATTCCCTGCGGAGAACGCGCATGCCGAATAGTATTTTTGCCAATGCAAGGGCCTCGGTCCTCGAAACGACGCTGCTTGGCGCCGAGCGTTTTTTGCGCATGGCCGACTGCGCGTCGCCCGACGAGGCAATAAAAATTTTGCAGGAGACGGGCTTCGGCGACGGCACGGAGGCGTCCGCGGGCGATACGGAACGCCTGGTGGAGGCGGAAGAAAAAAAGCTTGCGGCGTTTATCCGCGAGGCCTCGCCCGACGACAGACTTGCGCGCTTTTTGCTGGCCGAGTACGATTTCCGTAACGCCGAGGCCGTGATGCGCGCCAAGCATCTGCGGCTGGATTTCCGCCCTATGTGCGGGACGGAAGGCGCGTATCCGCTCTCTCTTTTGGAGAGCAAGATCTATGCCGACGACTACGGTCGGTTCGACGCGCCCCTGCGGTGTGCGCTTGCGGCCGCGGACGAGTTGTTTGTGGGCGGCGGGGCGACCGGCCGTACCGTAAACACCCTGTTTACCCGTGCCATGTACGAGGAGCTTATGCTGCTGGCCGGGAAGAGAAAGGAATTGCGTGAGATCGCTTCCGTCCGGGCGGACGCGGCAAATATCGGCGTGGCGCTGCGCGCGCGCAGCTGGCCGCTTACGCAGGAGACGATGGTGCCGGGCGGATCGCTGAAGGGGGAGGAGCTGCGCGTCCTCGCCGAAGAGAGCGCCGACGCCATCCGCGAAAAAATGCGTTTTTCGCCGCGGCGCGAACTCGTCTGCGCCGCGCTGGAAAACTTTGCCGAGGGACAGCCGCTCACGCTGCTGGAGCGCGCCGCCGACAGCGCGGCGCTCCTTCTGCTGAAGAAGAAGAGATACAGCGACGAGGGGTATTTGCCCTTTTTGCGCTATTGTTACTATAAACTTGCGGAATTGCGCAATGTGACGATCGTGTTTGCCTGCCTGGAAAACGGCGTCGACAGATCGGTCGTCCGGGCAAGGATGAGGGAGTCGTATGAAGGGCAAAATGGCTATCATCGCTGACGGCGACGGCGCATTGGTCTTTCGGGCGGCGGGGATCGACGCCTTCCGCGCCGAAAATGCCGCACAGGCAAGGCCGCTGCTGCAAAAACTTGCGGCGGAGTACCGGGTCATTTTTGTGACCGATACGCTGGCCGCGCAGATGGAAGAGGCGATCGCGGCGTATGACGGCGCGGCCTATCCCATTGTGCTCTGCGTCCCTTCCGCGCAGGGAGAGGGCGGGTACGGCGGCGAACGACTGCGCAGGTATTCGGAGCGCGCGCTGGGCATGGATATTTTGCCCCGCGCCGAACACAAAGAGTAAGAGGTCGGGTATGCAGGGAAAAATCGTAAAAGTATCCGGGCCGCTCATCGTGGCGGAACATATGGCGGACGCAAAAATGTACGACGTGGTGCGCGTCAGCGAAAAAAGGCTGATCGGCGAGGTCATAGAGCTGCGCGGCGATCGGGCGTCCATTCAGGTGTATGAGGAGACGGGCGGGCTCGGCCCCGGCGAAGCGGTCGAAAGCACGGGCGCGCCCCTTTCGGTGGAGCTTGCGCCGGGGTTGATCGAGGGCATTTTCGACGGCATCCAGCGCCCGCTCACGCGCATTGCCGATGTCTACGGCGACCGCATCGCCCGCGGCGTTTCGGTCAGCAATCTCGACCACGAAAAGCTGTGGGAATTTGTGCCTACGGCAAAGGCGGGCGACGAGGTGCAGCCCGGCGACTTTTTGGGCTACGTGCAGGAGACGCCCATCGTGCGCCATCATATCATGGTGCCGTACGGCGTGGCGGGAACGGTGACGTCGATCAAGGGCGGCCTGTATAACATTACGCAGACGATCGCCGTCATCGCCGCAAAAGACGGCGAAAAAGAGGTGTGCATGCTTACCCGCTGGCCCGTGCGCCGCGGGCGGCCGTACCGCGAAAAGGTATCGCCCGATATGCCCATGATCACCGGGCAGCGCGTCATCGATACGCTCTTTCCCATTGCGCGCGGCGGCGTGGCGGCCGTGCCGGGCCCCTTCGGCAGCGGCAAGACCGTCGTGCAGCACCAGCTTGCGAAATGGGCGGATGCCGATATCATCGTATACATCGGCTGCGGCGAGCGCGGCAACGAAATGACGGATGTTTTAAACGAGTTTCCCGGGTTAAAAGACCCCAAAACGGGCGAACCGCTGATGAAACGCACCGTGCTGATCGCCAATACGTCGGATATGCCGGTCGCCGCGCGCGAGGCTTCGATCTATACGGGGATCACCATCGCCGAATATTTCCGCGACATGGGGCTGAACGTCGCCATCATGGCCGATTCCACGTCGCGTTGGGCCGAGGCCCTGCGCGAGATGAGCGGCCGGTTGGAGGAAATGCCCGGCGAAGAGGGGTATCCCGCCTATCTTTCCAGCCGCCTGGCCGAATTTTACGAGCGCGCCGGCGTGGTCAAAACGCTGGCCTCGCAGGAGCGTGTCGGGTCCATTACGGCCATCGGCGCCGTATCGCCTGCGGGCGGCGATCTGTCCGAGCCCGTGGCGCAGGCAACGCTGCGCATCGTAAAGGTATTCTGGGGCCTTTCGGCCAATCTTGCCTATAAGCGGCACTTCCCCGCCATCGATTGGCTTATCAGTTATTCGCTGTATGCCGACCGCCTTTCGGCGTGGTATGCCAAAAACGCCTCGTCCGACTTTAACGAGCTGCGCGCCTTTGCCATCCAGGTGCTGCAGGAAGAGGCGGAGCTGGAAGAGATCGTCCGCCTCGTCGGCGCCGACGCCCTTTCGTATAAAGACCGCCTTACGCTGGAGACGGCCAAGTCCGTCCGCGAGGACTTTTTGCACCAGAACGCCTTTCACGAAACGGATACCTTTACCTCGATCGCCAAGCAATGCCGTATGCTGCGGCTCATCCGTGACTTTCACCGCCTGGGCCTGAACGCATTGGCGGCGGGGGCGGATTACGCGCGGTTGATCAACTTACCCGTGCGCGAGACGATCGGCAGAAGCAAGTATATCGCAGAGGAAAACATTGCGCAGTTCGACGAGATCGCCGAGGAGATCAAACGGGAGATCCGTGCGCTGGACGGAGGTGAGGACCGTGTTTAAAGAGTATAAAACGATAAAAGACGTCGTCGGTCCCCTCATGTTGGTAGAGGGCGTAGAGGGGGTAAAATACAACGAACTGGTCGAGATCGTGCAAAAAGACGGCTCCGTGCGCCGCGGCAAGGTGCTTGAAGTGGAGCGCGACAGGGCGCTCGTCCAGCTGTTCGAAAATTCGCAGGGACTGCAAATTTCCTCCAGCCGCGCCAAATTTTTGGGGCGCAGTCTGGAGCTGGCCGTCTCCGAAGACATGCTCGGGCGCGTCTTCGACGGCATGGGCAACCCGCGGGACGGCGGCGTGCCCGTTCTGGCAAAAAAGCGCATGGACATCAACGGCGAGCCCATCAATCCCGCCGCGCGCGACTATCCGAACGAGTTTATTCAAACCGGCATATCCGCCATCGACGGCCTGAACACGCTGGTGCGCGGTCAAAAATTGCCCGTCTTTTCGATGAGCGGGCTTCCGCACGCCGAACTTGCCGCCCAGATCGCGCGACAGGCGCGCGTTTTAAAGGGCGACGAAAAGTTTGCGGTGGTGTTTGCCGCCATCGGTATCACCTATGAAGAGGCCGATTACTTTATCCGCGACTTCCGCGAGACGGGCGCCATTACGCGTACCGTGCTGTTCACCAACCTTGCCAACGACCCCGCCATCGAACGCATTGCCACGCCGCGCATGGCGCTGACCGCGGCCGAGTACCTGGCGTACGATCTCGGCATGCATGTGCTGGTGATCATGACCGATATCACCAACTACTGCGAGGCCCTGCGCGAAGTATCGGCGGCCCGCAAAGAGGTGCCCGGACGCAGGGGATATCCCGGTTACCTGTATACCGACCTTGCCTCGATGTACGAGCGCGCGGGCCGTATCCGCGGCAAACAGGGCTCCATTACGCAGATCCCCATCCTCACCATGCCGGAGGACGACAAAACACACCCCATCCCCGATCTTACGGGGTACATTACCGAGGGGCAGATCATCCTCTCGCGCGAGCTGCATAAAAGGGGCGTTACGCCGCCCATCGACGTACTGCCCTCGCTGTCGCGTCTGAAAGATAAGGGCATCGGCGCGGGTAAGACGCGCGAGGACCACGCCGACACCATGAACCAGCTCTTTTCGGCGTATGCGCGCGGGAAGGAGTCGAAAGAGCTTGCCGCCATTTTGGGTGAGGCGGCGCTGTCCGATACCGATAAGCTGTATGCGAAGTTTGCGGAGGAGTTCGAACGTCGGTACGTTTCGCAGGGTTTTGCCGCAAACCGCTCCATCGAGGAGACGCTGAACATCGGGTGGGAGCTCCTGCGTATTTTGCCGCGCTCCGAACTCAAGCGCATAAAAGAACAGTATATCCAAACCTATCTCGGACAAAAGGAAAAACAGGAATAAAAAGGGGAAGGGGAACGTGGCGCGCATCAATGTAAATCCCACGCGCATGGAGCTGAAAAAGCTGAAAGCCAGGTTAAAGACAGCGCAGCGCGGCTATAAATTGCTGAAAGACAAGACGGACGAAATGGTCCGCCGCTTTTCCGGCATGATCCGCGAGACAAAGCGCCTGCGCGACGAAACGGACGCGGAGGTACTGCGGGTGCTGCGGCAGTTTTCGCTTGCCCGCGGCGTGCTGTCGCGGCGGGACATCGAGCGCATCTTTTCCATGCCGTCCGTGGCGCTCTCCGTCGACTGCGTCACCGTCAACGTGCTCAATGTCGAGATCCCAAAACTCCACCTCGAAGAACAGGCGGCGGGGGAAAAATATCCCTATTCGTTTGCCGACGTCACCAGCGAGGCCGACTACGCCGTGCAGGCGGCGGGGGAGGTGGTGTTCCGCCTGCTGCGCCTTGCGGAAATGGAAAAGGCGGTCGCCATGCTGGCCGACGAGATCGAGCGGAGCAAACGGCGCGTCAATGCGCTGGAATACGTCATGATCCCCGACCTCGAAGAGACGATCCGCTATATTTCGCAAAAGCTGGAAGAAAACGAGCGCGGCAGCCTGACTCGTCTGATGAAGGTAAAGAGCATGTTGGCCGAGCGCGATGCGTAACGCGGCGCGGCGGCGATTTGTAAGGGTCCTTTTTATAGCAGCATGATATGGCCGGCCGGAAAAGCAACTTCGGACGGTCATCTTTGCAGACATATCCCGAAGAGATCGCAGACAAAAAAGCAAACGGACCCCGGTAACATGCCGGGGTCCGTTTGCTAATTATTTGGCGGGCAGGGTCACGTTGCGTTTGAACTCTGTTTACACTATCAAGTGCGTTTTTAGTGTCTTCCAAGGTTATTTCTTCAATGTTGTTGCCGCCTTTTATATTGAAGTAGATATAGGTGTTATTATCACTCACATAAACTTTGTAGACCAGATTGTCGATCAGGCGGCGCCTGAATTCTATGTCGTTTACATCACCTTGCAGTATCATTTTGACGAACGATATAATGTCCTGTTCAGTTAACTTCTGTCCGCGCTCTAAAATGAGGCGGGCTTTTACTTTTTCCAAGTCTGCCAGCAGCATTTCGCATTCCTGCATTCGCTTTTCGATGCGCTGTTTAAGCAGGGAACTTTTTGCTTCGATAAACGCATTGGCGGCAGCGTCAGCTTCCGCTTGAATATCCGCAATCCTTTTTCGAATGGATTTGAGCTCATTTTCATCCGTGCGGGAGTCGAAATATTTCAGAACGTCCCGCGTGATTATTTTCAAATTGGTCTCATCGGATAAGAAAGCTATTACATTTTGAACGACATATGCTTCAAGTTTGTCTTTATGCTCAATTCTTTTGGTGCAAAGCTTCTTTTTCTTCTTTTTGCACTCGTAGTAGTAATATTTCTTTCCCGTTTTACTTTTACCGCCGCCAGCGACCATTTCCGTTCCGCAATGTCCGCAGAATAGTTTGCCCGTCAAAAGATACGGTTCTCTTGCGGTTTCCGTGCCGCCGAGGAAGTAACGGTTATCCGCAAGGCGTTTTTGCACGCGTTCAAAAGTGGCTTTGTCGATAATAGCCGGATACATATTTGTGCAGAGTCTGTCACCAAAATAGAATTCGCCCGTATATTTAGGGTTGGTCAGATAGTGGTCGAACGTTTTATGCGTAACGGGTTTTCCTTTTACTCTATAGCCTTGTGCGTTCAGAGCTGCGGCGATCTGCTTTTTGCTTACGCCTTTGTCGTACTGTTCAAAGACATAGCGCATAATATTTGCTTCTTCTTCATTAAGGACTACGTGCTTTATATATTTACCTTGCTTACCGGGAATGGGCTCCAACTCCAGCTGGTAGCCGTAAATAATGTAACCTCCGCAGAAAGTGCCGTTTGCAACGCTGGTATCGAGACCATCGCGGACTCTCTTAGAAAGACGTTTGCTGTATTTCTCGGCATTCCATTCAAGGAACATTTCATAAAATTCGCCGCCTTCGTCTTCGGCAATCGGCTCTAATGCAGAGATAACTTTAACTCCGTATTTTTCTTTCAGCATTTCTTTGTAAATAATGCTGTCTCTGCGATTTCTGGCAAATCGATCGAACATGTACACGATTATGTATTGAAAAGCGCCGGTTTTAGCATCTGCAATCATTTTTTGAAAAGCAGGTCGAGCATCGTTCGTTCCTGTTCTGGCCTTGTCTGCGTAGAGATTTACGACATCAAAGCCTTTGCTCTCTGCATATTCTTTACAAATACGTACCTGTGCCTCAATGCTTTGTTCGTTTTGTCCATGTGAACTGAATCGAGCGTATATTACACAATTTTCCATACAGCACTCCTTTTCCTAAATGGTGTTTGCGTTATTGCCTTTTGTAACCGCTAAGACCTACCTCAGTAGAAAAAAGTCAAGGAAAGGGCAATGTTTTATGCTTAACGAGGGATAAACATTGCCCCTTGAACTTTTTTCGCTGAGGGAGGAACCTCCCTAACAAAAGGCAATTCAGCAATTATATGACGAACTTCTGCTAATTGCATTTTCAACTAAAGATAAATTTGTGTTGTCAATCACGAAACTCTTTGCTGTGGGTGTTATGTAACCATCTATGAAATGTAGTTTAATATCTTCATCATTATTCCATACTTCAATGGGCATAGCATATTTTTCTTTTGTTGTATCAATTTCTTTGTCGCTAAGCAACATACAGCAACATAGCGTTTTTGAAATAGGATATATCATTATGCTCGGAACATCTTCTGCATATATCTCATTTTGGTTTTTAGGAACCACGTATCGCAATGTTGCGTATGTATTGTGCAACAGGAAATGTATATGTGATATGTTATTAACAATAAAAGGGGAGTAATGTTTGATTGTTTTAAGTACGGTAGGGTCATCATCTTTGGTTTCAGGAATAACTTTATCGTATAAGGCTTTTCTCACATCGTCTATCTTTTCGTTAAAAAATTTTTCAAAGGAGTAATCTTTGTACTCTGGTTTCAGCATTTCTTTATAATGATTTCTAAACAATGATTTCAGCATGTTTTCAAGCTGAGTACCCATTTCTTTTGCTTTTTCAAGTTGAATGTTGTTTCTTCGCCACATAATAACAAAAAATCGAAAAAGCATTTTATATTCCTTGTTGGATAGGGATATAGATTGCTGCTTTTCTGATGCGGCTTTTGAAGCACGTTGAAAAATTTTAGCAACCTTTGATTCGTATTCATTGGCTAAATATTTTTCTGTTTCGGGGGAATTAAAATTAAGCAAAGAGTAGGCATCTGCTATTTTTTTGGTATGAACTTGCTTAGTAGCCTTGTCATAAATCATAATTTTTTGATCTTGCTTGTTTGCAGTAGGATTAATGGCGAAGCCACGCAAAATAAATTGAGGAATTATATGATCTCTTGACATGCATTTAACCTCGTTCGATTTCCATTATATCTGCAATGTCACAATCAAGAGCACTGCAGATACGTAATAAGATTTCAGTATTCACATTTTCGCCTTTGCCAAGTTTGGCCATAGTTGCTGCACTGATTTTGGTTGCGTTGCACAAGTCCTGCTTATTCATTTTTTTATCTATTAGTAATTTCCATAGTTTGTTATATGTAATTTTCATCTTTACTCCTGTAAATCGTTATCCGAAGACTTAATAACCCAAGAAGAACCAAACAATTCATTGCCATTGCCTGACAATTCTAATATTTTATTGTTCTCAATTATTTTCTGCGCACTATCATCATATTTTGCTGATTCGTCAATCGCGATAAAAATTTGTTTCTCACTTCTGTTGTACAACTCTAAAATTTTCGCCATTGGTTCCTGACCAATATTGTGGAACACAATAGTGTCATGTGCAATGGTCGGCAATTCAGTAAGCATCAAGGATGCAAGGTCTAACAATATTAGGTTTTTATAATTTGTTCCAGTACCGCCATCTATATCGGTTCCAAAGGTATATGAATTAGGCTTTATAACAATTAAAACTGGAGCAACTATATTTTCACCATATATAAATGCATTCAATTTAGCCATGATATCATTGATTTTAGATGTAATGTCTTTGTAGATTTCAGTAAAAAGTTGTTGATACTTTGTTTTCAGGTTGCGAATATCAGTTTCAACTTCCTTTTTTGCGTCATATAGCTCGTTTTGTCGCTTAAGTTCGTTGATTTGATTTTGAGTCTGTGCGTACGCTTTTAAAGTGCTGTCTGCAATTCTTTTAGGGACGTCTAATTCTTTTAAGGCTACTTCAATTTGTGTAAGCTCAATAGAAATTTCATTAATTTGTTTCAAAATTTGCGACATGGAGATTGCAAATTCTTCACTCAGTATATCGGTGAGCTTTGAATGAAAATTTTCTATATCACTTAAAAGCTTAATATTGCTGTTAGGGAAAAACTGTAATAATGCATTAAAATCCTGTGTCGTTGAGGCGTGTGTTTTTTCGGCATTATTTTTTATGGAATAATACTTTGCCCAAAGTTGTTTTTTGCGTCTTGTCAGTGCTTCATAGCGGCTTTTATAATCTGCAGCTTTCTCTGCTTGCTTTGGATCAAGGTACAATAGTTCCTGACGCCCGAAGCGAGCGAGTGATTGTAATTCATCATTAAGTCGTTCAATATCCGACAAATTTTTTTGATAATCTTTTTTGCTCTTAATAATTGTAACAAGATTGTATTTATCAGCATTAATGATCGCTTTTTTGCGTTCATCTTTATCTTTTATCTCTAAATACAATGTTTCAATAGGCATATACCCATTAAAAAGTTTTAGGAGTGCGATAAGCGAATCCTTTGGTGCCTCGCCATCATAAGAGGCAAGAGGTTTTCTTTCATTTGAACTTCCTCTCCCATATACGCGAAAGTACCTGCCAACAATTTGACGAAAAGATATATTAGGTAAGTCAATACTGTATAATTCTAATAATTTATTATTGTATTCGTCAATGGGTATAGTTTCCTGTGAGACATATTTTGCGTTGCAAATATTAACTTCTTTGGGTGTAGCTGTATTACGAGAAAAATAGTAAAATTTATCACCAAACTTAAAGCAGTAGTTTATTGTATGGTGGCCTATTTTTTTTATTAGACTTTTATCTTCGGCATAAGAATTTCCGCCAAAGGCGAAATCAATAGCCAATAGGAAAGTAGATTTTCCAATGGAATTGGTTCCGGAATCGTGACCTTTGACAACGTTTAACGTTTCATTAAAGCGTATAATGCCTCGCGGTTTGTCGTTACATTTGAACTGGTCACACCATATTTCATACAGCATAACGAATACTCCTTGTTGTATAGTCTATTTCTATTTTTCCAAGCGCAAATAAACAATCTAACACTTCAATAAAACATTCTATACCCAAATATGTTTTTAATTGCGCATATAAATCAATGATTAGATAATCGTGGTCTTCTAAGGTATTCAAAACGATTGGAAATTTAGAAAGGATACTTTCATTATAAGAGATAATCTTATTCGGTAAAAGCATGAAACACCTCGCAGTTTTGGACAAAAAAAGAAATAATTTTTCTGCAAGCAATATCACTTTTGCATGATACTTTACTTTTAAGCCACGTCACCATTTCATAAAAGACCGCCTCTTGTGAATGCGGTTGGGAAATCAAATTATCGCAAACATACTTCACTTCCGATGCGAGTTGATCAAAAAATGCAGTATTTTTTTGTGAAGCATTTTTGAATAACTCTTCAATATAGACATAGTTTTCAACTACGTCCTTTTTTATTTCACTAATTAAAGAGAAATTTTCTGGCAAGATTTTATTGTTTACCTTATATGGCTCGTAAGATAGATTGATTTTGCGTTGTTCGGGAGGCAGCGATGCCAAATCTTTCACTATTTCAGTTAATTCTCGTTCTAGAGCGAAACTAGAAAGTTCAAGATCCGCAGGTTTGTTAACTATTACTTCTTTTTTTGTTACAATTTCCTTGAGGACAGATGTAAACAAATCGGCTATTTTTGTTGAAATATCAGCGGTTGATGAATTACCTACAATTGGTTCAAAATCATTGCAGAGTTCGATAAGCGCATCTTCAGCCAATAAATCATACAGATAGGTATCAAACTTACTCTTATCCAAGTGCGTTAAAAGATAGGAAGCGCTTTTTTGAGGCAATTTTCTTTTTCCGCTAAAAAATTTTCTCAAATAATCGTCATCTTTCTCAAAAATAGGATCATCATGTTCGCTTGAGATTTTGGAAAACAATTCTCTGAGAAAGTTTGGTTGTGTTTCACCATTTCCGCAATGCGTATAGAGCTTTTGAACAAATTCGTTAAAATTCAAAATACGGTTCCCCCTATATATTGTCTTATATTGTCCTTTTTTGTCCTGTGTTGTCCTTTCCACCTTTTACCAGGTTTGATAATATGTTGGCGTAAAGGTTGACAGCATCGAGCAAGATCTATGAATTTTTATTATTATATCATGGTTCTTTGCAAAAATCAAGTTTATCTTTGCGAAAACAAAAATGGAGGTGAGCCGATGCTAGACGTAAGGAATGGGGCGGATAAGTTGGTTTGTCGCATCGATAAAGCCAGCAAGACCATTGAAATTGTCCAGAAAGGCTATAAGACGACCATTCGCTTCTTAGACAATGGACAAGTCCTAATCAAAAATGTAAGTATGGTTGCGTAACAACTTGCAAACTTAATAATTCCGCAGACCGCAAGACGGCAAGGGAAACAAATCTCAATTGTTTTCCTGCCGTCTTTTTGTTTGTGGAAAAACCGGCTCTGCGGATTTCAAAAATCACAAGGAGTTCGGTATGAAAAAAATCAAGTATGAAATTAATGGAACATTTATCGACATTGAAGTCACAGACGAATTCGCCGCACAGTACGAACAGATAGAAGCGGAAGAAAAACGAATAGATCGCAAAGAAACCCGTAGACATCAGTCCTTAAATGCTCTTGTTGACGGCGGGTTTCAAGTTGTTGATCCGGACAGCGACATAGAGGAACAACTGGTGAATCAGAACGACATCGACCTGCTGCATCGCGCGCTAACCATTTTAACGGATGAGCAGAAATGGTTGGTGGAGCAAGTTTTTTATTGCGGGCGAAAGCAGTCGGTTATTGCCGCGGAATTAGGCATTTGCAAACAGGCTCTAAATAATAGGATTGCGCGGATCATCAAAAAAATTAAAAAATTTATGAATTAGACCGTGGACTTTTGCCATTTTCGTGGCTTTTAAGTGAAGGGGCAAAAAGAATCCCTGCTAAAGGAGTGGTCGGATGGTCGATAGGTATCAAATGGTAGCTTGCATCGGGCTAAGAGAAAGCGAGTCGGATGACATGGTAACAGTACCGTTGTATATCAAGATTCGCACGGAAGAAGGTAGCCCTTTACCGGCGGAATATGAAGATATGATTCATCGGGTTTCCGAGTGTATGATACAGCGTTATGAGCAGCAATTTGCTGAGTTCATAAAAAATAAGAAAGAAGGAGATGTCAAAGATGGACAAACCAAGGAAGGCAAAACTGTTTGAGAATGTGTACCGGACGCGCGATTACATAGTAAAGCAAGAGCTTTATCTGATTGTAAACGCCGAACAGAACAATGCCGTTTTAAGTGTGGACACTTACTACCGCAGAACGCTTGAACGCGACAGTAAGTATCAGCTTCTATATAAAGAGCGCAGGCACATCAACGGTAAACGGCTTCCGTCGAATACGTACATTCGTACTTATATTGACTGACTGGGGCGTAACCGAACGCAAAGAATTTAAGGCGAATCCTGTGCGGTATTTCGAAGTGTAAGAGCGGCCGCTCACCGTAAGACATCGCATAGGACAGCGGTCCATATAAGAAGCGTTCGTTACCATATACAACTTAACAGCTGCGCTAACGGCAATACGGGCAACCAAAATTCAAATTCTAGGAGGCAAAAGTGGCAAACAGCAAGTACAACAGACGCCGCTGGTCCGTACCTTCCAAGAGGGCGAAGGGCTATGCGGAAGACAGGAAGGCAAAGGTGCATACCTACGGTCCTAAGGAAGGAAAAGAACTGACGGATTATGAGGCGGGCATCCGCTCCGGGTATCTGCAGGCACAGTCCGACCATGCCGGTATGTACAAGTACAAGAAAGCCCTTTCCGAGGGCAAGAGCAAGCAGGAAGCGAGGGCGATCTCGCAGACCAGAGGCAAAAAGTAAAGGAGGACACAAGTAGAATGGCAAATCAGATTTTCGTGGAAAGAGAGACTTTCGAGAAAAACGGCAGGACGTTCTTCTCCTACTTCATCAAGGGGAACATACGTGGCAAAGAGGTCAAGGTGGCGGTCGTTCCGCCTGACAAAGGCGGATATACGGTGCTGGACATCGTGTTTGGCGATGCAATGGCGGCGGAACTCGTTCTGAAACCGTATGAAATCAAGGATGAGTCCACCGGAAGAGTCATCTCCGGCAACACCTATGCCGTGCAGACGGTGGACGAGGACGGAGAAATCTACGAGTGCAGTATCAAGCCGTACCGCAACTCGGACAAAGCGCTTCTCAACATGCTTGTTAAGCAAGTATCGTAAAGTGAGTTGAATTTTCAAAAATTTCGGAGGTTAAATTATGAGTAACTATGAACTCTATGAACACAAGAAATCGGATACGGTCAAGTGGGTATTGACGCTCATCGCGTTTATCGTCGTGGGCGTACTTATTGCCGGTCTTATCGCAGGCTGGTTCGATAAAGGCGACGATTCCCTGCCCGCCCAGAATGAGGCGGCAACAATGCAAGACGGCGGCATAAGCGTTACGCCATCTGCCGCAAACGGTATCCGTCTTATGGCTGCGGAGCGCACCACATCGGACGTTTCGCCGTTTGCGGAAACGAGCTATACAATTACGGCTACCATCGAGCCATCCAGTGCAAGGCAGAACGCAAATTGGTCTGTCGCATGGGCAAACGGCAGTTCCGCATGGGCGACCGGCAAGACCGTTACGGATTATGTAACGATCACACCTACGGAAGAAGGCTCGCTCACGGCGACACTCGCCTGTGTCAAGCCGTTTTCCGAGCAGGTCATTCTCACCGTAAGCGCAATGGGCAATGCAGATAAGACGGCTACCTGTACGGTAGACTATCAGCAGCGACTTACAGTCAACAGTCTTAAACTCGGCGGCGGTACGCTTTCAACTACTTCGTGCGGCTTCAAGGCTCAGGTAGATGAAACACATTCAATGGAAATCGATTATACCTATTCGGAAGGCACCATTCCTTATCTCGGAGAGGGTGACGATGGATATGATGAATTTATCTGCGCCGGTATCGCTTTCACGGACGAATTTATCACTGCATACAACAACGCGAATGGCTCCGGCACGGATCTCACGAAACGCATGAAGCGTGTTAACGTTTCCAGCGAGTACGCACATACCCGCGAGGTAGAATTTACGGACGGCGCCTATGGCAATACTGTGTTCTATACATTGCTTGGCGGCTATCTTTCGGACGATAAAATCGCTGCGATGCGTACAGCTATCGGCGAGGTTGGTGAAGAAAATGTCTTCAAGGTCGGCATTTTCAAGACTACAAACGCGATTTCTTCGGTATATGTGGAATGCGATACATGGTATAAATTAGGGCTTGACCTGAACACCGTGTATATGGCGACGGAAAACATCTCCGTCAACCAGAGCGGCGTCGTCTTTTAAGGGGTGAAAGGCTATGGCAAAAACGACAGGAAAGCGCAGCGTACTGTGGACAGTCATCTCCGTAATTGTTGTACTGCTCGTGGTCGTTGCCGTCATAGGACTTATCGTTCACTTTACGGGCGATGACAAACCTCCCGGCGGAGAGACCTTCGCCGTGAAGTATAACGGACAAACGCAAGAGAGCGGAAGTTCCATCGGGCTGATGGACAGCGGCGTGGATTTCATCGTGGAAGGTTCTGCGGATTATGATGTCAGCGTGTACGCCTATTGCACGCCCGAAAACGACTTCTCCCTCACTGTCGGAGAAGAACCCTATACATGGAGCGACTTCGACGGACGGAACGTAACGGCAGGCTTTGATTTCGAGCGAACGGAAACGGGCTTTACCGTAACGCACTACGGGCTGAACGACATCATCTCCCGCGTGCAGAACGGCATGACCGTAACCAGCGAAACCTTCCCCGTCGTCGATATGTTCCGCTTGGAAGTAAAATCGGGCGAGGAAGTTACGGAGCTGTACTTCTGCGTCAATGCCGAAGTCGTCGGTATCACGATAGACCAGAGCGCAATAATCTTTTAGGAGGCAAAGCAATGAGCAATGTAAAGAAACAGGTCATCCTCTGTCTTGCGTCGCTCATGCTGGCAGTCCTGACGGTGCTTACGGGGATCTTCCCCGTAGGCGCTGTCCGCTGCCATGCGGCTGAGGCAGAAAGTACGGAAAATAACTTCGACCACACGTCCGTCAATGCCGACCTTGCAGACATGGATCTGAGCGGGTTTGTGTACGATACGGCTGGCAGCATTGAATTTATCACGCTTGCGGAATACTGCTACTCTGCAAACGCCCTGAACTTCGGCAACTATGCGCTGTACGTCTATATCTACAATCCCGCGCGCATTCCTATCTCCGAACGGCAGGACGCCAACTCGGTGGAGATGGCGGTCGGCTACGACGAAGAAGGAAAACCCAACGACTACGCGAATATCCCTTTGAAGTTATGCGGCATTTCCACGGGCGAACTTTCCAAACTCATCTATAAATTCCGCGTGATGGACGACGGGACGCTTTTGCGTAATGCGCGCACGCAGGAAGCGGACAACGGCTACCGCCGCTACGACATTGCGGGCGTGCAGCTTTGGGAGACCGGCAAGGACAACGCCGTGGACTACGGCGTGGGCGGAACCTATAAGTTCACCGGCTACGCGAAGGGCTACGGCACGGACGGGAACGCGGAGAGCAATCTCCTCTGCACGGTGGAAGAATTGGAAACCGTCGAATTGGACGTCAAACATACCTTCTACCGCACGCAGACGTCATCAAAGGGCGCGCATTACCAGAACCAGCTCGATACGGTGTACTTTGCCGTGCCCAAACGCTTCTTCGATACATACGGCACGTTGCAGCGCATCAAAGCCGAATGGTACGAGTACAAAACCAAAGATATCGTCGTCACGAGCAATCAGGAGTTCTACAACAAGGCGTATCCGTGGATCGGAAAAGCTACGGGCGAAATCGGAGAATACAACCTGATAGACTACAATGAGGACATCGGTATCAGCCTCGGACAGAATGCCGGGGACTACGGCGGCGGATTGCAGGGCGCACAATGGGGCTGGAA
>CALVPS010000028.1 GCA_944354035.1 uncultured Clostridia bacterium | reverse complement strand
ATGCTTCTGTGGCTCAGTCGGTAGAGCGATTGATTCGTAATCAATAGGTCGCCGGTTCAAGTCCGGCCAGAAGCTCCAAAAAAGCCTTGTTTCGTTCGGAAACAGGGCTTTTTCTTGTTTACACATTTTTACACAGGGGCGCCGAATGCAAGTCAAAGTAACTTTAACAGTGCCGCGTTTTTTCGTTTGAAAGACCTTTCCGTTTTTCCAAAAGTTGGTTGATTTGCATTGTCATTTTGTAGGAACGCTTTTGAAAATCAACATGGAGAAAGATGACAACGTAACGATTTGCATCAATGTATCACAAGCGACAAATGTTTTAACTATCAAAACAATCAAGAAAACATATAAGCATTGACGATATTGAAAATCCATGTTATAATAGATACAAGTAAGATTTTGAGGTCGCTTATGGATAAATATGTTCCGCCCTATGATATTACCGAAGAAATGTTGGAATTGACATCGGAGATCACGGAAGATCTGGGAAAACTCAGCAACGTAAACGATTTGGAAAGGCTTCCGCGCCTGCGCAGAGTGAACCGAATCAAATCCATTCAATCGTCACTTGCCATTGAAAACAATACCCTCTCTTTGGAACAGGTGACGGACGTCCTTAACGGAAAGCGTGTTTTGGGATCGCAGGGCGACATCCTTGCCGTAAAGAATGCATTCGCCGTTTATAAAATGCTGCCCGATCTCGATCCGTTTTCTTTGGAAGATTTGAAGAAGGCGCACGGCGTAATGATGAACGGACTTGTTGAGGGCGCAGGTGAACTGCGTACAGGCTCCGTCGGGGTTATCAATGAACAGGGAAAGGTCATTCACGTCGCACCGCCGCACGATATGGTGAAAGGGTTGATGGAGCAGCTGTTCGATTGGCTGAAAACAAGCAAAACGCAAATGCTTATTCGTTCGAGCATATTCCACTATGAATTCGAGTTCATTCATCCCTTTATGGATGGGAACGGCAGAACGGGCAGGCTTTGGCAGACGGCATTGCTTGCAAGCTGGAAACCGATATTCGAGTGGATCCCTATCGAGAGCATCATCAAAGATAATCGGGAAGAATATTACCGTGCGATCGGGCTTTCGACGGCGGAAGGCAAATCCAACCGCTTTATCCTGTTCATGCTCGGCGTCATCAAAAAGGCGGTCGCCGAACTTGCAAGGGATACGCGCAACCACCAAAGCCATATCAGCAATCAAATTAGGGCGTTGATGTCCGTCATCGAAACTTACCCCATGTCTGCGGTGGAACTGATGGAAAAGCTCGGTTTGAAATCGCGGGTAACGTTCCGCAAAAATTATATACAACCGGCATTGGAAGCAGGGCTCATCGCCATGACAGATCCCGATACTCCAACCAACCGCAATCAAAGATACTTTAAGGTTTAAGTATAATAATACCATTTGCATTGTTAAAAAATATAGAAAGGTGACAAATGGACGTTCCCATTTCAAAAAAAGAATATGAAAAAATAATAACCTCTGCTCCCTCCGATATGGAATTACCCATCTATATCGGCAAGCATGACGATGAGCCGTTATATCTTGATTTGGTAAAGGCTAAAAGTATCGCCATGTATGGCACAACCGGCATAAGTGCCGTTTGCAACACTTCCCTTTTCAGTATGCTTAAAGCAAGGGAACAGGTGCTGCGCCAAAAATACTTCTTATGCGTCAGTTGTGTGGGTGGCTGTTATAGTTGGAGCTTTCATGATATACCTTTTGCTCATGAATATATCACCGATCCTTGCGTTGCAATATATGACCTTTTGCATTACTATAACTCAGTCAAGAATACGCTCATTAAGCTGTCGGGAATGACGGAAGATGAACGCAAAGTTTCCGATTACATATACTCATTCGAGGAATATAAGGAATATTTAGCGAAACATCCGAGATTGTATATCTTTGAAGGGTACCGCGGCCCTCTTTCCGACGGCATATTAAATGACAGTGGCTTGGATTTTGCTGCCGTTAAAGAAGCCTTTGAAAATGCCTACAAATTTCATATTTATATTATTATCCCCGATTGCATCAGAGGTAAAAACGAAATTGCCGAAAGCATTCATACTTCCATAAATATCGAGCGAACTGAACAATGTTATTCCGCAACAATCATACAAGACGGCAAAACTTTGGAAGAAAATGTTTGCATGAGCTGGTGTTCCGAGAATAATGTGTTTACGGAAACAAACGTGAACTTTTTGAAAAGCTCATTGCTTTTCCAAATGTCATTGGGTTCCAAAGAGCTTTATCATTCAAATGTATGGGCATGGCTTATTGAAAACGACCACAACTTTGTAAAGGTGTTTTTCCCTGATTTTCAACAGGATACTTTTAAAGTGCTTGGAGTTAGTAGAGAATGTCGGCATCGCGACGTTATTATTTGGCTGCAAAAAATCGGTTATACCGATAAAAAAGAAAAATATTATTATGTCATTGAAAATAAAATCAAATCACTGCAACGGAAAGAACAGTTAGAAGATTATACGGAAAATTTATGGGAAAACACAATGCTACAAGGCGTGATCACGGGAATTGAAAACAACCTTGGAGAGGATCAAATAAAACTTGAAAATCGAAGCAATACAAAGAAAGTCGTTTGGAGTTTCATCGATTATGCGACGATATCGAAAAAAATAATGGAGTTTGCCAGACAAAGTGCAAGCGATATTATCAAAAAACATTTGCCGCAAATTGAGGAGTATTGTAACATAATCAATGCAATGTATGGCGTATTATATGAAGCCTTAGCGAAAAACAGGGGGTTCGTTTGGTATTGGGGAGACAACGATGCCGATGATTTTAACGAGAAATTGCATGATTTACGCATCGAAGATATGTATATCAAATTGCAAGGCTCTCGCTTTATTCATTACCTTGATTCGAAAAAAGAACAACTCGAAAGATTATGCCCTGTTGGGTTTCGGCTTGAAATCGGGCAAAGTTTCAATAACGGGAAAGCAACGCTTGACATAAGGTTCACGAATTGGCAGGATAAATTTCACGAATACCTCACGATTGGTATACAAATTGAAGGAAATCAGTATAGACTTTTAGTACAACAAAATGGAACGCACCACGGTAAGGAAATTTTTGAAAAATTTAAGGGATGTTGGTTTGATGCGAATTTTAATTGCAAGCACAAGGAGCGCACAATATTCGGTAGGATGACCTCTATGAAAAAATTATTTGATAGCTATGGAGAAGGGAGCAATGATTATATATTTGTTTACCAATATTATAATCTGACTAAAGAAAACAGCAGATATGAGATGGTTTTCGAGGATATCAAAATGGATCTTGCAAAAGCCAAGACAATCGTTGAACAGATGAATTTTTAGCACTCTCTTCGTCCCATATATGAATAAAAATTATAGTATTATATGGATATAAGAATTTAGAGGAATTTTATATGACAAAAAAATGGTTAATTAGATACTATCTTAATGAGGGGACATATAAAACAGGCAGCCCTGCTTTTACCGAAACTGTAATCGGTGATCGTAACTATGTGGTTAATTGGGCGCAAAACAAATTAAAAACCTCTCAATTTAAATTTTATGATTTAATTGAAAAATAATTGAAGTGAGAAATACTATGAGTGCAATTTCAAAAACAAGCAAATATTGTTGCACATGCCAATATTTCGGCGGAAATGCTCCCTTGAGAGGGAGCATTGTTGAATATACGATAATACAAGTCATGTTTGTAAAATCGGGGCTCGAGGGAAAGGTAATGTTAACCCCGCTATGACTTCGGCTTGTTTAAAATGGCAAGAGCGTAAAAATTAAAGTAACAACAGAGTTATATTTTTTCACGACATTTTATAATCACGCGCTAAACCCAAAAACATCAAATAAACAATGTATCCATAAAAATATGTGACAGGATCAAACTATATCACAAAATCAGGACTTGGTACTCTTTTTTTATGCTCTCTGTCTCACATCTATTGTAATCCTACAGATGCGGATTGCGGTTACAGTGCGTCGGCGCAAGTCTCCAGCGCGTCGATCATTTCCTCCTCGTGTGCGTCGTAAAAGTCGTCGAAAGCGGAAAGGGGGGCGTCGTCCAGCGCCTGCACGATCGCGGCGTCGTCTGCGACGTCGATCGCCAGTGCGCAGTACTGCCGGTACGCCTCCGCCGCATTGCGGGCGTGGCACGCGGGCAGGGCCTGCTTTAGAGCGCGCATCAACGCAAAAAAGTTGGCGCCGCGGAGTTCGGCGTTGATAAAAAACTGTAGGTGCCCGCCTTCGCGTACGTCGCGGTCGTAGGTAAGCATTTCCGCATAGGGGGAGGGGAGTTCGCCGTTTTCCCACCTCTCCCACATGTCCTGCCAGCGCTTCTCTTTCTGCCGCTGTGTTTTGTCGTGTTTACGGGGCATGATCTTCTCCTTGCAGCGCCTTCATAGGGCGCGGTCTGTGTGCCTCCGGCTGCAAAAACACCGCCCGAAGGCGGTGTTTTTTGCTGTGATGGGTCATACGATGTAGTTTGCATCGGGGGCGGCGGCGTCCAGTTCGGCTTTCTTTTCGGCGTAGCCGGGCTTGCCCAACAGGGCAAAGGTCGCCTTTTTGCCCGCCTCTACGCCGGGCTGGTTAAAGGTGTTGATGTTGAACATGGCGCCTGCATAGGCCGTTTGCAGTTCAAACAGGAACAGCAGCTGTCCCAGCGTAAATTCGTTGATCTCGGGCAGGGTGATCGTATAGTTCAGCCGTCCCGCCATGGTAAGCGCATGCGCGGTGGCCTTGTTTTCGGCCTGGATCAGTTCCTCCATTGTATGTCCGCCCAGGAAGGAGACATCCGGGATATCTTCGCAGCCGTGCGGGATGGGCGTCTTTTCTTTGTAGCTGCCCACGGAGAGGAAGGTGACCACTTTGTCGTACGGGCCCTCGGTATACAGCTGCACCTGCGAGTGCTGATCGGTGACGCCCAGCGCCTTTACAGGCGTCTGACCCACGTTGCAGGGCTTGCCGTCCAGCGTTACGTTTTTGCCCAACGATTCCGCCCACAGCTGTGCGTACCAGTCGGAGACGTAGCGCAGGTTATCGGAATAGGGCATGAGCACCCCGATATTTTTACCGTCGTTCATGGCGATATATTGCAGCGTTGCGCACAACAGGGCGGGGTTCTTTTTTAAATCGGCCGTTTTGCACAGTTTGTCCATGTAAGCCGCGCCCTTCAGCAGCGCCTTTATGTCGATGCCCAGTACCGCCGCGGGCAGAAGACCCACGGGGCACAGTTCGGAAAATCTTCCGCCCACGCCGTCGGGCAGCACATAACTCTTTACGCCGCCCAGCTCTTTTGAGATCTTTACCAGGTTGCCGCGTGCGGCGTCCGTCGTAAAGATAACGTGCTCCTTTACGTCGCAGCCCGCCTTTTTCAGCAGATCGGAAATGATCAAATACTGCGTCATCGTCTCGCTCGTCGCGCCCGACTTGGAAATGACGTTAAAACAGGTCTTGGTGACGTCCAGCACGTCCAGAAGTTCCTTCATGCGGACGGGGTCTACGTTATCTTCCACAAAGAATTTGGGGCCGCGGCGCTTGCTCTTGGGCAGGTCGTTGTAGTGCAGGTGGCACAGCGCCGTAAAGGCCATGGAGGGCCCCAGCGCCGAGCCGCCGATGCCGAGCACCACAAAGTTTTCAAACTTTTTACGCACGGCCTTGGCCGTTTCCAGAATATCGGCCACGATCTCGGTCTGGTTGTAGGGCAGCTCCGTCCAGCCCATAAACAGTTCGTCCTTGCCGCGGTTCTCCGCCACAAACGCATGCGCCGCCTTGGCGATCTTTTTGTGCGCCTCCAGCGTTTTTTCCGAAATACCCTTTTCGCCCAGGTACTTATCTGTCATGTTGGTGTAGTCCACCGTGACGCGCATGGCTTTGCGCAGTTCTTCGGTCAATTTCATGGTTTCATTTTCCTCCGCTTATGGATAATATTACTCATATTGTACCATACGCGGCGGGCGATTTCAAGCCCGCGCCGCAATTTTTTTACTTTTTTTTGCGAAAAAGCGGCGCAGAACGGCCTTAAAATCGCACAGACGGAACAGCGCCAGCATGCCCGCCTCGGCTGCGGCAAGCAGCAGTACGGTCAGGATCAGCGCGGGGATGTGGCTCATGCAGCGCATCAGCAGCGCGCGGGCGGCAAATCCCAACGCCGCCGCGGGGGCGAGGGCGGCCAAGAGTTTTAAAAAGTAGCGCACGGAGCGCAGCTTTCCCGTTTTTTTGCGCAGCAGCGCCAGCGAACAGGCGGCCGTTACGCAGGAATCGCCGATCATGCCCGCCAGCAGCGCGCCCCCGCCCAAAAAGCGGGGCAGGATCCAGGTACAGCCCAGCATGACGGCCGAGCCGAGCAAGAAAAAGCCCAGCGTGTATTTTTCGCAGTTGAGCGAGTTGAGGATGCTGGTGCAGATCATCGTCAGGCTCATGGGGATCAGCGCCGCCGCGCACCGCGCGATCAGCACGCCGCTCTGCGCGTTGGAGTACAGCAGCACGCCGAGGTCTGCGCCGCACACCGCGTAGAAGGGGATCAGCGCGCCCGCGATCAGCAGCGTGGCGTTCAGCGCCTTTTCGGCCAGCGCGGCCACCTGCCGTCTGTTTTTTCGGTAGTAGTGCTCGGACAGTTCCGGCACAAGCACCAGCGCCAGCGAGCCGATCAGCGCGGAGGGGACGGCCATGACGGGCATGACCATGCCGTATACCACGCCGTATTCGCTCATGGCCTGCGCGGTGGTATGCCCTGCCGCCCGCAGGCGCATGGGAAAGAGCACCGAGATGAACGAGCCGATCAGCGATGAAGAGGCGCGCATGGCTGTAACGGGCAGCGAGGCGCGGAGCAGCGGCATAAATTCGCCCCGCGGCGCGCAAAATTTTCCGCCGCGCATCAGAAAGCAAACGAGGGCTATGGCAAACGAGCATACGTAGGAGACGAGCACGGCAACGGCGGCGCGGTTTTCGCCCGACGGGCCCGTCTGTATGCACACCAGCAGCATCACGCCCACGAGGATGCGGATCATCTCCTCTGCAAGCTCGATCAGCGAATAGGAAAAAAATTGCTTGTTCCCCCAAAAACAGCCGCGTATGACCGAATAGACGGAGGTGAGTGACAGCCCGAACAGCAAAATATAGAACAGGTCGGCGCAGCGGGGGTCGGAAAAGATGGCCGAAAAGGGGGCGCGCGCCGCAAACAGCAGCACGGTGACGGGTACGCTGAACAGCAGAGTGATGAGCACGGCGGAGGTGGTCGCCGCATGTTCGCGCTGTTTTGCGCCCCGCGCGCGGTGCTTGGAGATCACGCGCGAGAGGGTGACGGGCAGTCCGCTGGAGCAGACCGTTAAAAATACCGCAAATACGGAGATGGCGATCTGGTAGACGCCCAGCCCCTCCGGTCCCAGCGTGCGCGAGAGGATGATGCGGTATAAAAAACCCAAAAAGTGCTCCAGGGCCGAAAAGATCGTCACGACGGCGGCGGTGCGGTATAAATTCATACCGTAGTATATTCGCAGCGGTTTCTTTTTTATGTGCGCGCGCATAGGATGGGGCATGGAACTTGTGTTTGCGGAACAAACGCTGTACCGCGTAAAGCGCGGACAAAAGCTGGCTGCGATCGCGCGGGCGTTCAACGTGCCGCCGCGTCTGCTGGCGGCGGAAAACGCGCTTTCGGAGGAACCGCCTGCAGGCGTTGTGCTGCGCATTCCGTCCGCGGGTGACTTGTACACCGTACGCGGCGGCGAAAGTAAGACGCTGCTGTGCGGTTCGAAGGAGCGCTACGAAGCGCGCAACCGCACGGCGTGCCTGTATCCTGCGCAGCAGATCGTTTTGTAGCGGTGCGGAACCATATGCCTGCGGCGGCGCATACCATGGAGTAGAACGCGATACGTTCTTTACACGGAGGTAACAAATGTCATTTTTTTCCAATTATTCATCGGATCACTGCCCCGGTCCCATGACGGGCAACCCGTTGAACGGCCTTTGCGAAAAGGTGTGCATCCAGGCGGAAAAAATATTCGACGCCGGCATCGTGCAGACGCGGCTGGAAAACTATTCGGTCGCATTGAACGATCCCACGCCCGCCGATCCTACATATCCGCTCACGTTTGTCAGCGCGCGTTCGGCAACGGGCGCCGGGACCGTGAGCGGCCTTTCGGTGGAGCGCCGTGCCGATTCGAACTGCGCGCGGGTGCAGGCGACCATCGGCATTCCCGTCGAGATCGTCTATGTGGACGCCGCCGGCAGAGAGGGCAAGGCGACGGGCATCGTCACGCTGAACGAAGACGTGCTGATGTATGTGCCGCCCGCATCGGTCATGCCCTTTACGGTGACGGCCGCGGTCAGCTGCGTCTCGCCCGAGGGTACGTTCGACGCCGCGTCCGGCGCGTTTATTTTAAGCGCCTGTATCACCTGTATCTTAAAGGTCGCCATGCGGGTGGAACTTCTCGTTCCCTCGTACGGGTATTGCGCCATCCCGCCCGCGCAGGAATATTCGCAGGAAGTCTGTTCGGGATTTTTCGAACTTCCGTTGTATCCGCAGGGCGGAACGTGCCAAAAAAAGTAACGCTGATCTTGTGCGATCGGAACCGCCCGCCTTTGCAAAGGCGGGCGGCATTTTTTGGTAACGAAGCTCCGTGGAGAGGTTGCGGGTATAAGCGCGGCTTTGCCGATGGGCGGAACGGAATTGAAAGCGCGTTATAGGATCGGATCCTTGCCCTCCCTTATAAAGGTCGGGTGCCGAGCGCGGCGAGGCGGGAGGGTCGTAAACGGGGGACGTTGATAAAAACCCTTTCGCCTTGCCTGCGGCAAGCCGCCTCCCCCTTGTAAAGGGGAGGCAGGGGAAAAGAGCCTTCGGAAAGCCGCCTCCCCTTGCAGAGGGGAGGCGAGGGAGGGAAAGGCATACGGCCCGTTTACGGGTCGCAAGGAACGATTGCGTAACGGTCGGGCCGTTTCGCGTGCGGTTTGCGCGCAGGCGGTAATATGAGGGCTTACGGCCCGCCCCGCTTATGGCGGCGCGAGCCGCAGGCGAAGGAAAATGAAATACCACCGGCGATGCCGGCGGATGATTATTTTTTGGCCGAAAGAGGGCGCGTACGGTCACGGCGTCTCTTTGCCCGCGGCTCGCGCGGGGTCGCCCTCCAGGGTGCGGTAATCGGTGTATGTTACAAAGCCCGCCTTGCTGCCCTTGGGTTTTTTTACGTTTTTGATCGGGCAGCAGTCCACGGGGAGCCTGTCGCCGCCGCCCGCCGAAAAGCGGGCGCACAGGCCCGCCGCAAAGGCGAGCACGCTTTCCGGCACGCTGCGCCCCTGCGTGCGGATGACGACGTGCGCCGAATGCACCTGCCGTGCATGCAGCCATACGTCGTCCGGTGCGCTTTGGCGCACCAGCTTGTCGTTTTGTATGTTGCTGCGGCCGACGTACACGGTAAATCCCTCTTTTTCGTAGGTGCGGAAGGGGACTTCCGGCTTTTTTTTGCGCGCGCGCTCCTGCGGGAGGGGCGCAAGTCCGCAGGCCTGCAGTTCCTCCTCCGCCGCCGCAAGATCCTCCTCCGTTTCGGCAGAGAGCAGAAAGGGCCGTACGCCTGCAAGATACAAAAGTTCTTCGCGCACCTCCTTTTCCTGCGGGACAAGCGCCTCCAGCGTACGCTTTTGTTTGCGGTATTTTTTATAGTATGCCTGTGCGTTCTGCGCCGGCGTAAGCGTCTCGTCTAGGGCGATCTTTATCGTCTTTCCCGCCTCGTCATAATAGTTTACAAGTTCGCAGGCGCGCATGCCGCGCGTCAGCGCGTACAGGTTGGCCGTAAGAAGTTCGCCCTTCAAACGCACGGTTTCGGCGTCGGCGGCGGCCTGTCGCTTTTCCAGGATCTGCGCAAGGCGCTTTTCCTGCTTTTTTTCGGCGTTGCGGACAATGGTCAACAGCCTGCGGCGCATGTTTTCGACCCTGCGCGCCCCGCGTTTTTTGGTGTAGTAGTAGCATTCCGCCTGCATCAGGGTGGGAAAGGGACGCGCGCCCGCCGTCCGGCGCGCGTAAAAATCGACCACGCCGCCCGGCGTCTCCTTTACGCATGGCTGCGTCTCGTCCGAAAAGATGTAGCGCTGCACGTGGTCGGCCAGGGCGGCGGTATCGCCGCCCGCAAAACATGCGGCAATGGCGGCGGCCGTGCACGGGGCCAGGCCGGCGACGCGTCGGAACAGCGCGTCGGCCGTATCTTCGAAGGGCGCTTCCAGCGCCCGTATCAGTGCGGCGCGGTCGGAGGGATCCGCCTTTTCCTGCGGGGCGGGAAACACATAGGGCGCGCCGGGCAGGATCAGCCGCCGGCAGGCCTCGTCCGCCGTGGTCGTCTTCAGAGCGCCCAAAATGACGCCGTTTTCGGTAAGGATCAGGTTGGAGTATTTGCCCATGATCTCCGCATACAAAACGCGTTCGCAGGCGGAAAAGTCGGAAACGCACCGCAGCGTTATGGTCAGGATACGCTCGAAGCCCGCCGTCTCTACGCTTAAAATTTCGGCGCTCTGCAGGTGCTTGCGCAGCAGCATGCAAAAATTGGGCGCAACGGCGGGGTTTTCGCGCTCTTCTTCGGTAAAGTAAACGCCGCAATCGGTGGCGTTTGCGTTCAAAAGCAGTTTAACCGTGCGTTTTCCCGTGTATATAAGTAGGGCCACGGCGTCGCGGTCGGGCTGGTTGATGCGGTTGATGCGTCCCCCCGTCAGCGCGGCGTTCAGTTCGCGCGCGGCGAGGCGGATGGTAAAGGCGTCCTGCGGCATACATCGCACTCCTTGTTTGTTCTTTTCGATTATACCCGAAAAAAACAAATTTGTAAATAAAAACGCTTTTCTTTCCCGCGTCGATATGGTAAAATAAGTTCTGCTGTAAAATATTATTACCGAATGATTGGAGTAAAAACATGAAGTACGAAGTAACACCCGCAGAAAAGAGCACCGTTAAAATTGCCATGACCTTTACCGCCGAAGAATGGGCGGCGGCCAACGATAAGGCGTATCAGGAAAATCGCAAAAAGTACGCGGTGAACGGCTTCCGCAAGGGCAAGGTGCCCAAGCACGTTTTGGAACTGTATTACGGCAAGGGGCTGTTTTACGAAGAGGCGCTGAACGATCTGTTTGCCGAGCACTACGGCGTGGTATTGGGCGAGCAGGCCGAAGCGTTTACGCCCGTGGGCGATCCCGCGCTCTCGGTCGAGGAGATCTCGGACGACAAGGTGGTACTTGTGGCGCAGACGCCCGTAAAGCCCGACGTCGTCATCGAGAAGTACACGGGTATAAAAATCGAGAAATTTGAGTATACTGTTACGGACGCCGACGTGGACAAGGACATCGAGAGCACGCGCGAGCGCCTTGCCGAGAGCGAGGAGGTGACCGATCGCCCCGCGCAGGATACCGACGTCGTGAACATCGATTTCGTCGGCAAGACGGACGGTAAAGAATTCGAAGGCGGGAGCGCCAAGGGGTTCGATCTTACGCTCGGCTCCGGTCAGTTTATCCCCGGTTTCGAGGAGCAGGTCGTCGGCATGCAGATCGGTGAGACCAAAGATATCGGCGTCACCTTCCCCGAGGACTATCAGGCGGAAGAATTAAAGGGCAAACCGGCGGTGTTTACGGTGACGCTGCATAAGATCACGGGCAAAAAACTGCCCGCGCTCGACGAGGCGTTTGTCAAAAAGCTGGGTTCCGACAGCGTGGAGGCATACCGCGCCAAGGTGCGCGAGCGTTTGGAAAAGAACGCGCATACCCGCTCCGTCAACGACACGGAAAACGCCATCATCACCGAGATCGCCAAGGGCGCTTCGGCGGAGATCCCCGAGGCCATGATCGAAAAGCAGGAGGAGTACTCCATGCAGAGGATGGAGTACAGCCTGATGTACCAGGGCATCAAGCTGGACGACTATTTAAAGTATGTCGGCCAGACGCGCGACGAATATAAAAAGCACTTCGAAGAGGACGCGCGCCGCACCGTGCTGCATCAGCTGATCGTGGAAAAACTTATCAAGGAACTCAAGATCGAGGCCTCGCAGGAGGAGGTCGACGCCAAGATCGCCGAGCAGGCCGCCGACGTCGGCAAGGAAGCGGAAGAGTACAAAAAGACGATGGATCCCCGTCAGACGGAATATATCGAGGGGGATATCAAGGTGACAAAACTGTTCGAGTACCTCGAAGCAAACAACGAAATGGTCAAGCCGGAGGCGAAGTGATCGCATGGAAAAAAATGTTCTCATTCCCTATGTCGTTGAGCGCACGTCGAGCGGCGAAAGAAGTTACGATTTATATTCGCGCCTGCTGGAGGACCGCATCATCTTTTTGAGCGGCGAGATCGACGACGCGGTGGCCAATACCGTGGTGGCACAGCTGATCTACCTCGAGGGGAAAGATCCCACAAAGGATATCAGCCTGTATATCAACAGCCCCGGCGGATCGGTCTCGTCCGGCATGGCCATTTACGATACGATGAATTACGTCAAGTGCGACGTGTCTACTATCTGCATCGGGCTGGCGGCCTCGATGGGCGCGTTTTTGCTGGCCGCCGGTGCAAAGGGGAAGCGTTACGCGCTGAAAAACAGCGAGATCATGATCCATCAGCCGTTGGGCGGTGCGCAGGGACAGGCCAGCGATATCAAGATCCAGGCCGAGCACATTTTGCGCATCAAGGCCAAGATGAACAGGATCCTTGCCGAAAATACGGGGAAGCCCGTCGACGTGATCGAGCGCGATACCGACCGCGACAACTACCTTACGGCGGACGAGGCGCTCGGGTACGGGTTGATCGATAAGGTATACGAAAAGCGTTGACCTTCCGGCGGATCTCTTTGCAAGGGGCGGCGTCGCCGCCGTGAACGAGGGAGGAATGTAATGGCAAAATACGAACAGTATTGTTCTTTCTGCGGAAAGGAAAAATCCAAAACCAAAAAACTCATCGCCGGGCCGGACGGGATCTTTATCTGCGACGAGTGTGTGGAGCTTTGCCGCGATATGATGGCAAAAATGCCCTCAAATTCTGCTGCCGAGACGGTGGAACTTAAAAAACCCGCCGAGATCAAGGCGGAGCTCGATCAGTATATCATCGGGCAGGACAAGGCAAAGCGCGTGCTCTCGGTTGCGGTATACAACCACTACAAGCGTATCAACGCCATGCTCTCCGGCGCGTCGAAAAAGGACGACGGCGTGGAGATCGAAAAGAGCAATATCCTTCTGCTCGGGCCCACGGGCAGCGGTAAAACGCTGCTTGCCAGAACGCTTGCCCGTATTTTAAACGTGCCGTTTGCCACCAGCGACGCCACCACCCTTACCGAGGCGGGCTATGTGGGCGAAGATGTGGAAAATATTCTGTTAAAGCTCATCCAGAACGCCGACTACGATATCGAGCGCGCACAGCGGGGCATTATTTATATCGACGAGATCGACAAGATCGCCCGCAAGGGCGAAAACGTCTCGATCACGCGCGACGTTTCGGGCGAGGGCGTGCAGCAGGCGCTGTTAAAGATCATAGAATCGACGGTGGCCAACGTCCCGCCGCAGGGCGGGCGCAAGCACCCCCAGCAGGACTGCATGCGCATCGATACGACAAATATCCTGTTCATCTGCGGCGGCGCGTTCGTGGGGCTGGATAAGATCGTCGGTGCCCGCAAGGACGACTCCGGTCTCGGTTTCGGCGGCAAGGTGCGCCTGGGCGAAAACGAGGTGGATTACTCGCTGCTGGACGACGTAAAGCCGCAGGATCTTACCAAGTTCGGGCTCATTCCCGAATTTGTGGGCCGCGTGCCCATCGTCGTCTCGCTGCAGCCCCTCGACGAAAACGCGCTGGTCAGCATTTTGACCGAGCCGCGCAACGCGATCATCAAGCAATATCAAAAGCTTGTTGGGATGGACGGCGTAAAACTTACGGTGGAGGACGCCGCCGTGCGCGAGATCGCCAACACCGCCATCCGCCTAAAGACGGGCGCGCGCGGTCTGCGCACCATTATCGAGGGCCTCATGACGGACGTCATGTACGAGATCCCTTCGCAAAAGAACGTGGAAGAGGTCATTATCACGCGTGACTGCGTGGTAAAGGGTGCAAAGCCTACGCTCGTCTATAAAAAGTCGGCGTAAGGCGTTTACGGGGGCGCGCATGCCCCGCCATGCTAAAAAACGAAAAGCGCACGGGCCGCGGCCCGTGCGCTTTGTCGGTGCCGCCGGGCAGAGGGCGCCCTGTCCGGCGGTACCGACGGGTGCGCGGCGCCGTACGTTGTGCCGGATGCGGGAGGCGCCCGGCTTTTTGCCTGTTTGCGGAGGAAGGCGCTTTCCGAAAGAAAATTTGTGCAGTTTGTACAGCATTTTTTTTGAAAATTGTTTGTTTCACCCCTTGAAATTTGCGCCCGTATGTAGTAAAATATATGCATAAATCAATTCAATGATGTTTGGAGGAAAATGTATGTCCGGTCTGTTGCTGAAAGGCATTAACAAGGTCTATCCCGGCGGGAATCAGGCGGTGTTCAACTTCTGCCTCGATATCCGGGATAAGGAATTCATCGTTTTCGTCGGCCCTTCCGGCTGCGGTAAGTCCACGACGCTGCGTATGATCGCCGGCCTCGAAGAAATTTCTTCGGGCGAATTGTATATCGACGGCAAGCTGGTAAACGACGTCGTTCCCAAGGACAGAGATATCGCCATGGTGTTCCAGAACTACGCGCTGTATCCCCACATGTCCGTCTACGATAACATGGCCTTCGGCCTTAAACTGCGTAAGGTCCCCAAGGACGTGATCGACGAAAAGGTAAAGGCCGCGGCAGAAATTTTGGGCATTACCGATTATCTTTCGCGCAAACCCAAGGCGCTTTCCGGCGGTCAGCGTCAGCGTGTCGCCCTGGGAAGAACCATCGTGCGCGAGCCCAAGGTATTCCTTTTGGACGAGCCTTTGTCCAACCTCGACGCAAAGCTGCGCGCGCAGATGAGAACGGAAATTTCCAAGCTGCACGTTCGCCTCGCCACCACGTTCATTTACGTTACGCACGACCAGATCGAGGCCATGACGATGGGTACCCGTATCGTCGTTATGAAAGACGGCTTTATGCAGCAGGTCGATACGCCTCAGAACCTGTACGACTACCCGATCAATCTGTTTGTCGCCGGCTTCATCGGCACGCCGCAGATGAACTTCTTTAAGAACTCCACGATCACCGAAGAGGACGGAAAGGTATACGTCAACTTTATCGGCGGGAACAGGATCCTGCTGCCCAAGTCGATGGTCTCCAAGATCAAGAACTTCGAAGACTACAAAAATACCGGCAAGCTGGTAACGCTGGGCGTCCGCCCCGAAGATATCCACGAAGACGACCTGTTCATTTCCAATTCGCCCGATACGGTGGTTAAGGCACGCATCGACGTTATCGAAAAGCTCGGCGCCGAAACGCAGATCTACTGCGACCTCGACTACGAGAGCGATAAGAACACGATCGTCGACAACGCGGCGCAGATGATCGCCAAGATCTCTTCTCGTGCAACGGTAGAGTTGGGCGAAGTGGTGGAGCTTGCCTTCGACGCAAAGCATATCCACCTGTTCGACGGGTATACCGAGGCGACGATGCTCGAGCGCGACGAACACTACGACGTCATCCCCGAAAATGCGGAAGGCGCGTCGTTCGTTCCTCCCACGCCGCAGGAGATGCAGGCGCAGATCGAGGCTGCCCGCGTCGTTACCAAGGAAATGAAGAAGCAGGCCAAGCACGATGCCAAAATGGCAAAAGCCCGTGCCATAAAAGAGGCCGAAGAAGGCAAGACCGAAGAAAAGAAAGACGAGTAACAGAGGTTTTTCGGGCGGCGCTTATGAAAATAAGCGCCGCTTTTTTGTTCGGCAAAAAGGCGGCGCGGGGGTCTTATGGCGGGGATCGGCGGATCGTTCCCCAAAAAGGCGCAAACGCCGCGGTTGCAAAATAAAAAAGTTCGTCGGCAAAACGACCCTTCCGACTCGCCTTCGGCAAGCCGCCCCCCCCCTTGCAAAGGGGAGACAAGGGCGGAAAAGCGCCTTCGGCAAGCCGCCCCACCTTGCAAAGGGGAGACAAGGGTGGAAAAGGCCTTCGGCAAGCCGCCCCCCTTGCAAAGGGAAGACAAGAAACGGAAGAAGACCCTCCATTGCGGGGGACGTACAAGCGAAGAGCGACGGCATCTTTCTCCCGATCCTCCCGTGTAAGGGAGGGTGCCGAACGGGGGGCGGGAGGGTCGCAAATGGCGTGAGCGCTCTCCTCTGTCCTTTTATCGTGTCTTTCGGCAGGCTGCCCCATTCTTCGATTTTTACAATGCGGCTATATGCGGTCGAATGTGTCTAAATCGTTGACAAACGCGCATAAAAAGACTATGATAGTGAGCCGATCGAATGCGAAACAGGGGAGGGATGCAATGTCATGGATTGGTGGGGCGTGATCGTCGATGCGCTGCTGGATACGCTGAAGCTGCTGCCTTTTTTGCTGCTGCTGTATATCCTGATCGAACTGATCGAACACAATACCAAGGTCGGACGTGCGGGCGTGCTGCTGGGACGCGCGGCGCCGCTGGTCGGCAGCGCCGTGGGCTTGCTCCCCATGTGCGGATTTTCGGTGATGGCGGCAAAACTGTACGAACATCGCCATGTGACGCTCGGCACGCTGCTGGCCGTCTTTATCGCCACCAGCGACGAGGCGTTTTTGGTCATGCTCCTCTCCGGCGATATCGGATGGGGCCAAAAGGCCGTCTCCGTTTTGGCAATGTGCGGGATAAAACTCTTTTTGGGCGTTGCGGTCGGCTATCTTGCCGATGTCTTTGGTCGGCGCCGCCGCGCGTTGGTCCCGCTTGCGGAGGGCGTAGGGCAGCCGCATGCTCATGAACACGGCCACGCGGAAGAGGACGACGAATGCGGCGGCCATACGGAGGCGGGCGCACACGGCGAAACATATACCGTCTGCGAGCACAAACACGGGTTAAAGAGCAATCTGCGGGTGTATCTGCTGTCTCCGCTATTGCACGCGCTGAAGGTGGCGGCGTTTGTGCTGTTGGTCAACTTGGCATTCGGCTTTTTGTTTGAGGGCCTCGGCGAGGAAAACGTGGTGGATTTTTTGCAGGGAAGCGGGTATTGGTACCAGCCCCTGCTGTGTGCGGCGCTCGGATTTGTGCCGAACTGTGCGTCGTCCGTCATTCTGGCGGAGGTATACTGCATGGGCGGCATCTCGTTCGGAAGTTGCCTTGCGGGGCTTATCGTCAACGCGGGGCTCGGCTATCTGGTGCTGTTTAAAAATGTGCGCGCATGGAAGCGCACCCTTGCGATCGCGCTGGGCATGATCGCACTGGGCATTGCCGTGGGATACGCCGTCAATGCGATCGCCCTGGTCGTTCCGCCCCCGAATATTTGACAGTTCCCCCGTCAAAATGCTATAATAGCGGCAGGAGCGTTCTATGGAATATTTTGGCAGACGCGTGCGCGGGATCGTGCCCTATACGGCGGGCGAGCAGCCGCGCGACAGGCGTTATGTAAAATTAAATACCAACGAAAATCCCTATCCGCCGTCTCCGGCGACACTGCAGGTCCTGCGCGCCTTTGACGGCGCCGCGCTGCGCTACTATCCAGCGCCGGACGCGGACGATCTGTGCGCGGCGATCGCCGAAGCGGAGGGCGTCGGCCGCGAAAACGTGCTGTGCGGAAACGGTTCCGACGAGGTGCTGTTTTTGACGTTCGCCGCCTTTTTTGACGAATCGCGCGGCGTGTGTTTCCCCGATATCACCTATTCGTTTTACGAAGTATATGCCGGCTTTTTCGGCGTTCCCGTCGCCATGGTGCCGCTGCGGGCAGATTTTACAATGGATCTTGCCGCCATGGCAAAGGCGGAGTGCGCCGGGTATTACATTGCCAATCCCAATGCGCCTACGGGGGTGGGTATCCCTGCCGAACGCATTGCCGCGTTTGCGGCCTCCGTTCCCGAATGCATCGTCATCGCAGACGAGGCGTATATGGATTTTTACGGCCAATCGTGTGCGAGGCTGACATCGGCGCACCCCAATCTTTTGGTGGTAAAGACCTTTTCAAAGAGCTATTCCCTGGCGGGGATCCGCTGCGGCTATGCGATCGGGAATGCGGCGCTGATCGGTGCGCTCCGCAGCATGAAAGACTGCATGAATTCCTATCCCGTCGACGCACTGTGTCAGGCCGTGTGTGCGGCCGCGGTGCGAGACCGGGCATATCACGACGAAACAGTGGCGCGCGTCGTCGCCGAGCGCGGACGCCTGCGTGACGCGCTGCTTGCGCTGGGCTTTACCGTGCCCGAAAGCAAGGCCAACTTTTTGTTCGCCGGCCGCGCCGCCAAAAGCGGAAAAGAAATTTATACCCGTTTAAAGGAAGAGGGCGTGCTGGTCCGCTTTTGGGATAAGCCCGTATTGCGTGATTTTTGCCGCATTACGGTGGGGACACCGGAACAGAACAACAAATTGCTTGCATCGCTGCAGCATATTTTATTTTTATAACAGGAGGGGAGCAAATGCGGCTTGACCTTTCCGTACCGAAGAAGAGACCCGGACGCGAGGCGTTCGGTGCGGGCGGGGAGGGCGGGCCGCGTTTGTGTTCGGCGCGCGAAGGGGCCGAGGCCTTTTTAGCCGACCGCGCCGCAAAGGCGCTGATCGTGGCAGAGGACGCGTCGTTTTCGCTGCTCTTAAAGGCAGTGCGCGCCGAACGCTCGGTCACCTTGCTGTGGGAGGACGACGCGCTTCCCTTGTTTGCCATGCCCGATACGGTGGGCTGTGTGTTGGCCGCAGGCAGGGCGCCGCTGCTGCGCGCCGCCCGCTTTTTTGCCCGCGTACGCGCGATCCCGTGTGCGCTGTTTCCTACGGACGCCGCCCAGGACGGCACGTGCGAACGCCGCGGGTGCGTGCGGGTCGGCGGGCACGACGTGTGCGTTCCGCTGGCGGAAGCGCAGATTTTTTGCGATGTCCCGCGCATGCGGGAGTCGTTGGCAGAGGCCTATGCGCGGCTGCTGTTGTCGCGGGTGGCGTTGTTCGAGGCGGAGGCCGCGGGCATGCGCGACGCGCAGCCGCTGCCCTTTTTTCTGGGACTGCTGCAGGCGCTTCACGTTGGTGGCTGTCCCGACGTTCCGGGCTACGAATATGAGGAACTTCTGGAGCGGTATCTTGACGCTCCCAATCTGACCTTGCGCCACGTGGCGCTGCGGCTTCGTGCCTCAGCCCTGATGGAAGGCGGGGACTTGACCGGGGCCGTCGCCGTTCTGAAGCAGTGTCGGACGTTTTTCGTGGAGCACGGTCTGGTCTGGGAGGCGGCAAAGACCATAGCGCTGCTCGCGCTCTCCTATTTGCGCAGACATGACCGTCGCACGGCGCTGCGCTTCATCATCGAAGCCTATCCTG
>CALVPS010000027.1 GCA_944354035.1 uncultured Clostridia bacterium | reverse complement strand
CGATATAGTCGTTCTCGCCGACCTTTTCAAGTACGGTGATCTCGTCCATCTCTCCTTTCAGAGAGTGGATGTGTGCCATTGTCTTGTAAGCGTAATCGTTCATTGTCGTTCCTCCTTGTTACGCAATTCTTATGATGCCGCCGCCGAAGCTCTGCACCGTGACACTGCCGAACTCGCTGCACCAGTCGTCATCTTTGTTCCATACATAAGCAAATGCTGTATGCGTATTACCCTTGCTATGGACGAGCGTTGCCCATTCTTCGGGATACGCTGTCACGATGAGGAAGGAATAGCACTCGCCGAAGTCGGTAAATTCATGCGTGATAGCATATACGAGGCAGTTGTACTTCTTCTCGATCGCCTTCATCTTTTCGTAGAGTTCGGGCTCCTGATCCGCCCAATACCCGCCGAAGCGTTCAAAGAAGCAGACCATACCTTTCTCGCGGAAACCCTTGATGTACGGTGTATAAATATCCATCTGTTTGAGCAATTCGATTGCTTTTTCTTTCTTTGCAATGTTCTTGTCAGTCATTTTCGTATCCTCCTTCAAATATGTTCCTGTAATGTTTCAAAGTTGTAACCGATGTTTCGAAGCGTCTCTTCAAAGCCGAACCACGCCAGCAGGTTTTGATTGAAGTCGTCCTGCGCGAGGGGATCTTCCTTGTCCCACTTGTCGCCGAAGAGTTCGGAAGGAGCGTAAAGCCCCGTGTCGTCCATAAGTTCGTACAGCAGCGCATTGATCTCTTGGCGGTACTGCTTGTAGAAGCGCACCGTGTCCGAATAGTAGATGAGTTCGCCGACGACGCCCGACTGACAGCCGTAGTGCAATACGTCGGTGAAAATACCTTTTTTATCGCTGTAATCGCCCCAGCGGTCTATCACATAATTGCACACGCGACGGGTGAGCGGACTGTCCGATTTTCGTTTGAGTTCTTTGATGTTGGCAAGGGTAAGTTTCATTATGCTGCCTCCTCGAACTCGTCCAGATACACGCGCTCGAACATAACGCCATACTCGAAGTAAAGTCTGCCGTTTTTGTCCGTCATGAGGTCATACGTTACGACGCTGATCCTGCCTCTGTCAGACACGGCTACCTGTACTTCGTTTCGGCCAAGGTCGATGCCGACGATATTGAAGGTGATGAACGCTTCGCCATCGTACAGTTCAAATTCAGAGAGATAGTACTTTCTGAACTCGGTGAAATTGGAAACTTTGGTTTTCATAGAGTTTTACCTCCGAATTTTTATTTTGCCTTTCGGCAGGGGCGAAGTAAGCACCGGGCGAGATATGCTCACGCTCACTCAAAAGAGGTAAATCGGAAGTCAACGACAAAGGACAAAATTATTGCATACAGATAACGGATAAACTACCGTAAACGCAAAAAAGCCGAGCAGGTCAAATTGACCTACCCGGCTTCCGTGTATAGAGCTATTCTATTTTTCAGCGATAATTTTACCCGTTGACTTCCGCGAGAACTGTGCTACGATAGCCACAACGAAGGGCAAAAAATTCGGAGAGTTATTCCTTCGGCGGCAATAAAAAAACTACCCGAACCCACTTTTCTGTAATAGTGGTGTTCGGATAGTTCCCGTTTGGTGGAGATAACGAGATTCGAACTCGTGGCCTGTACGTTGCGAACGTACCGCTCTACCAACTGAGCCATATCCCCGTTTGCTATGCTATGATTATAGCATAACGGCAAAAAAAAGCAAGCGATTTCCGATAAAATCGCAAAAAAATTTTATTGTTTAGACAGGAAATTCTGCTTCGATATCAAAATCCAGCCCGTGCTCTTCCGCCTCATCCCAGCGTTGTTGAATAAATTCCAGCATCTGAACAAAGGCCGCTTTGGCGCCTTCGCCATACCGATCTACCTCACCGCGAAGTTCGCCGTCGCGCAGATCTTCCAACGCCATTGTGATCTCGTCGATCAGATCCAAAAGCGTTTCTTTTGCGGGAGCAGGGATCATGGAGCGCTGAATCATACGTTTTTCCTACTTTGTTTCATATGATAATTGTATATATGCCAATATATTATAACAAATCGAAGTCGATTTTTCAAGTATTGTAAATACACCATTTTGCCGAAAACAGCAAATTTTGAAAAAAATTTTTTGTCGCGCGAAAAAACGATTGACAAATGCGGGCCTGGCATAGTAAAATGATATGGTAACGAACGGGGACATAGCTCAGCTGGTTAGAGCGCATGCTTCACATGCATGAGGTCACAGGTTCGAGCCCTGTTGCCCCCACCACGCAATACCCGGTCGAACTTATTTGTCAATGGCAAAGAGTTTGGCCGGGTATTTTCTTTTCCGATCTGCAATAAGCCGCCGAATAGGCTTTCGTAATTGTTTTATCCTCTCGGATTTGTGCTTTTTCGGTCGGCTATGGCAGCAAGTTCTTCGCGGACGTCAACGGCCGCAAAATCGTTGCTGAAAACACCCATATAAATGAATTGAGAGCCAGGCATGGAAGTTTTCCTTGCTCGGCTCTTTGTCTGTCTGTGAGGTAATTCTGGACTTGTACGCAACGATTTTGTCTTTGTCCCGTTGACTTCCGCAGGCTTGCTATTCAGAATACCGACATTCACCGTCCCATGCTGCCCCGCCTGTTGCCCGAAAAAGGCAAATCCAATTCAAGAGGTGTTCAGATGGAAATGTTGGTCACAAAGTTCTCAAACGGAAGGTATCGGAATGAGGGCGAATTATATACCGCGCTTATGTGTCTGTGCCGAACTGGGTATCGGCAGAGGTAAAATCAATTCCCGCAAAGCAAGTATCCGTCAGAGATACTATTCGCTTTACAGCGCGCCGATATGATATCTCTTTCTGTTTGTACATATAATTCACTATATACAAAAGAACCGTAGTGAAACAACTACGGTTCTTTTCGTGTAAAATATGGTTTACACTTTTACCACAAAGCCATGTCGATATACTTCATAGGGGAATATGGAACAAGAGTTTTGCCGCTATACGTCGCCATTGCGGTCATGATATCCGATTTATATACATTTGCAAAGTCCAAAAGATTTTCCAACCCGTTTTTGTTAAAAGAGGCGGTAATGCCAAAAGCACGCATAGACTTTTTTACATTTGTATCATAAGCGGGGACGCAACCGAGCGTTACAAGGATGATTTTGCTCAACAATGTATCGTCGTATTTATAACCGATTCCCGTTTTATAGATAGCATTCCGTAATTCCTCTTTCAGTTGCATAACGTCATCGAGGTATTTTCCCATGCTAAATCCTGGAGCATATATATCGACATCCACCAGCCAGTCATATTTTTCATCACACACTACTTTTACCGCATCAATCAGCAGTTTGTAATTATTTTGTATTAGTAGTTTTCCTCTTGAAACCATTCCCCAGCTTGCAAGGAACATGTAGAGGTTGAGCGCCATGTAATCCGCCGTTGCAGGATTTGCGGCACTTTTGCGGTTTTTGACAAACACATCATGACAGTAGTCATAGGAACAATAACGGCTATATGGCGAACTTGAATAGGCACCCATATATGTACCGATATTCGCAGTAAGGATTGTTGCTATACTTGTAATTGGCATAATTTTTTTACCTTTCTTTTGAATGTTTCATTTTTCTCGGCTGTGCCGAAAATTTTGAATTTAACGCACCAATAAGTCAATGTAAGAATGCTTGCTTACATTTCTTTAATTTTACCGGCGGCAACAAGGTATTGTTGCCAATACGTGTCCTCAACGGCCTCATATGCATCCACGCTGCCTTGCGGCACATAGACGGTAAAGCCCGCCGCATGATTCCAGGTCGATCCAAACACATCGCTGCCGATCTCGGGCGGCACGGGAGAGAGGAACACGACTTCCGTAAGGCTATTGCAGCCCGTCCCCGAATTACCGAATGCCTGATAGCCAATACTCGTTACGCCTAGTCCGAAAGTTACTTTTGTAATGGTATCACACCCGATAAACGCACCTTCGGCAATCGGCATATTTAAGATAAGTTCGGTATCGGTACATGTGCCTATCCCCACGATGTAGCCGTTTTCTATGGCGGCATAGTCCCTCGCGGACGTCAACGGCCGCAAAATCAAATAGGTGCCGGGGATCCTGTGTCGTCGCTGCCGTCTTACGCGCCGCTTTTGCGCCGCGTCGGGTTCTCGTAGCGATAAGTCCTTTTATCGTACCTCCGGCGGGGGCGTGGGGATCCGGTCGAGGTGGGGGAGATAGCCTTCAAAAATAATATTGTCGGCAAATCGGCGCACATCGGCTTCCTCTTCCCGCGAGCGCACGACCCAAGCAAGGCGCGTGCCGCGGAAGCGCGAAACGGGCGCCGTGGGAAGGTCCTGCGCGCGGTAGCTGATAAAATCGGGCGCAACGATAAAATTCATGCTGCAATGCTTTATAACGTGTGCCTGCAAGCGCCAGAAAGGGGAGCCGCCGAACATGCTTTTGGTAAAGCGCTCGCCCGATCCGAGAACGCCCCCGGCAATTTGCGGGCACAGTTTTTTATATGCCCGTACATACATGGGCTGGAAAGACTGCACGGCATACGTAACGGGAAAACGGGCCGTAAGCTTTGCGATCGCCGCCGCAATTTCGTTGCCCTTTATGCCGGGCATATTTTTTATTTCCAGCAGCAGCGGGACTCTTCCCGCAGCAATTTCCAGCAGTTCTTCCAGCAGGGGGACGCGCTCCTCCGTGCGCTCCAGCCGCAGTTCACGCAGGTCGATAAAGGAGAACGCCGAAACATTCCCCGCGCCGTCCGTCATGCGGTCCACCGTGTCGTCGTGGAACAGAACAAGCTGCTTATCTTTTGTAAAGCGTACGTCCGTTTCAATGGCATAGCCGCGTTCCGCCGCCGCAACAAAGGCGGCAAGGCTGTTTTCTGGAACGCCCGCGGCGTGCAGCCCGCGGTGCGCAATGGGAAGCTGTGACAGCGATTTCGGAAGTTTCATATGTTTATTGTAGCAAATTCCCGCGGGAATTGCAATAGCGGTTGCAAAATTCAGCGAAATTGTTTATAATACGCATAGAAAAAGGCGTGCGCCGCAACACGACGGCGCGGCGGCGGAGACTGTATGGCAAAGGCAAACGCAAACCTGCGCAATTTTTGTATTATTGCGCATATCGACCACGGCAAGAGTACCATTGCCGATCGCATTATGGAGCTGACGGGCCAGGTGAGCAAGCGCGACATGGAAGACCAGCTGCTCGATTCGATGGATATCGAGCGTGAGCGCGGCATTACCATTAAGCTTACGCCCGTGCGGATGTACTATACCGCCCTCTCGGGCGAAGAATACGAACTCAATCTTATCGATACGCCCGGCCATGTCGACTTTACGTACGAGGTAAGCCGTTCGCTTGCCGCCTGCGAGGGCGCGCTGGTCGTGGTGGACGCCACGCAGGGCGTGGAGGCGCAGACGCTTGCCAACGTATACCTTGCCCTCGAAAACAATTTGGAGCTGGTCCCCGTGATCAATAAGATCGACCTGCAGTCGGCGCGCGTGGAAGAGACCAGGCGGGAGATAGAGGACGTGATCGGCCTGGACGCCTCCGATGCGCCCTGCGTCTCCGCCAAAGAGGGCACCAACATCCGCGATATTCTGGAGGCCGTGGTAAAACGCATCCCGCCGCCCGAGGGCGACACCGCGTCGCCCTTAAGGGCGCTTATCTTCGACAGCTATTACGATAACTACAAGGGCGTTATCCTGTTTGTGCGCATCAAGGACGGGCAGGTACGCGCGGGCGATAAAATTAAGCCCTTTCTCTCCGAAAAGACGTACGAGGTGACCGAGGTGGGGGCGTTTGCGCCCGCTCTGCAGCCCAAGGCGATCCTTTCGGCGGGCGAAGTGGGCTATATCGCCGCCAGCATCAAGTCGATCGAAGACGTTGCCGTCGGCGATACGGTGATCAACGTCGCCGAACCTGCGGCAGAGCCGCTGCCCGGCTATAAAAGGGTGCTGCCCGTGGTGTTTTGCGGTATCTATCCGCTGGACGGCAGCAAGTTCCTCGATTTAAAAGAGGCGATCTTAAAATTAAAATTAAACGACGCGGCGCTCACCTTCGAGCCGGACAATTCCGTGGCGCTGGGGTTCGGTTTCCGCTGCGGATTTTTGGGCCTGCTGCATATGGAGATCGTGCAGGAGCGCATCGAGCGGGAGTTTAACCTCGATATCATCACCACGGCGCCCTCCGTTTCGTACCTGGTGCACAAGACCAACGGCGACAGCTTTTACGTGGACAACCCTTCGCACCTGCCGCCGCCTACCGATATCGATTTTATGGAGGAGCCCGTTGTAAAGGCCGAAATTTATACCCCGCCCGAATATGTGGGGCCGATCATGGAGCTCTGCCGGGATAAGCGCGGCGTGTATAAAAATATGACATATTTAGATACGCGCCGCGTGCGCCTCGATTATAGTCTTCCTCTCAACGAGATCGTATACGACTTTTTTGACGAATTAAAATCGCGCACCAAGGGTTATGCCAGTTTCGATTACGAAATAGAGGGCTATCAGAGGAGCAGGCTCGTCAAACTCGATATTCTGTTGAACGGCGAGGCGTGCGACGCGCTTTCGACCATCGTGCACGAGGATCACGCCTATAAGCGCGGCAGAACGCTGGCCGAAAATTTAAAAGACGCCATTCCCCGCCAGCTGTTCGAGATCCCCATTCAGGCGGCGGTGGGGGGCAAGATCATTGCGCGCGAAACGGTAAAGGCCGTGCGCAAAGACGTGCTTGCCAAGTGCTACGGCGGCGACATCACCCGCAAGAAAAAGCTGCTGGAAAAGCAAAAAGAGGGCAAAAAGCGCATGCGCCAGGTCGGCAGCGTGGAGGTCCCCAGCGAAGTGTTTATGCAGATCTTAAAGACAAATAAAGATAAAAAATGAGTGCCATGCCGAAAGATCCGTTTTTAAAGACGCATAATAACGGGGGCATGTCTGCGCCGCTGCCCGAAACAAGAGGCTGTGAGGCGGGCATGTCCGAGGAATGCAGGCGGCGCGGTCGTGAAAGGGCGGGCATGTCCGAAAATGGCCAGCCGCTGTTTGCACGCATATATGCCTATGTCATGCGGGTCCCTGCGGGCACGGTGGTCACCTACGGGCAGGTGGCGGCGGCCGTTGGGGCGCCCCGCTGCGCGCGGCAGGTGGGCTGGGCGCTACATCAGAATCCGCAGCCGGGTGCGATCCCGTGTCACCGCGTGGTCAACCGCGAGGGGCGGCTTGCGCCCGCCTTTGCCTTCGGTGGCGCCGCGGCGCAGGCCGCGCTGTTGGAGCAGGAGGGCGTTGCGGTCGCCGACGGGTACGTCGATCTGGAGCGGTATCGCTGGAGGGGTTAAATGGCAGGGATCTATTTGCATATTCCGTTTTGCAAACAAAAGTGCCGCTATTGCGACTTCGTTTCGTTCTGCAACCGCATGGACGTGGCCGAGGCCTATATGGCCTGTCTGATAAAAGAGATCGAAATGCGCGGAAAGGAGTTTGCGGGAAAGACGTTCGACACCGTATACTTCGGCGGGGGAACGCCGTCCGTGATCGATCCGAAGTATATTTACGCGGCCATGCGCAGGATCGGAGAGTGTTTTACGCTCTCCGCCCGTCCCGAGGTCACCATCGAAATGAATCCCGGAACGGTCAGCGAACAAAAGATCGCTCTCTACAAGCGTGCGGGGATCAACCGGTTTTCCGTCGGGCTGCAGTCGGCGATCGACGCGCAGCTTGCCGATCTGGGGCGCGTGCACACGGTGCGCGATTATTTGTATTGCACGTCGTTGTTAAAGGGCGAAAATTTTTCGGCGGACGTGATGATCGGCATCCGGGGGCAGACGCAGGACGACCTGCAAAAGACGATCGCGGTTGCCGCAGGCAGCGGGGCGAAGCATATTTCCATGTACGCCCTCACGCCCGAGGACGGCACGCCCATATATACCGACTACTTAAACGGCGAACTGCCCGACGGCGACGAGGTGGCCGCGCTGTATGAATTTGGCTGCGCTCGCTTGGCCGAGGCCGGCTATGTCCGCTACGAGGTGAGCAACTTTTGCCAAAAGGGCTGCGAAAGCCGCCACAATTTAAACTACTGGCGGCGGGGCGAGTATGTGGGGCTGGGCGTTTCGGCAAGTTCCTTTTTTTCGGAGCGCAGGCTGCTGAACACGACCGATCTCGACGAGTACATCAAGTGTATCCTTTCGGGCTTTTTTCCCGTCATCGACTGCGAGGACGTCGGCGAACGGGATGCGCGCTTCGAATACGTCATGCTGGGGCTGCGCACCGTATACGGGATCTCGGCAGAGGCGTACAGACGCCGTTTCGGCACCGATTGGAGGCAGGATTTTGCCGACGCCTATCGAAAGACGCGCCAATATCTTGCGGAGACGGGCGACGTTACGCGCATTAAAGACGAGTTCCTGTTTGTGCAAAATCAAATTTTATCGGAGTACGCACAATAACGGTGCGGACATCCGCAAAAGCGCAACGCGCCCCGAACGCCGTACGTTCGGGGCGCGTTGTCATAACGGGCTTACACGGGGCAGACGGCACAAAAAAACACACGCCGGACGTGCCCGGCATGTGCGGCTGTATTGTAAGCGAAGCGTCGATCGCGCCGCAGCGGCTTCCGTAAGGGTCGGTGCGGGCCGAAAGGGGATGCGTTGGCGCCGCGGAACAAGATCTGCTCCGCAGGGATTACCACAGGCGCAGGGGGTCAAAGCCGTACACCTGCACCACTTCAAAGTAAGGACTGTTGGCAATGTCGCGCGCTGTACATATGGGCCCGCCGTCCGCGTCGATGTCGTATCCGAAATAATAAAAGGCCTGCCATACAAGGTGCGAGCAGTGCGTTTGCTGCGGGGCGACACCCTGATCTTTCGGCGAAAAGAGGCCGACGGTAATGGAGTAGGGAATGTCGCACAACCGTTCTTCGGCCACCTGCGCGATCTGCGCGCGCAGCGCGGCGTCGGCATTTTTTAAGCGCAGCACCATAAAGTTGGCGCCGCGGGTGAACCACGAGGTCCCGCCGATGTTCTTTGTGCTTGGAATACCCAGCGAGACCGATTCCAGCGTCTCGTCCAGTTCGGCGTCGATCAGCAGGGCGGCGTGCCCGTTACGCCAGCCCAAGGTATGACAGGTGGAGGAGATCAGCACGTCGCCGTCCTCCAGCGGGGCAAGCGGCGCCCGATAGTTGTTCGCCATCACGTCGCGCTGCGTGGTGATGGCGACGCGCGTGTGTTCGATCGCGCCGTCGTAGAAGAGCGCGTCCTGAAAGGTGAGGATGCGGTCGGGGTCGTCTTTCAGCGCGTCCAACGCCGGACGGCCCAGCCCCGTCTGGCGATACAGCAGATCGTAATCCTCGTCCGACCACGTCTGTTTTTGCAGCGTTTCCGAAAGGTCTTCCCGCGCATAGGAGGGCAGCGTGCGCGCACTGGCGTCCACCGCGGCTTCGGCGGTAAGGAAAAATGCGGCGGCAAAGGCGATCAGCGCTGCCGCGGCAAACAGTATTGCCAGCAATACAAAGCAAATTTTTTGAAAGACCCGCATGCGCCGAGCCCCCTTCTGCATCGTAGATCTGCAACAGTATAGCCCGTTTTTTGCAAGATGTCAACGCCTCTCATGCATATTTCACGCATTTTACGCAGGGCGTCGGCGCGCGGGCGCAGAAGTCGGTTTTGGCAGGCAAAAGCGGCAAGGGGGCGGGCGCGCCCCGGCCGGACGGCGGGCAAAAGCGGTGAAAGGGGCGTTACAGAGGGCTTTCGCGGCGGGCAAGCACCTCGCCGGTATCGGCGTCCAGCAGGAGCGATATCGTCGTCTTGCCGTCGATCATGCCCACATAGTAGTAGTTTTTGTCGCGCCGCAGCAGTCTTACGCGAAATTCCGCGCAAAGCACGCCGTCGCGCTTCATGCGCGCAAGCGCCTGCGCTTCGGAAGCGGCGGCAATGTTCAGCGCCGCTTCGGGCGACAGCGTGTGTTCGTTACGTACGGAAGTCGCCGCCAGCTCCTGTACCCGGTCGCCGTATACCACGCGCAGCGTAACGCTGCCCGCGGGGAAGACGTCCACTCCCTGCGAATAGCGGTAGTCGCCGTATACCGACCGGTACGAGGCTTCGCCGCCCCATTCGCCGCCCTCCGCCACAACGTACACTTCCACCGTGCCGTCGGGGGGCGCGACGGGGACGACGGAAATTTCCGCCACCTTGCTTACGGGGCAGGCGATCCCGTCGTCGGCATACGGATATTCGCGCGCGGTGCAAAACAGGGTCACGGTGAACTGTTCCGTCTCCGCATAAAAGATATCGGAGCGCACTTCCGAAAGGCGGTCCGCATATTCTTCTTTGGCGCACGCGGTAAGGCCCGCAAGCAGCGCCGGCAAAAACATGACTGCAAGGACAAAGCGTTTTTTCATGCTCTATGCTTATGAAGCGTGCGCTTTCGTCATGACTTTTCCGGACTTTTTCTTTTGTTTCGGTTGATTTTTTTTTGCGCCTGTGTTAGAATATGTAAAATCACGCATTGCAAGGGAGTCGTTCGTCGTTTTATCGGCCATATGAAGAAGTTAATTATAAAAACGGCGTTTATTACGCTCGGCGTAACGCTGATTTTGGCGATCGCCGCCTTCGGGATCGTTTCGCTGTGTGCGCCCGCCGTTATGATGGACCTTACGGCGTCGCTGGGGATGACGGATATCAGCGGCGATTACGCTTATCAGGAGTACGAGCGCTCGCGCGAAATTTCCTATCTTGCCCGTTCGTTCGAGATCGCGGCGGAGCGCGAGGACGACGTCAAGGCGCAGCAGCGCTTTGGTCAGCTCTACAAGCACGAGGCATTTTCGGAATACTGCGTATCGCGTGACGAGCAGGCCCTTCCCGATGGGATCCCCGCGCTTTCGTACCGTGGGTATGTGTGCGGGCTTGCGGCCTGCGTGGAGTACCGGCTGGCGCGTACGGACGAGGCGCGCGACGAGACGATCGCGTTTGCCGTATCCGAAACAGACGCCTCTTTCCCCATGGGCAACCCCGTGATCGCATTGGCCGTTACGGCCGCCGAAGCGGAGGACGCCGCCTTTTGCGGCATGCTGCTGGAGACGCTGAAGGGGGAATCGTTCGACGCGGAAAATACCGACTATCAAAATATCGTAAAAATTTTGGAGGTAGCTGCAAATGAGTAAAATCGTAAAAGAGGGGCTTACGTTCGACGACGTGCTGCTGGTCCCGCAGGCGTCCGACGTGCTGCCGAGCGAAGTGGATCTTAAAACGACGCTGGCAGAGGGGATCCGTTTAAACATTCCCATCATTTCCGCCGCAATGGATACCGTTACCGAAAGCCGTCTTGCGATCGCCATGGCGCGCGAGGGCGGCATGGGCATCCTTCATAAAAACATGTCGGTCGAGGATCAGGCAAAAGAGGTCGATAAGGTAAAGCGTTCGGAGCATGGCGTAATTACCGATCCCTTCTTTTTGGAGCCGCAGAACCTGGTGCGCGACGCCATTGCACTCATGGAGCGCTACCGCATCAGCGGCGTGCCCATTACCAAAAACGGCAAGCTCGTCGGCATCCTTACCAATCGCGACCTGCGCTTTGAAACCAATTTCGATCAGCCCATCGAAAACGTGATGACCAAAGAAAACCTGGTCACCGCGCCCGTGGGGACGTCGCTGGCGGACGCGCAGAAAATTTTGGGCAAGCACCGCATCGAAAAGCTGCCCATCGTCGACGACGGGGGCTACTTAAAGGGTCTTATCACCATAAAAGATATCGAAAAGAGCATCCAGTATCCCAATTCCGCGCGCGACAAAAACGGACGTCTTTTGGCGGGCGCCGCGGTGGGAACGGCCGCAAATACCATGGAGCGCGTGGCCGCGCTGGTAGAGGCGAAGGTCGACGTCATCGCCATCGACACGGCGCACGGACATTCGCACATGGTATTAAAAAAGGTGGAAGAGATCAAGTCGAAATACCCCGGCGTGCCGCTCATCGCCGGCAATGTGGCAACGGCGGCGGCGACGGAAGCGCTGATAAAATCGGGTGCGGACATCGTTAAAGTGGGCATCGGCCCCGGGTCCATCTGCACCACGCGCGTGGTGGCGGGCATCGGCGTGCCCCAGCTGACGGCCGTCATGGACTGCGCCGAAATGGCCGATAAATTGGGCAAGCGCATCATTGCGGACGGCGGCATCAAGTATTCGGGCGACATCGTAAAGGCCCTTGCAGCGGGCGGCAGTGCCGTTATGATCGGTTCCATGCTTGCGGGCACGGCCGAAAGCCCCGGCGAGATCGAACTGTATCAGGGCAGGAGCTTTAAGGTGTACCGCGGCATGGGGTCGCTTGCGGCCATGGCGGCGGGCTCGAAAGACCGCTACTTCCAAGAGAACGCCAGCAAGTTTGTTCCCGAAGGGGTAGAGGGCCGCGTTCCTTACCGCGGCACCGTATCGGAGATCGTGTTCCAGATGGTGGGCGGTATCCGTTCGGGCATGGGATATTGCGGCAAAAAGACCATTGAGGAGCTGCGCAAAAATTCCGAATTCGTGCGCATCACCAACGCCGGTCTGCAAGAGAGTCATCCGCACGACATTTCCATCAGCAAGGAAGCGCCCAACTATTCGGTCCGCAACTGAGCAAGATATACAAAAAAACGCCCGATACGGGCGTTTTGCGCTTAAAATAAAGCGAAAAACGGAGAAAACCATGCAGCATCAACGGGTACTTGTTCTCGATTTCGGCGGACAGTACAATCAACTCATCGCGCGGCGCGTGCGCGACTTAAACGTATATTGCGACCTGCGGCCCTGCAGTATGCCGCTCGAAGAGATCAGACAATATGCGCCCATCGGTATTATTTTTACGGGCGGCCCCAACAGCGTGTACGACGCGGGTTCGCCGCATATCGACCCCGCGATCTTTTCGCTGGGCATTCCCGTGCTGGGCATTTGTTACGGCTGTCAGCTGATCGCCTACACGCTGGGCGGCCGCGTCGTGCATTCGGCAAAGAGCGAGTATGGCAAGCGCGAATTGACCTTTGTTCGCCGCAGTCCCGTTTCGGAGGATATCCCCGAAAAGAGCATCTGCTGGATGAGCCACACCGATCACGTGGAGACACTCCCTGCCGGGTTTGAGGCGCTTGCCTGCACCGAGAGCTGTCCCGCCGCCGTCTACGGCGACGAGGCGCGCCGCATTTACGGCGTGCAGTTCCACCCCGAAGTGGTGCATACGGCGTACGGCGAACGGTTGATAAAAAACTTTTTGTACGGCATATGCGGGGCAAAGGGCGATTGGACGATGCGCAATTTCGTGGCCGAGCAGGTGACGCGCCTGCGCGCGAAGATCGGCGGGCAAAAGGTGTTGTGCGCCATGTCGGGCGGGGTGGATTCCGCCGTCGCGGCCACGCTGGTGCACCGCGCCGTGGGCGAAAACCTCACCTGCGTATTTGTCGATCACGGCCTGCTGCGCAAGGGCGAAGCGGACGAAGTGATGGAGGTCTTCCAAAAAAAGCTGGGCATGCGTCTTATCCGCGCCGACGCGGGCGAGCGTTTTTTGGCGGCGCTCGCGGGTGTTGCGGAACCCGAGCAAAAGCGCAAGATCATCGGCGCCGAATTTATCAAGGTGTTCGAACGCGAGGCAAAGGCCATCGGTGCGGTCGATTTTTTGGTGCAGGGGACCATCTATCCCGATGTGATCGAAAGCGGAACGGGCAAGAGCGCCGTCATCAAGTCGCACCACAACGTGGGCGGACTTCCTTCCGTCGTCGACTTCCGCGAGATCGTGGAGCCGCTGCGCGACCTGTTTAAAGACGAGGTGCGCCGCGTCGGCACCGAGCTGGGACTTCCCGATTCCGTGGTACAGCGCCAGCCCTTCCCCGGTCCCGGACTTGCCATTCGCATCATGGGCGAAGTCACGCGTGAAAAGCTTGAAACGCTGCGCGAGGCCGACGCCGTCTTCCGCGAAGAGGTGGCCGCAGCCGGGCTTGCGGGCAGTATCTGGCAGTACTTTGCCGTGATCACCAACAGTAAAACGGTGGGGGTGCAGGGGGATTTCAGAACGTACGAAAACGTGATCGCCCTGCGCGCGGTGACCAGCGTGGACGCCATGACCGCCGATTGGGCGCGCATTCCCTACGACGTATTGGAAAAGGTTTCCAACCGCATTGCCAACGAGGTGCCGCACGCCAACCGCATCGTATACGACATCACCGGAAAACCGCCCGCGACCATCGAGTGGGAATAACGTGCCGCGGTATATACGCCATACGCTGTCCCGTCGGCCCGGCGGCGCGGCCCGGCAGGATATAAACCGATATTATTTTAGTAAGGAGACGGAATATGAACAATGTAAGACCGGAGAGCATGGAGCGTATCGCCACGGAGGCGCTCGCCAATGCCTTTATCGAGGAGCAGATCGCGGCCGTGCGCGCGCAGGTGGGGGATAAAAAGGTGCTGCTCGCCCTCTCGGGCGGGGTGGATTCCTCTGTCGTGGCGGCGCTTCTCATCAAAGCGATCGGCAAGAACCTCGTGTGCGTACACGTAAACCACGGGCTTTTAAGAAAGGGCGAGCCCGAACAGGTCGTGGAGGTGTTCCGCAACCAAATGGACGCCAATCTCGTGTATGTGGATGCCGTCGACCGCTTCCTCGATAAGCTTGCGGGTGTTGCGGAGCCCGAGCAAAAGCGCAAAGTGATCGGCGCGGAGTTCATCCGCGTATTTGAAGAGGAGGCGCGCAAGCAGCAGGGCATCGAGTTTTTGGCGCAGGGCACCATCTATCCCGACATTTTGGAGAGCGGCCCCGTCAAGGCGCACCACAACGTGGGAGGTCTCCCCGAAGATCTCAAGTTCGAGCTCGTAGAACCCTTAAAGTTTTTGTTCAAGGACGAGGTGCGCGTGGTCGGTAAGGCGCTGGGGCTGCCCGATAACATGGTGTACCGCCAGCCTTTCCCCGGTCCCGGGCTTGGCGTGCGGTGCCTGGGTGCCATCACGCGCGACCGATTGGAGGCCGTGCGCGAATCGGACGCCATTCTGCGCGAGGAGTTTGCAAAAAACGGCCTGGAGGGCAAGGTATGGCAGTATTTTACCGTTGTGCCGGACTTTAAGTCGGTGGGCGTAAAAGAGGGCAAGCGCTCGTTCGCATGGCCCGTGATCGTTCGCGCGGTCAACACCAAGGACGCCATGACCGCCACCGTAGAAGACGTTCCCTTTGCGCTGCTGCAGCACATCACCGATCGCATCACGCGCGAAGTCGCGGGCGTCAACCGCGTGCTGTACGATCTTACGCCCAAGCCCACGGGCACCATCGAGTGGGAGTGATATCGACCGGCGCGGACGTATCGTCCGCGCCGATTTTTGTGCGCGCCGGAGCGGCGCGTCGGGCGGCCGCGGGCCGCGAAAAGGAGGCGCTATGATGCGCAGAGCGGAATATCAAACGACCTACCGCGAAGCAGTGGAAATTTTGCGCGGATGCCCCTATGTTACGGTGGCTTTTGCGGGCGACGCATATCCGTATGCCGTGCCGATGCATTTCGGAATGGAGGAAGATGACGGCCTTACGCTTTGGTTCCACGGAGCCGCGGAGGGCAAAAAACAGGTGCTGCTCGCTCACAATTGCCGCGTCGCCTTTTCGGGCGTGCGCAGCGTGCAGAATGTGCCCCCCGCGGGCGGCGCTGCCTGTACGGCGACGGCGCGCTACGAAAGCGTGTTCGGCGAGGGGGAGATGCGTCCGGTGACCGGGACGGAGGCGCAGGCAGGGCTGCGGCGGTTGCTTGCGCACGGCGGCATGCCCTGCGGCGTATTTTTGCCGGACGTTTTGGGCCGTACCTGCGTGTTGAAGCTGAGCGTTTCGTCGCTCACCGGAAAGCGTCGTCCGTAGCGTTGCGGGCGTGCGGTCCGTTTCGCCGCAAGCAAGGAGCCTGCAAGCGGAAGCCGCCTTTTGCGGCGGGGCGCAACAGAGGACGGATCGCGGGCGATCTTTTGTCGTCGGACGCCTTGTCGGGTCGTTCGGGAAAGGGGGCGATCAACGGCCGCTCTTTCCGCACGAGGGCGGGGGAGAAGAGCGGCTTGCGGCGCCTGACGAGCGGCGTATTGAAGCGCCCTTTCGGCAAGTTTCGGGCGGTCGGCGGCAGGTTGTAAAAAATTCGTAAAAAATACAAAAGGGGTCTTGACAAACGGCCTTCCGCGTTTATAATATTGTTTGGCAAGAGAGCGGCCGATCGGTCCGCAAAAAAACGAAAGGAGTATTATATGGCAAGGTTTACGTTACCCAGAGATCTGTATCATGGAAAAGGCGCGCTTGAAACGCTTAAAACGCTGAAGGGCCGGCGGGCAATGGTCTGCGTCGGCGGCGGCTCGATGAAGCGCTTCGGCTTTTTGGATCGCGCCGTTGCATACTTAAAGGAAGCCGGAATGGAGGTGGAGCTGTTCGAGGGGATCGAAGCGGATCCTTCCGTCGATACGGTCATGCGTGGCGCCGAGGCGATGCTTAAATTTCAACCCGACTGGATCGTTGCCATGGGCGGCGGTTCGCCCATCGACGCGGCAAAGGCCATGTGGATCAAGTACGAGTATCCCGATATCACGTTCGAAGATATGTGCAAGGTGTTCGGCATTCCCGAACTGCGCAAAAAGGCGCACTTCTGCGCAATTCCCTCCACGTCCGGTACGGCGACGGAGGTGACGGCGTTCTCCATCATCACCGATTATCAAAAGGGCATAAAGTACCCGATCGCGGACTTTGAGATCACGCCCGATATCGCCATTGTCGATCCCGAACTGGCCGAAACGATGCCCAAAAAGCTGGTGGCGCATACCGGTATGGACGCCATGACGCACGCGATCGAAGCGTATGTCTCTACTGCAAACTGCGATTTTACCGATCCGCTTGCGATCCATGCGATCGAAATGATCCAGAAAGATCTGATCCCCTCGTATAACGGCGATATGGCGGCGCGCGATAAAATGCATAACGCGCAGTGCCTTGCCGGGCAGGCGTTCTCGAACGCGCTGCTGGGTATTGTGCACTCCATGGCGCACAAGACGGGTGCAGCGTTCGCCGATTATGGCGCGCACATCATCCATGGCGCGGCAAACGCCATGTATCTGCCCAAGGTCATCGCCTTCAACGCCAAGGATCCGACGGCCAAAAAGCGCTACGGCGTGATCGCCGACTACATGCACCTGGGCGGCAAGAACGACGACGAAAAGGTGGCGTTGCTCATCAAGTTTCTGCGCGGCATGAACGATCAGCTCAACATCCCGCACTGCATCAAGCATTACGGTGCGGACAGCTATCCTTGCGAGCAGGGCTTCGTTCCCGAAGACGTATTCCTCTCGCGCCTGCACGACATTGCGGTCAATGCGATCGGGGATGCCTGCACGGGCTCCAATCCCCGTCAGCCCTCCGTCGAAGAGATGGAAAAACTGCTTAAGTGCTGCTATTACGATACCGAAGTGGACTTTTGATCGAAACCAAAAAAATGCGGGAATTTATATTCCCGCATTTTTTTGGTTGCAATAAAAGACCGCCGGCATGGCCGGCGGGGGATCCCGGGTCGGAAACGTGCGGTCCGGCGATCGGGATGCGGGCGGCTACGGGGTAAGCTTTGCGCCGCAATGCCCGCAGAACGCGGCGTCGCCGTTTACGGTTTTTCCGCACACGGGGCAAGTCTTTGTCAGCGGCGTGCCGCATTTTTCGCAGAAGTTCAGGCCTTCTGCGCAGGCCGCGCCGCATTTGGGGCAGGTCTTCGTCCCAGCCTGCCGTATGCCGTCCGCCGCCGCCTGCGAGACGGAGCGGACTGCGGGGGCAAGTTCTTCCCCTGCTTCGTTTACGACGGGAACGGTCTCGTTTTTGGCATAGGTCGTAAGTTCGCGGCGGAAGCCAAGCGCGGTCATCATCAGGCCGAACGCCAGGCTGGGGAACCCTATGATCAGCAAAAAAAACAGTTCCGGCATGTCGCCTGCGCGGGTGGACGCAAACATGTCTGCAAAGCCGACGATCGTGCAGCAGAGACCGCCGATCGCCAGGCACAGCCCCACGATTTTAAGGATGAGTTTGGTGCGTCGATGATCGCGCTGCGTCATGCCGTGTCTCCTTGCGCCGCCGCGTCGGCGGGTGTTTTCGTGACAATGGTAACATACACGGCATAAGTTGTCAAGAGGGAGGGGACGATTTTCGCTCGAAAAACGTGCGGTTGCAGCGTACGGCGGGGTGCTCGGGATACAGCGCCTCCGCACGCCTGTGATATTGCAGGGCAAGCGTTTGCCTGCCGTGCAGATAGGCCAGGCGCGTCAGCGCCAGCAGGGGGCGCAGCGTGCGTTCTTCTGGGCAGTCAAAATCGCCTTCGCCCGAGCGGTCCGGGCAGTTCAGCGCCGTTCCCAGCCAAAAGGCGGCCTCTTCGTCGCGTCCGCTCTGCAAAAAGAGTTCTCCGATGTCGCAGCAGATCCCGCCCCGCGGCGCACCGTAGCGAAAGCTCTGCAACAACGCTTCGAGCGCCCCGTCTGTATCGCCGCGTGCCCGTTTGCAGTTTGCGATCGTGCGGCAGGCTTCTATTTTGTTGACGTACCAGCCTTCGCCGTTCAGCATCTCGCGCAATACGGCAACGGCTTCGGTGTACAGTCCGTTATAGTACAGTTCGCGCCCGTAGTAGAACAGGTCGCGGCCGTGCAGCGTCGTCTCCGCCTGCCACAGCCGGTAGATGCGTAAATTGCGTGCCGCATCTTTCTTTTTGCGCGGCAGGTGCTGCACGCCGAAATCGGCATGAAGGATCTTTCCGCGCGGGACAATGCATTCGTGTACGCGTCCCGTCCACATAAATCCGGAGGTCCGCCGCACAATACGCTCGCGCAGATAACACAGGCTCCCGAAGCGGTATTTGGCAAATACAAGGTCGGGCTCTTCCTGCGGCAACTTTTCTCGCAGGGCCGTCAGGCGCGTCCGATCTTCCGGAAGCAGCACATCGTCCGCGTCCATCCAAAGCAGATAATCGCCCGTTGCCCTTGCGAACGAGGCGTTGCGGGCGGCGGCAAAATCGTCGCGCCACGGCTCGTCAAAGACGTGCCGTGTGTACTGCCGCGCGATGCCTCGGGTATCATCCGTCGAGCCGGTATCGGCGATCACGATCTCATCTACGCAGGAAGCAACGCTGTTTAAACAGCGTGCAAGAACGTCCGCCTCGTTTTTTACGATCATACACAGCGATAATTTCATTGGTTCACACGATCTCCCCGTACAGGATATGATGGAGTAGGGGCGTTGCGTGCAGCTTGCCGCCCGCCCGATCGAAAAATACGGAGGAGTACAAATGACGATATACAAACGCTACTGTGAATGCGATCCCTGCGGCGTCGCGTACTGGGTTTGCCGCGAAGTGGCGATCGGTTCCGACGGAACCGGTACGACCGGCGCGACCGGCCCGCAAGGGGAAATCGGCCCGACGGGAGCGACCGGTCCGCAAGGGGAAATCGGCCCGACGGGAGCGACCGGCCCGCAAGGGGAAATCGGCCCGACGGGAGCGACCGGCCCGCAAGGGGAAATCGGCCCGACCGGAGCGACCGGCCCGCAAGGGGAAATCGGCCCGACCGGAGCGACCGGCCCGCAAGGGGAAATCGGCCCGACCGGAGC